>CAJJYZ010000027.1 GCA_905197485.1 uncultured Lachnospiraceae bacterium | reverse complement strand
GGAACAGATGTAAGAGTTGGAAGTTACAGATAGCTGCTTAATCAGCAGACACTAATTAAATTTCTAGACAGTGAAATGGATTTGAAGTTTGAACGGGATACAAAAAATGCAATGCGTATCATTGACGGATATTATTTTTCCACCCGATATCCAGGAGACGATAGTATTGAACTAACCGCAGACGATATAAAAGATTGTTTGTATGCTGTGACAAAATGTAGAGATGCTACTGCAAATATGATTGAACAGTTAAGCCAACAAGAGATAGAAACAGGGATATTGGAAGAGGCTGCATTACTAGAAGAAGACTACGAATTATAAAGGACATGGAAATGAGAGATTCCCTAGTGGAATCTCTTTTGTGTGTTGCGCGTCATGTGTTTGCTCTAACGAGTTCAAGTCGTCTGTTCTGCAAGATGTTATTAGCTTTCCGATTAAAGTCTGGTCTAAGTAATCGCACATAAGTTTTGTAGCAAACCTATGATGATTTTAGGTGACCCATGTATTGAAGTAAGGGATGCCTACGAGAAATAGGTGTAAAATAGTAGTTCGTAACATAATTTTGGTATCAGACATTAAAAAATGGCGTTAGTTTATAAAAAAGAAAGGATATACTATGCAACAAAAGACCGAAGCTATATATTTAAAAAAAATGATTTCTATCATTTTGACAATATTTTTTATAACTTTCCAATCTGGATGTTCGGTTCAGAAAGAAACAGATTGTTCCTCAAATCAGAACTTATCAAAAACACAGGTTGCAGAAGACCGGAACCAAGTGATAGAGTATCTGGAAAGTGTACATCCCTTTTTTGTGCTAGAAAAGGAACAAGAAAAATACAAAGCTGCAAAAAAAACATATATAGAAACCACACAAAGAGCAATGCCGATAACAGAATTTCAAGAAAAAACTTCCATCTATCTATCCTCCCTTGATGATGGACATACGACACTTAGCTGGGAAACTGGAGAAAAAACTCCATTTTTACAAATAGAATCAATCTATGAAAATGGCAGAACATATCTATATGAAAATGGGAAAAAACAAACTTATACATAGAAGAAATTGGTGGTATAAACATACAAGATATTTATCACACAATCGATTTAATTCGACCTCACGAGAACCAAAATGCAATAGCGAAAAACAGAGAAAGATTTTTGATAGTCAAAAGTGTATTAGTAAATTGTGGGGTGAAAATTCAAAATAATAAAGTTCAAATCTTGTTTTCTGATGGAAGAAAACAGCAATATCCTTTCGGAAATGAAAAAATTGAAACGCTCTCTTATGGAGTAGGCGAAAATAACTGTTACAAAAAAGGAGATATTTTTGTGATTGATTTAAACTTGTGCGTAGTCGATGAAAAGTTAGATTTCATCCTTTCAGAGTTGGCAGAGGCTCTCGATATCGGGTGTCACAAAGTAATGATTGATGTCAGGGGAAATCCGGGAGGTAATAGCGAGACTTGTAGTTTAATTCTGAATGAACTTGGAATGTCAGTACCTGCATCGACTATGATATGTAGATACTCTTCTTTTGCAATAGAGCAACGAGGATATGAAGAAAAAGAAGGACTTAAAACATATAAAGAATCAACCAAAGAAGAAAAAACAAACAATCCAATAGAATTGGTTATTCTCTCGGATAAATATACTTTTAGTTCTGCAACATTGCTTTGTACATGGGTACGAGATGGAAAACTTGGAAAGATTATTGGAGAAGCTAGCAGTAATCAGCCAAGTGCTTATGGAGATATCCTTAAATTTACACTTGAGAATTCTAAGCTTGAGATAGGCATTTCCCACAAAAAGTTTATTAGACCAAATCAGAGCAAAAAAGAAAACATGCTTATACCAGATATCGAAACTTCTGCAGAGACTGCATATCAGAGAGGAATAGTATATTTACAATCACAAAAATAATATTTTCAGAAAGAAAAGGTGATATTACAGAAGACCATGCCTGGTATTTACGAGAGAAATATTTGAATATGGAGAGGGTGTAAAAATTTATTCTATTTATAGGAAAAATTTTTTTCATTGAAAAGATTTTCAAAATTTGCTATGATTGTTGATGAATTGGTAGAATGTGTTTTTTTGCCTTTCAGTGAAAGGAATGATACATCTAAATGGGAAAGGACTTAAAAGGAAAAGAATTAGGAAAAGGAATTACATAAAGAAAGGACGGTATTTATCAGGACAGAATCTTCCAAAAGACATTTTTTCAAAAAGTGTGTAGTAAAATGTGTAGTAGGCGAAAAAGAGGTGCGAAAAACCTGATAAATACAAGGAAAAAATAGATGGATGGTACATTAACGCCGATGATGCAGCAATATATGGAGACAAAGAAACAATATCCGGACTGCATCTTATTTTATAGATTAGGCGATTTTTATGAGATGTTTTTTGAAGATGCCGTTACGGTTTCCAGAGAGTTGGAAATCGTATTGACGGGCAAGAATTGCGGGCTTGAGGAACGTGCGCCAATGTGCGGCGTTCCTTATCACGCTGTAGAAAGCTATCTGAATCGTCTTGTATCCAAAGGATATAAAGTGGCAATCTGTGAACAGGTGGAAGACCCGAAGCAGGCGAAAGGGATTGTGAAGCGCGAAGTAGTTCGAATCGTAACACCTGGTACAAATCTGAATGTGCAGGCATTGGATGAGACGAAGAATAATTATATTATGTGTATCGTTTACATCGCGGACCGATATGGTCTCTCTGTGGCAGATGTGTCTACCGGCGATTATTTTGTGACGGAACTTGACAGTGGGAAGAAATTACTGGATGAGATTGCAAAATTTTCACCGTCTGAGATTATCTGCAACGAGCCGTTTTATATGAGCGGCATGGATTTGGAAGACTTGAAAGAGAGGCTTGGCATTGCCATTTATTCTCTGGACGCCTGGTACTTTGACGATGCGATGTGTGAGCGTGTCTTGAAAGAACATTTTCAAGTGGGAACTTTAGAAGGATTAGGACTCGGCGATTATAATTGCGGTGTGATTGCCGCGGGAGCGCTGATGCAATATCTCTATGAGACGCAGAAGACTTCTCTTTCCCATTTAACGCATATTACCGGTTATACGACGGGGAAATACATGCTCTTAGACAGTTCTACAAGAAGAAACTTGGAGCTCTGTGAGACGTTGCGTGAGAAGCAGAAAAGAGGCTCTCTCCTCTGGGTACTGGATAAGACGAGAACGGCCATGGGAGCGAGAACGCTCAGAAGTTACGTCGAGCAGCCTTTGATTGAGCAGGATGCGATTGTAGCGCGGTTGGATGCCGTAGAAGAGCTGAAGGACAACGCCATCGCAAGAGAGGAAATCCGAGAATATTTGTCTCCGGTATATGATTTGGAACGTTTAATCAGCCGGATTACATATCAGTCTGCCAATCCGAGGGACTTGACCGCTTTCAAATGTTCGTTGCAGATGCTTCCTCATATCCGTTATATTTTGGAAGAAATGCAAAGCGGCTTATTGCGAAATCTTCATGAGGAGCTGGACCCGCTGCAGGACTTATACAAGCTTGTAGAGACTGCCATTGTGGAAGAGCCCCCGCTTGCCATGAAAGAAGGAGGCATTATCCGGGATGGCTACAACGAGGAAGTAGACCGTCTTCGGAGCGCTAAGACTGAAGGAAAGACATGGCTTGCCGAGTTGGAATCAGAAGAAAGAGAAAAGACAGGCATCAAGAACTTGAAAATCAAATACAACAAAGTATTTGGGTATTATCTGGAAGTGACTAATTCCTACAAGGACCTTGTGCCGGATTACTATACAAGAAAACAGACGCTTGCCAATGCGGAGCGTTATATTATTCCGCGTCTCAAAGAGCTGGAAGATACGATTCTAGGCGCCGAAGATAAGTTATACGCGTTGGAATATGAATTATATTGTCAGGTGCGGGATACCATCGGCGCGGAAGTGCTTCGTATCCAGAAGACGGCAAAAGCTATCGCAAAACTGGATGTATTCGCGTCATTTGCCTTCGTGGCGGAACGCAATCATTATGTGAGACCGAAAATCAATGAAAAAGGCGTCATCAATATCAAGAACGGAAGACATCCGGTTGTAGAACAGATGATTCCAAACGATATGTTTATTGCAAACGATACGCTTTTGGATGATAAGAAAAATCGTGTTTCGATTATTACAGGCCCAAATATGGCCGGAAAGTCCACTTATATGCGTCAGACAGCGTTGATTCTACTCCTGGCGCAGATTGGTTCGTTTGTTCCGGCAGAATGTGCGAATATCGGAATCGTGGACCGTATCTTTACGCGTGTAGGAGCCTCGGATGACCTTGCATCCGGACAGAGTACGTTCATGGTTGAGATGACGGAAGTGGCAAATATTTTGAGAAATGCTACTGATAAGAGTCTTCTCATTTTGGATGAAATCGGAAGGGGAACGAGTACCTTCGATGGATTGAGTATTGCATGGGCGGTTGTTGAACATATCAGTAATAAGAAACTTCTCGGCGCCAAAACTCTGTTCGCGACACATTACCACGAATTGACGGAGCTGGAAGGAAAGATTGACAGCGTGAACAACTATTGTATCGCAGTGAAAGAAAAAGGGGACGACATTGTATTTCTGCGGAAGATTGTCAAAGGAGGCGCAGACAAAAGCTACGGGATTCAGGTTGCCAAGTTGGCCGGAGTTCCGGAATCTGTCATTGCACGTGCCAAAGAGATTGTCGGGGAGCTTTCCGACGCGGATATTACAACTCGTGTACGGGATTTGACGGTACAGAATCAGGAGACGAAGAAGAAACAAAAGACGAAACGCTATGATGAAGTGGATTTGGCGCAGATTTCCCTCTTCGATACGGTGAAAGACGATGATGTATTGAAAGAGTTGGAGGAACTGGAAGTCAGCAATATGACGCCGATGGATGCGCTGAATACGATTTATCGACTGCAAAATAAGTTGAAAAACAGATGGGGCTAAGAAGAAGGGGAATGTACGATGCCAAATATTCAAGTATTAGACCAGATTACCATTGATAAGATTGCGGCGGGAGAAGTCATCGAACGCCCTGCCTCCATTGTGAAAGAACTCGTGGAGAATGCCATCGATGCGAAAGCAACGGCTGTAACGGTAGAGATTCAGGAAGGTGGAATCTCTCTGATTCGGATTACGGATAATGGATGCGGGATTGCGAAGGAAGAAGTTCCTCTCGCTTTTTTACGTCACTCTACGAGTAAAATCCGTTCGGTAGAAGATTTGACCGGAATCTCTTCCCTTGGATTCCGAGGAGAGGCGCTTTCCAGTATTGCGGCAATTTCCCAGGTGGAATTGATTACAAAGACGAGAGAATGTGATTTTGGAATAAAATATAACATTTCCGGCGGAAAAGAACAGGGGATGGAGGAAGTGGGAGCTCCAGATGGAACCACATTTCTTGTGCATCAAATCTTCTACAATACGCCGGCGCGCCGGAAGTTTTTGAAAACGCCGGTGACGGAGGCAAGCCATGTCAATGAATTGATGACGCGCCTTGCTCTGTCCCATCCGGAAGTCTCCATTCAGTTTATCAGCAATGGACAGAAGAAGATTCATACCTCCGGAAACGGAAAACTAAAAGATGTAATTTATCATGTGTACGGCAGAGAGATAGCAAATAATCTGTTATCTGTGGATGAACGGATTGCCGGCATTCATTTGACCGGCTATATAGGGAAGCCTCTTATCTCAAGAGGAAACAGAAATTATGAAAACTACTACATCAACGGCCGGTATGTGAAGAGTCAGATTCTTGCGAAAGCCATTGAAGATGCGTACAAAGACTTCACGATGCAGCATAAGTATCCGTTTACGGTGCTTCATTTTGAGATGGATGGAGAGGATTTGGATGTGAACGTGCATCCGACGAAGATGGAACTTCGGTTCAGCAATCAGCAGGAAGTCTATAATTTTGTCTATCATTCTCTGAAAGAGGCGTTGACAGAAAAAGAATTGATTCCACGTGTGGAATTGCCGGAGCCAAAGGAAGAGAAAAAAGAACAGAAAGAACAGGCAAGCTTGCAGGAAACGAGAAAGCCTTCGATTCCGGCACAACCGGAGGTGCGGGACGAAGCATACTTTATGAAAAAGATGCGGGAACGGGTTGCTTCGTATCATCAACAGCACTCCCAGGCGGAAGTGAAGGAGCAGGGGCAGATTCATCGGGGAACGGAACAGGCAGACCGTATTCGGGAGGCGGTTCAATATGCGAAGATGCAAACCCCTTCCGCTTCTTCACCTGCGGAAAAAGAGGAGAAAGAAACGAAAGCGCCGCAAAAAGAAGAGCAGTTAAACTTTTTTGATGAAAAATTATTGAGCAAAAAAGCGGTGCAGGAATATCACCTCATCGGTCAGGCGTTCGAGACATATTGGCTTGTGGAATTTCGGGAGCAGCTTTATATTATCGACCAACACGCGGCGCATGAGCGCGTTCTGTATGAGAAGACGCTTCGGGAGATGAAGACGCGTGCGTTTACTTCCCAATACTTAAGTCCGCCGATTATTTTAAATCTTTCGATGCAGGAAGCGGAGCTTCTTCGAACCCATATGGATTTGTTCACAAAGATTGGATTCGAGATAGAGCCTTTTGGGGGAGATTCTTATGCGGTGCGCGCGGTTCCGGATAATCTGTTCGGCATCGCGAAGAAAGAGCTTTTGATAGAAATGCTGGATGGCCTGGCGGAAGAGATTACATCCCAGGAAGCGCCGGATATGATTGCGGAAAAAGTAGCGTCCATGTCCTGTAAGGCGGCGGTGAAAGGGAATTCCAGATTGTCTGCCGCGGAAGTAGAGACTTTGATTGGGGAACTTTTGGAACTGGAGAACCCATATCATTGTCCGCATGGAAGACCGACGATTATCGCAATGACTAAGCGGGAACTCGAGAAAAAATTCAAGAGGATTGTGTAAGAAATGAAGAAAGAACCATTGATTATATTAACCGGACCGACGGCGGTCGGAAAGACAAAATTATCCATTTCTCTTGCGAAAGCAATCGACGGAGAAATCATATCCGCGGATTCCATGCAAGTATATCGAGGGATGGATATCGGTTCGGCAAAAATAAAAAAAGAAGAGATGCAAGGAGTTCCGCATTATCTCATCGACGTGCTGGAGCCGCAGGAAGAATTTCATGTCGTGAAATTTCAACAGATGGCGAAGGAAGCCATGCAAAAGATTCGCGCAAAAGGGAAAATCCCGATTGTGGTCGGAGGAACCGGCTTCTATATTCAGGCTCTTCTCTATGATATCGATTTTACGGAGAACGAAAAGGATGATGCATACCGTCGTCAATTGGAGCAGCTTGCTAAAGAAAAAGGAGCTGCATATTTACATGACATGCTGCGTCAAGTGGATGAGAAATCGGCAGAAGAGATTCATGAAAACAATGTGAAGCGCGTCATCCGGGCATTGGAATTCTATCATCAGACCGGAAAGAAGATTTCAGAACATAATGAAGAAGAACGCGGGAAAGAGTCTCCGTATGATTTTTGTTATTTTGTACTCAATGATGAGAGACAGAAGTTATATGAGCGAATCGACCGGAGAATTGACGAGATGGTCGAAGAAGGATTGATAGAAGAAGTCTGCACTTTGAAAGCGCAGGGCTTTACAAGAGATATGGTTTCCATGCAGGGACTTGGGTACAAGGAGATTCTGGATTATCTGGATGGAAAGACAACTTTGGAAGAAGCGATTTATATCTTGAAGCGTGACACAAGGCATTTTGCGAAACGGCAGATTACATGGTTTCGACGGGAGCGGGACGTTATCTGGGTTGAGAAAGAACAATTCCGCTATGAAGAAGAGAACATGCTGGAATTTTTGATAGAGAAGATAAGGAAAGGAACAGGAATCAAATGTTAGAAATGACATCACAATACGAGTCACTTGGAATTTCAGAAGCAGTCTATGCGTTTGGGCAGAAAATCGAAGCTTCCTTAAAGGAACGATTTTCAGGCATTGACCAGGTGGCAGAATACAATCAGTTAAAAGTAATCAAAGCGATGCAGGAGAGAAGAGTCAATGAGGGCTGTTTCCACTATGCAAGTGGATACGGATACAACGACCAGGGGCGCGATACGTTGGAAGAAGTGTACGCCAGCGTTTTTCACACAGAATCTGCCCTCGTAAGACCGCAGATTACTTGTGGAACACATGCGTTAGCATTGGCGCTTTCCGCGAACTTACGTCCGGGAGACGAATTGCTTTCTCCGGTAGGAAAACCGTATGACACTTTGGAGGAAGTGATTGGAATCCGGGAGTCCAAAGGTTCTCTTGCGGAATACGGAATTACATATCGACAGGTAGAATTGCTGGAAGACGGCACATTTGACTATGAAAATATCAAAAAGGCTATCAATGAGAAAACAAAACTCGTCACCATCCAGCGCTCCAAAGGATATCAGACACGTCCGAGTTTTTCGGTGGCACAGATTGGCGAACTCATTGCCTTTGTAAAAGGAATCAAACCGGACGTCATCTGCATGGTAGATAACTGCTACGGAGAATTTGTAGAGACGGTGGAGCCGAGCGATGTGGGGGCAGATTTGGTTGTTGGCTCTCTCATCAAGAATCCGGGAGGCGGACTTGCGCCAATCGGAGGATATGTGGCAGGAAAAGAAGAATATATCGAGAACTGTGCATACCGCCTGACTTCTCCGGGTCTCGGAAAAGAAGTCGGCGCCTCTCTTGGCGTGATGCAGTCTTTCTATCAGGGACTGTTCCTTGCGCCGACGGTCGTGAGCAGCGCCTTAAAAGGTGCGATTTTTGCGGCAAATATTTATGAGACATTGGGATATGCGGTCGTTCCGAACAGTACGGAAAGCAGACATGATATCATTCAGGCAGTCACATTCGGAAAGCCGGAGGGAGTCATTGCATTCTGTGAAGGCATTCAGGCGGCAGCTCCGGTGGATAGCTATGTGACACCGATTCCATGGGCGATGCCGGGATACGATAGCGACGTGATTATGGCGGCGGGTGCATTTGTACAGGGTTCTTCGATTGAACTGAGTGCGGACGGACCGATTAAACCTCCGTATGCGGTATATTTCCAGGGAGGACTTACATGGCCGCATGCAAAACTCGGTATTTTGATGAGTCTGGAGAAATTGGTGCGCGCCGGGATTGTAACATTGCCGGAATAAATGAGGAGTAAACATGGGACAAAAACGTAAAATTGCGATTGTAGGAGGAGGAGCTTCCGGTATGGTGGCGGCAATCATGGCGGCAAGAGAAGGCGCTTCCGTTACGCTGTTTGAACAGAAAGAACGACTCGGGAAGAAGATTCTCTCCACCGGAAACGGAAGATGTAACTATACGAATGCAAACATGGATATTTCCTGCTTCCGGGGAGAAGAACTTTCGATTGTAGAGCACGTACTGCGTAGATTCGGTACAGAGGATACGCTGCGGTTCTTTGAGAAGCTTGGAATTGTTCCGAAAGAAAGAAACGGTTATTATTATCCGCAATCCGACCAGGCGGCGGCGGTTCTTGATGTGCTCTGTATGGAAATCAGAAGGCTCCACGTGATGGTTCACTGTCAGACGAAAGTGCTATCGATTCAAAAGAGGAAAGATTTTGTCATCCGCACATCGGAAGGACAATTCCATGCGGATGCAGTCATTCTCTCCACCGGAGGGCAGGCTTCTCCTGTACTTGGTTCAGACGGAAGCGGCTATGCGCTTGCCAAAGCGTTGGGACACCATATGACTCCGGTTGTTCCCGCGCTCGTGCAGCTGCATGGAAAAGGGACTTTTTTTAAGATGGTGTCCGGCGTTCGTGTAGACGCTAAGGTTTCGCTTTATGCAGAAGGAGAGCGTCTTGCCTCTGATTTTGGAGAAGTACAGCTTACGAACTACGGAATTTCCGGTATTCCGGTATTCCAGATTAGCCGTTATGCAGCCATGGCGTTATATGAGAAAAAACGTCCGGTTGTGAAACTGGATTTTATGCCAAAGTATTCGGAACGAGAACTTCTTACATTTTTGAAAGAGCGGAGAGCTTATGATTTTGAAAAGACGGCGGAAGAATTTTTTATCGGTATGCTGAACCGCAAATTGATTCCCGTATTGCTGCGTGCATCAGCCATTCGTCAGGAACAGAGTCTTAAGGAAGTGACCGCAGAAGATTTGGAGCGTTTCGCGAAGAAATGTAAAGCGTTTGAAATTGAAATTACCGGTACGAACTCTTTTGAGCAGGCGCAAATCTGCGCGGGAGGAATCCGTACAAGAGAAATTCATCCGGAGACACTGGAATCCCGAATTGTGCAGGGACTCTATCTTACTGGAGAACTGTTGGATGTGGATGGAATATGCGGCGGTTACAATTTACAGTGGGCATGGGCAACAGGCACCATCGCCGGAATGGAAGCGGCAGCTCCAAAGAAAGGAACAAGAAATGATTCGAATTAACCAGTTAAAACTTCCGATTACACATACAGAAGAAGAACTTAAGAAAAAGGCGGCAAAAGCGCTTCGCATTTCCCCTGCTCAGATTCAGAATCTGCAGATTATCAAGCAATCGATTGACGCGCGAAAGAAACCGGAACTTTCTTACGTCTATACGGTGGATGTGTCGGTGGAACGAGAAGCGCAGGTTCTAAAAAAACAGAAACAGGGACAGATTACAAAGGCGCCGGAAAAAACCTATCAGTTCCAGTGTACTGGAGAAAAAAGTATGCAGCATGCCCCGGTCGTCATCGGAAGCGGACCGGCAGGGCTTTTTTGCGCTTATATGCTTGCAAAAGCCGGATATCAGCCGCTTCTTTTGGAGCGGGGAGCTTCGGTAGAGGAACGAATGGAAGATGTAAAACACTTCTGGGAGACAGGCGTTTTGAATCCGGAATCGAACGTGCAATTCGGAGAGGGCGGCGCAGGTACGTTTTCGGATGGGAAACTAAACACACTCGTGAAAGACCCGTTCGAAAGGAACCGCAAAGTGCTGGAGATTTTCGTGAAGCATGGAGCGCCGGAAGAAATTCTCTATGTGAACAAACCGCATATCGGAACAGATATTTTAACGACTGTCGTCAAGAATTTGCGGGATGCGATTCAACGAGCCGGAGGAACGGTACTGTTTCATAGTCAGGTCACAGATATGCGTATCGAAGATGGAACACTGCGGAGTGTGATAGTGAATCAGGAAAAAGAAATTCCATGTGAACTGGCAGTTCTTGCTATCGGACATAGTGCGCGGGATACGTTTGAGACACTCTATGACAAAGGACTTCCGATGGAAGCAAAATCATTTGCCGTCGGTGTTCGGGTGGAACATAAGCAGACGATGATTAATGAATCCCAGTACGGAGTTCCGAGTAGCGACTACTTGTCCGCAGCTCCATACAAAGTGGCGGAACAATTGGAAAATGGAAGAGGCGTCTATTCTTTCTGCATGTGTCCGGGCGGCTACGTCGTGAATGCCTCCTCGGAAGAAGGCAGACTGGCTGTAAACGGAATGAGCTACCATGACCGGGCGGGTGAGAATGCGAACAGCGCCATCATCGTGACGGTGACGCCGGAAGACTTCCAAAGCCAACACCCACTTGCAGGGGTGGCGTTCCAGAGACGGTTGGAAGAGAGGGCATACCGCTTGGCAGATGGAAAGATTCCGGTTCAATTATATGGAGATTTTTGTAAGAACCGGATATCGGAACAGTTCGGAGACGTGCGCCCGCAAATGAAAGGCTCCTATGCCTTTGCCAATGTACGCAGCATCTTTCCGTCAGAAATTGCAGATTCCATCGCGGAAGGAATGAAAAAATTTAACGACAAAATCAAAGGATTTTCGCGGGAAGATACCGTACTTTCCGGCGTGGAAAGCAGAACGTCTTCTCCGGTCCGGATTGTAAGGGACGAATCGTTGATGAGCGAAATTACGGGGATTTATCCATGTGGGGAAGGCGCGGGGTACGCCGGAGGGATTACATCCGCCGCTATGGACGGCATAAAAATTGCGGAAAAAATCGCAGAAACTTACAAACCTGTCGACGAAAACCGCAGGGGTTCATAAAAATTTAAGTTCTTTGGTGTGTACACATTTTTTAAAATATGCTAAAATAACTCATGTGTCGTAACAAGAGTCTAGAATAGATACATGAGTCAAAGAGAGAAAATCAAAGATATGGTGGCGGAGCAGCGCCCTTATGAGAAATGTGAGCAGAGGGGCGTGGAAAGCCTTACCGATATTGAATTACTGGCTGTTTTACTGCGGAGCGGAACGCGGGACATGAACTCGCTGGAAGTAGCGAAGAGAGTCCTCTATCCGGACGGAATGAAAGGCGGCCTGATAAGTCTGCATGGCCTATCTGTGGCACAACTTCGGAAAATTCCGGGGATAGGTCGTGTAAAAGCACTTCAGATTATCTGCATTGTGGAACTAAGCCGCAGGCTTTCAAAATCTTCTGTGGCGAAAGGCCCGGACTTTTCATCCCCTGCAAAAATTGCAGAATATTACATGGAAGATATGCGCCATTATAAACAGGAGCATATGAAACTTCTGATGTTGAATACGAAGTCCAGGCTGCTTGGAGAGACCGAGATTTCGAAAGGAACCGTCAATGCGTCTCTGATTTCACCGCGGGAGCTGTTTATCGAAGCGTTGCAGAAAAATGCTGTCGGAATCATTTTGCTACACAATCATCCGAGCGGCGACCCGACGCCGAGCCGCGAAGATATTTTATTGACAAAACGTATCAAAGAAGCCGGAAACTTAATTGGAATCGAGTTGCTGGACCACATTATTATTGGAAATCATTGTTACACCAGTCTCTATGGAGATGAAAATATATAGCAGATATGGGGAATACAGATGCTAAGAAATGTGTATGGATTAGATTTAGGTACGTATGAGATTAAGATTTATGATAAAAAACAGGATAGAATTTGGAAAGAAAAGAATGTACTTGCAATAGAAGACGGAAAGACGGTGTTTGCACATGGAGAGGAAGCTTACGAGATGTATGAGAAATCTCCGGAGAATATTGAGGTCGTGTTTCCGATGAAAGAAGGAGAGATTAGTCAGTTTCAGAGCATGCAGTATTTGCTTACGAAGCTTTTAAAGTCCGGAAAGCGAAGAATCGGTGCGAAATATGTGGTTGCCATGCCGGGAGACGTGACGGCAGTACAAAAACGAGCCTTTTTTGACCTGGTGGTTCACTCGGCGGCTAAGGCGAAAGAAGTCTCCGTCGTGGAGCGAGGTGTGGCGGATGCAATTGGAGCCGGACTCATCCCGCAGAAGGAGAAGGGGCTTTTCATTGTCAATTTTGGCGGAGAGACAACCGAGCTTTCCGTTCTGTCTTACGGAGGGTTGGTTTTAAATAAGATTATAAAAACTGGTGGCTCCACATTGGATGAATCGATTGTAAACCGGGTGCATCATCATTATGGTTTTTTAATCGGGAAGTTGACGGCAGAATCACTTCGCAATGAATTTGGCCTTTTCGATGATACAGGTCAGAAACGCATCATGGTTGCCGGGAAAAGTCTTCAAACCGGTGCGCTGATGCAGAAAGAGATTTCCGTCAATTTAGTGCGGGCGGCAATCAAAGAGTGTCTGGATGAGGTTGCAAAAGCCATCCAGTCGATGCTTGAGCGGACCCCGCCGGAACTTCTGTCCCAGATATGGAAACGAGGGCTTTATATGACGGGCGGGCTCGCGAATTTGAGCGGGATTTCTACTTATATAAAGGGCGTAACCAATTTGCGTGTTACGATTGCAAAACATCCGGAATTATCTGCTGTCAAGGGATTGCGGCGGATTATTTCATCAAAAGAACTACAAAACCTGGCATATAGCATGCCGGATGATAATTTTAGGTGGATGAGATAATATGAAAACAAAAAAACAACTATCATTACCAAGTAAATACTGGCTTTTAATCGTGACCGGAATCTGCATCGTGTTTATCGGACTTTCCCTGATTTCCGATAAGGCGGTAGGACCTTTGAAATGGCTGGCAGATTACACCGTCATACCGATGCAAAAAGGAATCAATAAAGCCGGCATGTTTTTAAGCGACGTTACAGAGAATTTTGAAACTTTGGAAGAAGTAAAAAAAGAAAATAAAAAGCTGCAGGAACAGGTCGATTCGCTTACGATGTCGAACAATCGTCTCCAACAGGACAAATACGAATTGGACCGTCTGCGCGAGCTTTATAAATTAGATGAAAACTATACCGATTATGAAAAAGTCGGAGCCCATGTTATCGGGAACAACGGAAGCAACTGGTTCAGCACGTTCACGATTGATAAAGGAAGCGAAGATGGCATTAAGAAGGATATGAACGTGATGGCGGGGAAAGGACTGGTCGGTATTGTGACAAAAGTAAACCCCCATTCTGCGGAGGTTCGTTCCATCATCGATGACCAGAGCAATGTGAGCGGTATGGTGCTTTCCACTTCGGATACCTGCATTGTCCGGGGAGATTTGAAGCTGATGGCAGACGGAAAACTGCGGTTTGAACAGCTTGAGAATAACGAGAACGAGATTAAAGAAGGCGAACAAATCGTTACGTCTCACATCAGTTCCAAGTACGTGCAGGGACTTTTAATCGGATATGTCAGTGAGATTACAGTAGATGAAAACAATCTGACACGTTCTGGATACATTACGCCTGTCGTGGACTTTAAGAAGTTACAGGAAGTGCTTGTCATCACTTCTACAAAAGAAGATATGGTGGAGAAGAAATAAGGAAAGGTGAGAAACATGAAAAGAAAACTGACAGAGTTTGTAATCATCATCGTATGTTTCCTGCTGGAAACGACAATTTTCCGACATCTTTCGATTGCTTCTGTGATACCGAATCTTCTCGTAGTCGTCACATCCTCCTTTGGGTTCATGCGCGGGAAAAAAGAAGGGATGTTCGTAGGTTTCCTGTCCGGTCTTATTACAGATATATTCTTCGGAATTGGAAATATGATTGGATTCTATGCGTTGATTTATGCGTTAATCGGATACGGCAACGGAATGTTCCGCAAATTATATTATGACGAAGATATTAAACTTCCGTTGTTACTGATTTCCGGAAGCGAATTTCTATACGGTGTTGTCATCTATGTGATTATGTTCATGATGCGGAATCGTTTTGATTTTCCATACTATCTGATTCATATCATCATGCCGGAACTGATGTATACATTTTTGATTACACTCGGATTATATCCGCTGATTTTACATATCAACCGACGACTTGAAGAGAAAGAAAAAAGGAGTGCAAGTAAATTTGTTTAATTTCATAAAAACAAAATTGAAAGAACTTGGGAAATCCAGACTGGCGGTTACGATTGTCGTCATCTGCCTGATGTTTTCCATTCTGATTCAGCGTTGCTTCAGTCTGCAGATTCTGCATGGACAGGAATATCTGGACAATTATAAACTTCAGATTGAAAAGACAAGGGAAGTAGAAGGAACCCGCGGCGTCATTTATGATAGAAACGGGAACGTTCTTGCAGAAAACAGATTGGCATACACCGTTACCATCGAGGACAACGGAACGTATGAATCAAAAACAGAGAAAAATAAAGATTTGAATGCTACGATTACGAAAGTAATCGATATTATTGAGAAAAACGGAGATTCCGTTATCAACGACTTCGGAATTGTGCTGGATTCCAACGACCAGTATACTTTTGTGGCACAGAGCGATTCGGCAAGACTTCGATTCATTGCGGATGTATATGGAGAAGCCTATACGGATGATTTGACAGAGGCGCAGAAGAATTCCTCGGCTTCCGACATCATTACTTATCTGTGCGAAGATTCGAAAAACGGTTACGGAATTGACCAGAACGCTTTGTCAAAAGAAGAAGTATTGAAACTTGTGAACGTTCGTTATGCTATGGGGCTTAACAGTTTCCAGAAATACATTCCGACTACCATTGCGTCAGATGTAAAAAATGAGACAGTGGCAGGGATTATGGAAAGTCTGGATACATTGCAAGGAATCTCTATTTCTGAAGAATCCCTGCGCTCTTATCCGGACAGCAAATATTTTTCTTCGATTCTCGGATATACGGGTAAGATTTCCCAGACGGAATACGAAGAGTATAAAGAAGAAGGAAAGAAATATTCCAAGACAGACGTTGTCGGAAAAGCAGGTCTTGAGAAGACCATGGATGAAGTGTTAAAAGGCAAAAACGGGAAAGAAACGCTCTACGTAAATAACGTAGGGAAAATCATTCAGCAAGAGCAGACAAGCGCTCCATCTGCCGGAAATAACTTATACCTTACAATCGATAAAAACCTGCAGATTGCAACTTATAAGATTCTGGAAGAACAGTTAGCAGGTATTGTCGTTTCCAATATGCGGAACGTCATGAATTTTGAGAAGACGGCCGGTTCGGACAATGTGACAATCATTCCATTTGATGACGTGCTCAATGCATTTTTTGCAAACAGTATTCTGGATTTGAAACATTTTGCAGAAGAAGATGCAAAAGAGACGGAGCAGATTGTATATCAAAAATTTCAGGACAGAAAAGAGAGCGTTCTTTCAAAAGTCATGGAAGAACTGAAGAATCCGAACGCAAAGGCATATAAAGATTTGTCGAAAGAAATGCAGGCTTACATGAGTTTCATTGCCAACGACGTATTGCTGAATGGAACAAAAATATTGGTGAAAGATAAGATTGATACCGATGATAAAACATATAAGGCCTGGAAAGAAGAGGATGCCATCAGTCTTGGAACGTATCTCCAATATGCCATTTCCAAGAACTGGGTCGATACTTCAAAATTAAGCGATTACATTTCCGCAGGCGGAAATTATTCGGATTCCAATGAAGTGTATGAAGGTATGCTCCTCTATTTGGAAGAATATTTGAAATCTAACCTTGGATTTGACAAACTGATTTACAAATATATGATTAAAGACAGCACCATCACAGGGCGGGAAGTCTGCCTGATGCTTTACGAGCAGCAAATCCTGAAATATGATGAGAAGCAGTATCAGGCGGTCAAAGCAGGAAGTGTCGGCGCGTATGATTTCATCCGCGGGAAAATCCAGTCTCTTGAAATCACACCGGGGCAGCTTGGATTGGAGCCTTGTACTGCGTCCGCCGTCGTGACGGATGTAAATACAGGAGCCGTATTGGCTTGCGTATCTTATCCGGGATATGACAACAACCGATTGGCGAATACGATGGATTCCGCATATTATAATCAACTGGTTACGTCTTCTTCCAGACCGCTTTACAACAATGCGACACAGGAAACGACGGCGCCTGGTTCTACGTATAAGATGCTTTCAGCGGTCGCGGGTCTTACGGAAGGCGCAATCAATGAGAATACGATTTACACATGTACCGGACGGTTCACGAAGATTGAACCGGGACCGAAGTGCTGGATTCATCCGGGAAGTCATGGAAGCCTGAATGTGGTAGGAGCGATTGAGCATTCTTGTAACGTCTTCTTTAGTGAGATGGCGTACAAACTTGGTAAGGACGACAGTGGAAAGTTCTCAAACGCAAGAGGTCTCGATACTCTGACAAAATACGCGGAAATGTTTGGATTAAATGAAAAGTCAGGACTGGAGATTCCAGAATCTGAACCGACCATTTCCACAGAAGACGCGGTGCGTTCTTCCTTCGGTCAGGGCACGAATAACTATACGGTAAGTCAGCTTGCAAAATATGTGACAACGGTAGCGAATAAAGGAACGCTTTATGATTTGACGCTGCTGAATAAGATAGAAACGGTAGATGGGGAATTGGTAAAGGCATACGACCCGAAATTCAAAGCGGAGCTTTCGGATGTGTCGGACCACACATGGAATCTTGTGCATCAGGGCATGAAGAAGATGGTGAAAAGCAGCGCCGTATTCCGCCCGCTCCGTCAGGCGAATTTCAGTATGTCCGGTAAGACGGGTACTGCACAGCAGAGTACCTTACATCCGAACCATGCGTTATTTACCGGATTCGCTCCAAGCGATAATCCGGAGATTGCTCTATCCGTTCGTATTGCAAACGGTGCAAAGTCCGCATTTGCATCGGAAATCGGACGCGATATTGTAAGATATTATTTCAAACTTGCTGAGGAGTCGGATATTATTCATAATCAGGCATCCAGTGTTACTTCAGAAACAATAGGTGATTAAACCGGAGAGGGTGAGAAAGTGCATGAATCGTTATGTGACGGTGAAAAGCAACAAGTACGGTCTCGTTCTTTATCTGAATTCCGACATCGCGTTTGAGACGTTGCGAAGGGAAGTCGAAAGAACATTCAAAGGGACGGCAGGCTTTTTCGGAAAGAGCAGGCTTGCAGTATCGTTTGAAGGCCGTATTCTCACAAAAGAGCAAGAACAGCAATTGATTGAGGCAATCTCAAAGAATGCCCAGTTAGAAATTGTATGTATAATAGACAATGATGAGAAACGGGAAAAGATGTACAAAAGAGCAGTAGAAGACACTTTGTTTCCGGAGTATGGGAAAGATGGTATTTTCTGTAAAGGAACGCTTCATAAGAATCAGGTATTGGAATCTGAGACAAGCATAGTCATTCTCGGAGATGTGGAAAAAGGGGCGACAGTGGCGGCAAAGGGAAACATCATTGTACTCGGAAGCCTCTTAGGAAAAGCATATGCCGGGATTGGCGGAGTTTCCGATTCCTTCATCCTGTCATTCATGATGCATCCACAAAAGATACGGATTGGAAACGTGAAAGCGCGTATTCCAGACGAAGAAATGTCTATTACGCCGCAAATTGCCATTCGTGTGAAGGATACGCTTCAATTTCTTCCTTTTCCGAATGTGCAGCAAACATACAGGAGGAATGAAACATGGGCGAAATTATTGTAATTACATCGGGGAAGGGTGGCGTCGGAAAAACGACGACCACCGCAAATATTGGAGTAGGATTGGCGCGTCTCGGGAAGAGAGTTGTTGTAATCGACACAGATTTGGGACTTCGGAACCTGGATGTTGTCATGGGACTGGAAAACCGGATTGTCTATAATCTTGTAGATGTCATTGCCGGGAATTGCCGCATGAAGCAGGCGCTTATCAAAGATAAGCGCTATGACGATTTGTATTTATTGCCATCCGCGCAGACGAAGGATAAGACTTCCGTTTCACCGGAGCAGATGAAAAAATTAACCGCAGAATTGAGCGAGAGTTTTGACTATGTGCTTCTGGACTGTCCGGCAGGAATCGAACAGGGCTTTAAAAATGCGATTTCCGGAGCAGACCGGGCGCTTGTCGTGACGACTCCGGAAGTCTCTGCAATCCGGGATGCGGACCGGATTATCGGACTTCTGGACGAATATCATATTCAGAAGAAGGAGCTCATCATCAACAGGATTCGCATGGATATGGTAAAAAGAGGAGACATGATGTCTGTCGAGGACGTGACGGAAATACTCGCGATTCCTTTGATTGGGGCAATCATTGACGACGAACAGATTGTTGTCTGCACTAACCAGGGAGAAGCGGTCGTTGGACAGGAAACGCTTTCCGGACATGCTTATGAGAATATATGCCGCAGAATTATCGGAGAAGAGGTTCCATTCCTGAATTTGGAACATGGATACGGGCTTTTCAACAGAATCACCTCATTTTTCCGAAAGAATTAGAGGTGGGCGATATGAAGAAACTGTTCCCATCAAATGAAAGGAAAACTTCTGTTTCCATTGCGAAAGAACGGTTAAAGCTTTTGCTTGTTTCCGACCATGCAAATTGTACACCAGATATGTTTGAAAAACTGAGAGAAGAACTGTATTTCACAGTTTCAAAATACATAGAAGTTGCTCCAGAATCTTTTGATGTGGGCATATCGCAATCAAAGATTTTTATAGAACTATCAAGAGAATGTCAAGAACAATCGGAGGATAAAACGTGAAATTTAAGAAAAATTATCAACTGAAAAACTTCAGATTTCCATTAGTGATACTTGTGCTGGCTCTTTCTTTTATCGGCATCCTTGTCGTAGGAAGCGCGAAGGAAAGTCTTCAGGGAAAACAGATTTTCGGAGTCATCCTTGGCGTCATTGTCATGTTGATTGTCGCGCTGTTTGACTACAATTGGATACTGAATTTCTACTGGTTGATGTATGTGGGCAATGTCGTGCTCCTTCTTCTTGTAAAACTGATTGGAAAAGAAGTAAACGGAGCGCAAAGATGGCTGGACCTTGGATTTACAACGCTGCAGCCTTCAGACCTTACCAAGATTTTTATGATTTTGTTTTTTGCAAAATTTCTTATGAAACACGAAGAGGATTTGAATACTCCGAAAACAATCATCAAATGCGTATTGCTGATTCTGCCATCCTTAGGATTAATCGTGATTCAACCGAACTTATCCAATACGATTTGTATTTCGGTTCTCTTCTGTGTGTTGATGTTTTTGGGAGGACTGAGTTACAAATTCATCCGGAATACGCTTTTGATTGTCGTTCCGCTCGTCGTTGTTCTGCTTTTCATTGCAGTTCAGCCGAATCAGCCTTTTTTGAAAGATTACCAGCAGAAGCGTATTTTATCCTGGTTAGAGCCGGATAAATATGCAGATGCGGAGGCTCAGCAACAGATTAATTCGCTGATGGCAATCGGCTCCGGACAGGCAACCGGGAAAGGGCTCAATAACACAGGAGCTGCTTCCGTAAAAAACGGAAACTGGATTCCTGAACCACAGACAGATTTTATTTTCTCAATTATTGGTGAAGAATTAGGATTTGTGGGTTGTTGTATTGTCATAATTTTGTTATTATTAATAGTGATACAATGTATTTTGGTTGGTATGAAAGCAGAAAATCTGGCGGGGCAGATTATCTGCGGGGGAGTCGCCGCACTCATAGCGATACAAAGTTTTATCAATATCAGTGTGGCTACAAGAATCTTCCCGAACACCGGAATCCCATTGCCTTTTGTAAGTTACGGATTAACTTCACTTGTCAGCTTTTTTGTGGGCATTGGTTTCGTTTTAAATGTTGGTTTACAACCGAAAAAATATAACTAAGGAGTTGAGTTACAGATGAATATTGGTTTAATCGCACATGATGCCAAAAAAACTTTGATGCAGAATTTCTGTATTGCTTATCGCGGAATTTTAAGCAGACATAATCTGTATGCAACAGGAACGACGGGACGTCTTGTAGAAGATGTTACGAATCTGAATATTATGAAATACCTGGCGGGACCACTCGGAGGGATGCAGCAACTCGGTGCGCAGATTGCACAGAACGATATCGATGCATTAATTTTTCTTCGCGACCCAATGAATGTGAAGCCGCATGAACCGGACGTCAACGATGTTGTACGTCTCTGCGACATGCATAACATTCCGATTGCAACGAATGTTGCGACAGCAGAGATTCTGATTTTAGCAATTGATAGAGGAGATTTAGACTGGCGTGAGATGTATCGTTAAATATGTGAAAGTTCTCTCCTGCGCACTTGCAGTCAGCCTGACATTTGGCGGATGTGCCGCATCCGGTATGTCTGTGGCAGACTATGAGGCAGGAGATTATAAGAAAACAGAGTATCAGGCAGACGGATATGCATCTTCCCTTTGCGTAGCTACGGAAGATGTCAAGCAAAGTTCTGTAGACCTGGATTCCGGATTGCATGCGGCGGGAGTGTTCGATGTGACAAGTGGAAGCGTCGTCTATTCTTCGAACATTCACAAAAAGCTTTATCCTGCCAGTACGACAAAGATTTTAACCGCATTGATTGCGCTCAAATATGGAAATCTCTCCGATACCATTACGATTTCAAAGACAGCAACGGTATTTCCTGCGGGAGCATCCCTGGCGCATCTGAGGGCAGGAGACCAGATTACGTTAGAGGAACTTCTTTATGGTTTACTCCTTCCTTCCGGCAATGATGCGGCGGTGGCAATCGCAGAATATATTTCCGGCAGCGTGGAAGAATTCGCGAAATTGATGAATCAGGAAGCTTATGGACTTGGCGCGACAAACAGTCACTTTGTCAATCCTCATGGGCTGCATGAAGACAATCATTACACGACAGCGTATGATTTGTATCTTATTTTCAATGAATGCTTGAAGCAGGAGCAGTTCGTGAAGATGATTACGGAGAAATCCCATACCGGACAGTTCAAAGGAAAAGACGGTTCAGCTCGTACGGAGACATGGAAAAATACAAGCCTTTATATGACCGGTGAAGCCGAGAAACCGACTACGGTAGAATACCTTGGAGGAAAAACAGGGAATACGGATGAGGCGAAGCGTTGTCTTCTCGCTTATTCCAAAGATGAACAGAATCATTATTACATTTCTGTCATTATGGGAGCGAATGGAAAGCCGGCGTTATATAAAAATATGAATGAGATGTTGAATCATGCAATTCAGAAAAACTAATATATGGAAATAAAAGGGGAGTCTTTCGATGAGGACACCCCTTTTCAAATAAGAGCATTATTCTCTTGAAAAGTCCAAGATACGTCCGTAGAGACTGATGAGATAGAGTCCGCAAAGACCGATAATCGCATAGATGGCTCTGGATAGAAAAGAGAGATTTCCGCACAAGAATGCGACAATATCAAATTTAAAAATCCCTACCAAAAGCCAGTTTACTGCTCCGATAATGACAAGCGTCAAAGCTGTGTTATCAAACCATTTCATAAAAATTTCCTCCTTTTCCGGTTTGGATATCATAGATAGTGTCTGCCGGAAAAGAGAGAATTATACGCAAGCGAGGTTCAGATGAAAGAAAAAAGATTTTATTATAAATTTTCGGATTACTTAAAAGAAACATACGGAGAAAAAGTATACAAGCTTCCGGTCAATCTCCCGATTACGTGTCCGAACCGTTTGGATGGGAAAGGATGCGCCTTCTGCGCGGATGTGGGTACCGGATTTGAAGCGATGTCTTCTTCTGTTTCAGTGACAGAACAGTTAGAGACTACACGCAAGAAGATAGAAGCAAAATATCATGCGAAGAAATTCATCGCTTATTTCCAGAACTATACGAATACATTCATGCCATTGGAACAATTCAAAACGTATATCAAAGAAGCATCAGAAGTACAAGATATTGTAGAAATTTCCATTTCCACAAGACCGGATTGCATCCGAACAGACTATTTGGATTACTTAAAAGAAGTAGAAAAGGAGACCGGAATCCGCATCAATATTGAATTGGGGCTTCAATCCGTCAACTATCATACGTTAGATTTTATTTCCAGAGGGCATGGACTGGCGGAATTTATCGATGCAGTCCTTCAGATTCAAAACTATGGATTTTCTATCTGTACGCACATGATTCTGAATCTCCCGGGCGATACGATGCGGGATTGTATCGAAGGCGCGAAAATCTTGTCTGCGCTTCATGTGAAGATTGTCAAACTGCATTCTTTATATATTCCGAAGAACACAAGGTTGTCCAAAGCGTATGAAGATGGTACAATAACCTTGTGTTCAAAAGAAGAATATATCGAGCGTTTAGCGTCATTTTTGGAGTATCTGTCTCCGGATATTGTCGTCGAACGACTTTTTAGCCGTATTCCGGAGGAAGACGCGGTATTTTCGAACTGGGGAACGAGCTGGTGGAAACTGCAGGATGAGGCGATGCAGTATTTTGCGGAGCATGAGATTTATCAAGGGAAAAAATACCGGTATTTGAATGGTTCTGCTTTGAACAGATTATAGCAGGAGGCTTTGAGTTTGATAAAGAAAACGAATCATAATAATATTGTAAAATATAAAAAAAAGTGGCATTGGAATATCGGAATGGTTCTCTTTGGGATTATTATATTCTATCTGATTGTCACCGTACTGATGTATTTATTAACGCAACGTACAACGTCTTATGAAGTCCGTATGGGAAGTATCTTGAATGATACGGCGTATACCGGCATGGCGATTCGGGAAGAGACGGTGATTCATGCGGAGCAGTCCGGATATGTCAACTATTACACCAACACAAATATGAAGACAAAGGTTGGAACAAAAGTCGGTATTTTTACAAATCAGGAAGTAACAGAAAAAAGTTTGAAGGAATCGGAAAAAGAAAACGATGCGAAGGAGCTGACAAGCGACCAGCAAAACCGTATCGGCGTCTTGATTCAATCTTTTTCCGATGGATTTTCGGATGAGACATTTTCAGACGTCTATGCGTTCAAGGATTCTGTCCAAAACTCCATTTCCAATGTTTCTTCTGTCAGTAAAGCAAACGTTCTGGACCGAATTGTGGAACAGGGAAATGGCGCCTCTGTCTTCACCGCTTCGGATGACGGAATTGTCGTTTACCACACCGACGGGTATGAATCGTTGAAGGCAAAAGATGTAACGCCGGGGATGTTCAATCAGGCGGATTATAAAAGAAAAGAACTCTATAATAATATGAAGGTTTCCGCCGGAGACCCGTTGTATAAACTGGTGACCTCGGAAGATTGGAAGGTTGTCGTACCGATTTCCGATACGACAGCAAAGGAATTGAAAGATAAAACGAGTGTGAGAGTCCGTTTTCAAAAAGACAATCAGACACTTATCGCCGGTTTGCAAATCATAGAAAAGAACCGACAGCTAATGGCGTATCTCAGTTTCAGCAGTTCTATGATACGGTATGCGGAGGAGCGTTTCTTGGAGATTGAATTAATTATCGAGGATGAGACCGGCTTGAAGATTCCAAAATCGGCGGTGACAGAAAAGGAGTTTTACACCGTTCCGGAGGAATATTTGACACAAGGCGGCAATAGCAGTGAGAAAGGAGTTCTCAAGCAAACCGAGGATGGCAGTACGGAGTTTGTCCCTCTTACGGTCTATTATACCGAAAATAACATGGCATACCTCTCCATGGAGGACTTGAAAAAAGGGGATATCCTGTTAAAACCGGAATCGAATATGGTATACACCATTCAGGAAAAGGCAAGTCTTCAGGGGGTGTTTAATATCAATAAAGGATATGCGGTATTTGAACAGATTAAAGTGTTGTGCGAAAGCAAGGATTACTATATCGTAGCTTCCGGGAACCGGTATAGCCTTGCAAATTACGACCACATCGCCTTAAATGCGGAACACGTAAAAGAAAATGATATTATTAGTCAATAGGAGATGAAAAACATGCTGAAAGAAAATTTAGAGCTTGTAGAAAAACACATTCAGACAGTCTGTGAACATCACGACATTTCAAGGGAAAAGATTACGTTAGTCGCGGTGAGTAAAACAAAGCCGGTTGAAATGCTGCAGGAAATCTACGATGCAGGGTGCAGGGATTTTGGAGAAAATAAAGTACAGGAACTGGTAGATAAATATGAGGCGCTTCCAAAAGATATCCGTTGGCACATGATTGGACATCTTCAGCGGAATAAAGTCAAATACATCATCGGAAAGGTTGCGCTGATTCATTCGGTGGACTCTCTTCGACTGGCAGAAACTATCGAGAAAGAATCCGCGAAGAAGAACCTGGTGACAGATATTTTGATTGAAGTGAATATGGCAAGGGAAGAGAGTAAATTCGGAGTGTTTCCGGAAGACGTCGTCGAACTCTTATATGAAATCGGAAAAATGTCCCATATTCGTGTCAAAGGCTTGATGACGGTGGCTCCATTTGTAGACAATCCACGAAAAAACAGCGAGATTTTTGCGAAAATGCACAAATTATCTGTTGACATTGAGAGCAAAAACATTGATAATATTACTATGAGCATTCTATCAATGGGAATGACGAATGATTATGAGGTTGCGTTAGAAGAAGGTGCCAATATGATTCGTGTTGGAACTGCTATTTTCGGTGAGCGTAATTATCATTAATACAACATAAGGAGAATAATTAGCAATGGGTGTTTTAGACAAATTCTTAAATATGATGAAACTCGACGACGAATATGATGACGAAGAAGATTTCTTTGATGACGAAGAATACGAAGAAGAGTATGAGACAAAACCGAAGAAAAGCTTCTTTAAAAAAGACAAAGAGGAATATGACGACTTTGATTTACAGCCGGAACATAAGTCCAGAAATACACCAGCAGCTTCCTCTAACAAAGTGACTCCGATGCGCCAGAACGGGCAGAAGAGAGCAGCGAATATGGAGGTATGTGTGATTAAGCCAACGACAGTAGATGATGCAAGAGAGATTACAGAGACTTTATTAAGCGGACGTACCGTTATTTTGAATTTAGAAGGACTGGATTTAGAGATTGCACAGCGCATCATTGATTTTACTTCCGGCGCTACATTTGCAATCAGCGGAAACCTTCAGAAGATTTCTAACTATATCTTCCTCGTAACGCCTACAAACGTAGAGATTTCAGGCGATTTACAGGATTTATTAAATACGTCGTTTGACGTACCGTCTATTAGAACAAGATTTTAATGGATTGAGTTAGGATATTTATATGATGCAAAAAGAAGAATTCATGTTACAAAAGAGACTGATAGAATTATCGAAGACAGCTTACAGGCGTGGGATTGTTACATATTCTGATTTTTTGAATTTGAATGAACTGAATATTCTGCATACGACTCCGAAGGATGAGTTCGATACAACGTATGAAACTTACGGAGGATACGATGATTCAGAGCGTCAGATGGTTGCATTTCTACCTGATGCTCTTTATTATACACATTTTTATCCCATTCGTATTTTGAAGATAGAACCGTTACAGAGAAAATTCTCAGAGGCTTTGAATCATCGCGATTATCTGGGGGCTATCTTAAATCTCGGAATTGAGCGCAGCAAACTCGGGGATATTCTTGTGATGGACACATGTGCGTATCTCTTCATCCAGGAAGGGCTTGCAACCTTTATCTGCGAGAATCTGACGAGGATTCGGCATACTTCCGTCATGGTAACTACGGTGGAAGAGCAGGAGTTCACTTACACTCCGAACTATGAAGAGATAACGGGGAGCATCGCTTCCGTCCGGCTGGACAGCCTTCTTTCCCTCGCTTTCGGTTCATCCAGAAGCAGACTCGTACCGTTGATTGAGGGAGGAAAAGTCTTTGTAAACGGGGAATTGATGACAACAAACAGCTATCAGGTCAAAGAAGGCGATATCATCTCTGTTCGCGGTATGGGGCGGTTCAAATATCAGGGGATTCTATCACAGACAAAAAAAGGACGTTATTTCGTTTCCTTATATAAATATATTTAAAGATGGTGAGAGCTATGAATAAACAACCGATAAAATATTATGTAATCACTTTAGTTTCCGTCATTGCAGGAATTTTGTTTGACCAATTTACAAAATTTTTGGCAGTCATATATTTGAAAGACAAGGAGCCGCACGTAATCATTCACCATGTGTTTGAACTGCATTATCTGGAAAACAGGGGTGCGGCGTTTGGAATTATGCAGAATCAACGATGGTTCTTCATTGTAAGCTTTGTGTTTATAATCTTCATGATTCTGATGCTTTATATCAAGCTTCCGACAAACAAGAGATTCCTTCCACTCCACATTTGCAGCGCGTTGATTGTAACAGGAGCAATCGGGAATCTGATTGACCGCGTAAGACTGGGCTATGTTGTTGACTTTTTTTATTTTTCACTCATAGATTTTCCGATTTTCAACGTGGCGGATATTTTTGTTGTCGTGGGAGTGATTATGCTGGCAGTATTGATTCTTTTTGTCTATACGGAAAATGAGCTGGATGATATTTTGAGTTTTAGAAGAATGAATCGAAATAAAGGATAGATTATGCAGGAAGAAAGATTTCAAATCGCAGAGAACGAGAATCAGAAGCGGATTGACCGTCTGCTTGCGGAAAAGATTCCAACGCTTTCCCGTTCCTATATTCAAAAGTTGATGAAAGAACAACAGATTTTTGTGAATGAGCGTCCGGTAAAGGCGAATTACAAAGTCTCTGCCGGAGATTCGGTAACCGTTGTCATTCCGGAATTAAAAGAGCCGGATATCGTTCCGGAAAATATTCCGCTCGATGTGCTTTACGAGGATACGGATATCTTAATTGTCAATAAGCCGAAAGGCATGGTTGTACATCCGGCTGCCGGTCATTATTCCGGTACGCTTGTCAATGCCTTGATGTATTATTGTAAAGAAGATTTGTCAGGCATTAACGGCGTGATGCGACCGGGGATTGTGCATCGAATTGATATGGATACGACAGGTTCCATTCTTGTCTGTAAAAACGATACCGCGCATCAGAAAATGGCAGAGCAGTTTAAAGTACACGATATGAAGCGTGTCTATCATGCCATCGTCCATGGCGTGATTTCTGAGGATGAGGGAACGATTGAAGGACCGATTGGCCGTCACCCGATTGACCGGAAAAAGATGTGCATCAATCATAAAAACGGAAAACCTGCGGTTACGCACTATAGGGTTCTGAAACGATTTTCCAAGTTCACTTATGTGGAATGTCAGTTGGAAACCGGACGGACACACCAGATTCGTGTCCATATGGCGAGTATTCATCACCCCCTTCTCGGAGATACGGTCTATGGCCCTTCGAAATGTCCGTTTCCGTTGCAGGGACAGACGCTCCATGCCAAGATACTTGGAATCCATCATCCGGTAACCGGAGAATATTTGGAGATAGATGCGCCGCTTCCGGAGTATTTCACAAATCTTTTGGAAAAATTAGAGAAAATTTCATAGAATTTTTATCTGAAAACATATACTTTTTTTCCTGGTTGTTATATAATAGTTTTATAAATCGGTTGTATCAGTGCAATTGATGAAAAGGAGCGTGACAATCATGAAAGAAATGAATACAATTATTACGATTGGAAGACAATTTGGAAGTGGTGGACGGGAAATTGCAAGTACAGTCTCAGAGAAGCTTGGTATTCCGGTATATGACAAGGAGATGCTTGCAGTAGCAGCAAAAGATAGTGGTATCTGTCAGGAACTTTTTGAAAGTCATGATGAGAAGCCGACGAACAGTTTTTTGTACTCGCTTGTCATGGATACATATTCGATGGGTTATTCACCGAATACCTATATGGATATGCCTCTGAACCACAAAGTATTTTTGGCTCAGTTTGACGCCATTCGGAAAATTGCAAATGAAGGACCATGCATTTTAGTCGGAAGATGTGCAGATTATGCGTTGGAGTCGTATGCGAACTGCATGAGCGTTTTTATTCATGCAAGTCTGGATGCAAGAATTCGGCGAATTGCACGCCTATATGATTTGACAGACGTAAAAGCAAAAGATATGATTCTAAAGTCCGATAAGAAACGTGCGACATATTACAATTATTATACGAATAAAAAGTGGGGAGCTGCAGAAAGTTATGAGCTTTGTCTGGATAGTTCAAAGCTTGGAATTCAAGGAACTGCAGATGCAATCATTACGTATGCCGAGATGAGAAGTACCGTAAAAAATAAAAAAATTTAAAAGAATGATTAAGATAAGTAAGAAAGAAACTGGACAGATACGGATAGAAATATTTGTCCAGTTTCTCTATACTCTGATATTACGCCTGGCTTCGCGTATTCGGAAAACGTTCCGGCCATCCGCTGATATTTCCGTTTAAAATAGCGGTAAACATCCGCTCTTTTGCGCCGCGGTGTTCTTCGTTCAGTTCTTTTACAAGTTCTTTTGCATACTGACGTTTTGTATGACCATCAACCGGACATTTGCTTTTCACAACCGGAAGTTCATATTTGTGCATGAACCCGATGACATCTGCTTCATCTACAAACATCATAGGACGAATAACAGTCAAATCCATTCGGTCCAGGTATGTCTTCGGAGAGAAAGAATGGAATCTTCCTTCGAAAATGAGAGAAAGAAGCATGGTCTCGATGATATCGTCCTTGTGATGCGCATATGCAACCTTATTGCATCCCATTTCTTTTACCGCTTCATTCAATGCGCCTTTTCTCATTTTTGCACAGAGAGAGCAAGGATTCGCTTCCTTTCGCTCTTCGAAGAGAATATGGGCAATATCCGTCTGTACAATGTGATACGGGACACCCAGTTCTTCACAGAGACGCACGACAGGGGTGAAATCCGTCTCCGAATAGCCGAGGTCAACCGTAATGGCGCTCAACTCAAATTTCTTCGGATAGAAGCGTTTCAGGCCATGGAGCGCATAGAGAAGAGTCAGACTGTCTTTTCCGCCGGAAATGCCGACTGCAATATGGTCTCCTTCTTCAATCATTTGGTACTCATCTACCGCTTTTCGTGTATAACTCAATAATTGTTGTAATTTCATATTCCTTCCGCCTTTGTTTATTTAATATCTAACATATGTTATCTTATTTTTGAAAAAAAAGCAAGTATTTTTCTCGCAGAAGCTCCTTGAGAAACGAAAGCCGCTTTGCTATAATATGCTATGAGTAATTGGAAAAAAGGAAGGAGAATAGGCATGAAATTTGTAATTCAACGTGTCAAACATGCGTCCGTCACAGTCGATGAAACTGTCATCGGAAAAATTGAAAAGGGATTTCTTGTACTGATTGGCGTATCGAATGATGATACGAAAGAAATCGCGGATAAATTAGTAAAAAAACTGGTGGGACTTCGTATTTTCGAAGATGAGAACGGAAAGACAAACCTATCGCTTGCAGATGTAAACGGTTCTTTACTCCTCGTATCCCAGTTTACACTCTATGCAAATTGTAAGAAAGGGTACCGTCCAAGCTTTATCGAGGCAGGAGCTCCGGATATGGCAAATGAAATGTATGAATATATTATTCAAGAATGTAAGAAATCGGTTCCTGTTGTCGAGCGGGGAGAATTTGGCGCCGATATGAAGGTAGAACTTCTCAATGACGGACCTTTTACGATTCTATTGGATTCCAGAGATTTATAAAATCTCTTATCCTCTTCCGCTTATAAGATATAGATATAATAGAAGCGGAAGAGGAGCAGTTCTTTGATTTATTCCAAGGATTCCCGCAATTTGACCGCGGAGGCTGCCTGACGGCGTCTGTCGTCTCCGATAGCAGCATAATGTTTTTTCGTCGTGTTCACATCCTTATGACCTAAAACGTCCGCCACAAGGTAAATATCACCGGTTTCTTTGTATAATGTCGTTCCGTAGGTACTGCGAAGCTTATGAGGCGTAATCTTCTTGTTTGGAGTCACATCTCTGGCATATTTTTTCACCATATTTTCTACGGCCTGCACACCGATACGCTTCCTCTGCGTCGAGAGAAACAGGGCATTTTCATGGTCGGGCAGGGGAGTAGCAGAGGCTCTTGGACCTTCCATATAATTCAATAAAGCGTTTCGGACTTCTTCTCCGAAGTATACAACCATTTCACTTCCACCTTTTCGCGTGACCTTAATTCCATTGTTTTTAAAATCTACGTCCTGCAAATCCAACCCGACACATTCGGAAACTCGAATACCTGTTCCTAATAATAAAGTAAGAATCGCCAGGTCTCTGGACTTGTTTTTTTCATAATAGACCTTTCGCTGGCCAGTCAATTTATCGCCGCATTCCTCCACATAATCGAGAAGCATGGCAACTTCATCGATATCAAGCCGTATGATTGCCTTATCGTGTATTTTCGGCATATCGACAAAAAGCGTAGGATTCTTCTGAATCGCCTGCCTTTTGAAGTAATAGGCATAGAAACTGCGAAGGGCGGACATTTTCCTGGAAAGCCCTTGTTCCTTGTTTGTTATATGTTTGTCGTTGCTCTGATAAACTTTTAAATATTCTTGATATTCCTCGATATCCACAGGCTCAATCTGTTCCAAATCCTTGAGTTCGAACATATCCAGCGTATAATCTTTATAAACAGGGTTATTGGCAATCAGGAAGCGGAAAAATACCCGGATATCGTAAGCGTAAGAAATTCTTGTCCGCGCAGAGGTTGTCGGTTCGATGGCTCGAAAATAATCTTTGACAAACGGCGGCATTGTATTTAAAACGTCGCGGAGGCGCAGTGTGTTATCGATATAAGTCTGTTCCTGATATGTTTTTATGTCTTTTCCCATAAAGTTCCTCCAAGTGTTAAAAAGTATTAGAATGAGAGAATCTATGTAAATATTATCACAGAATCCGTAAAATGTCTATATCTATTGGAAAAATCGGTATTTGTCGTATAGATATATTCATCTAAAAGAATTACTATCTTCAGAAAAATTCTTCTTCAAATAGTAATTTTATGGAGTTTGTATGCTTTGCCATGTGCTTTCCGGATGTATATGAAATTGGAATGTCCCATTTCTATTCTCAATAATTTCTTATAAATTACTCTTTGGATTCTATAAGCGAAAATCCGAATCGTAATATACGACAGTCAAATATTTTGCAGACTGGATATCGTCGCTTGTCAGCTGATTAATCTCTTTCAGTTCATCTATATATTCATAGATAGAATGATATTCTTCCGTCATATATTGCTCGGCAATTCCCCATAACGTATCGCCTTCCTTGATTTCGACGCTTTTATAGTACTTAAAGGCTACGGGCTCTTCCGATATGCTTCCATGCGCATGACTGGAAAGCCCACATATCTGCAAACTTCCGACGATTGCAAGTCCAATCATAAATAGAAATAAAATGACTCTTCTCTTAAAAATCACCAGTCTCCTATTCCTTCTCATATGGCGTGTCTGTTTCTTCTCCATGGTACGTCCTCCTCATATCTTCTGTGTATTCGTATTACTCTGTTGCAGCTTTCTATCGAACATCTGTTGCGAACATCAGTTCCTTTTCTTTATCCATATCATACAACAAGAACAAATGTTTGTCAATAGAATAGGCAATAAAAATCGAACATATTTTCTAAACATTTGTTTGCATTTTTGGCATGAATATGCTAAAATATAAATAATATCTCGTTACGTAATATATATGGGGAGGAAATTCTATGTCATACGGTAAGATAACTACAAAACAATTAGAAATTTTAGAATACATTAAGTCGCAGATTCTGGAGAGAGGATATCCGCCGGCAGTGCGTGAGATTTGCGAGGCTGTGAATTTGAAATCTACTTCTTCTGTTCACTCTCATCTGGAGACGTTGGAGAAGAATGGCTATATCCGCAGAGACCCTACGAAGCCTCGCGCAATCGAGATTATGGACGATAATTTTAATCTCACAAGACGCGAGATGGTACAGGTACCGATTATCGGTCGTGTTGCGGCCGGAGAACCGCTTCTCGCCCAGGAGAACATCGAAGAATATTTCCCGATTCCTGCAGAATTTATGCCGAACAGTCAGACTTACATGCTGCAGGTACAAGGAGAAAGCATGATAAATGCCGGAATTCTTGATGGCGATTATGTGCTTGTAGAGAAGAAAGAGACGGCAGAGAATGGGGATATGGTCGTTGCTCTCATCGAAGACGGTGCAACAGTTAAGACATTCTATAAAGAGGAAGGCGTGTATCGTCTTCAGCCGGAAAACGATACGATGGAACCGATTATCGTGTCTGATGTGTCTATTCTTGGTAAGGTCATCGGTGTATTCCGCTTTATGAAATAATAAGAAGGAAAAGCTTTTCAGCATAAGTTATGCACAGATTATCGTATAAAAATAAAAACGAGGGGGCTGTGAAATAACTGCCTCTACGGAAAAAGAGGACTTTTCGTTCAAAAT
>CAJJYZ010000026.1 GCA_905197485.1 uncultured Lachnospiraceae bacterium | reverse complement strand
TACCATACATCATCTCAAAAATATATAGCAGAAATTTAATTTATTCTATACTAGTGCGGTTTGAATCCTTCTCCGCGCACTTCGTTAGATTCCATTGTAACTAAAAATGCGCGATTGTCAACTTCTTTTACCGCTTTCTGTACTTTGTGCATTTCCTTGTTGCTGCATGCACACATGACAACCATTTTTTCTTCACCGGAATAACTTCCTACTCCACGCAGGAACGTACATCCTCTTTCTGTCAGCTCATCAATCTTCGCCGCCACCTCTTTGCTGTGGTCTGTCACAACAAGCGTCATCTTACCTGCATCGATACCGTACATAACTTTATCCACAACCGTAGATAAAATATAAGTAAGAATCAATCCGTAAATAATGCTGTCTGTATCTCCGAATAACACGCCGCCAAGTCCTACGATGATAACATCGGTAATAAACGCAATTTTCCCGATGGAAAGATGCGGCTTCAGCGCTCTGACAGACATAATAATGAAGTCTGCTCCTCCGGTAGATGAGTTTCTCAAATAAATCATCGCATATCCAAGTCCCGAGAATACCCCGACACAAATCGCGGACAGCATCCTGTCGCCATTATATACCGGAAGCATCGGCGCTACGATATCCATAAGCGGCCATGCGATAATCATTGTCTTCAAAGAGCGAAGCAGAAAGTCCTTTCCCAAGAGTTTATAACACAATAAAATGATTGGTATATTCAATACTACTGTCATAATACCAATCGGAAGCCCAAACAAATGATAGAAAATGAGGGCAATACCGGAGATTCCCGCCACCGGGAAGCCGGAATTGGCAGCGAAGTTGTACACACCGATTGCAATCAGCATATTTCCGACAATATCCACCCCAATATCAATTGCAAGTTCTTTTGCCTTATTCGTTTTCATACGATATTCTCTCCTTCCTGTTTTATGAATCTGAACACATTTTAAGCATTTTGTGACGAGCAAAGAATCACACAACCTGTATTCTTCACCTGACAACAAAGAGCAACTGCAAATTATAATAATTATAATTCGCAATTGCTCTTCTCTAAGCATATAGTATATGCAAACCTCTTCTAATTGTCAACTAGATTTCCCCATTTTTGAAGGAACGAATCATCTCATTTGTCAAACTGATTTCATCTTTCCCTTCCGGAATCTCTTCTCTCTCGAACCATTGGGCAAACGACAGTTCTTCTTCCTCCAATGTAATCGTATCGCCGCCATCCAATTCACAATAGAATCCCATCAGAAGCGTATCCGAAAAAGACCATGGCTGGCTCTTATAGAACCGCAGATTCTTTACCTTTAATCCAACCTCTTCCATCACTTCCCGGCGTACCGTATCCTCAATCGATTCCCCGATTTCCGCGAATCCGGCAATCAGCGCATATTTTTTATAGTCCCGTCCCGCGTACTTTGTCAGGAGAAGCCGATTCCCACTTGTGACCCCTACAATCACAGCAGGACAAATCTTCGGGTATTCCATGTTCCCGCACCTCTCGCACCGCACCATCCGCTCTTTTGTATCATGCCGCATTCTTCCGGCGCACACCCCGCAAAATCTGCGGCTTTCATACCAGCGAATCAACTGGGTTCCCGTTATCCCCGCAAAAGCCAGATATTGCGGCTTCAATTCCCGAAACCGCCTCACAGACTCCATCCGATATCCGGAAAGTTTATCAAAAGAAATATCCGGCACATAGTAAAACCGTTTCTCATCCACAGAAAAAAGATAGGTATACCGCTCATACAGATTGGGATTCTGTATTTCCAGTTCTTCAAACGTCGGATAAGTGATGCCATCCTCCAATTCCTTCAAAAGTATAGTATTTTCTTCATAAATCAAAACATAGCTTTCCGAATCCGGCGGTACCGGTTGATATTCGTTCCGGTAAATATGCGGTTCAATGTCCTGTATCATTTTACACTCTCCTATTTCCGTACATTTACCTCTATTGTACCATTCTTCTCCCCTCTTGTTAATATTTCTTACAGAATTTCAGAAAGAATATTTTGTCTGATTTTATTGATTTTTCATTCAAAAAATGAGAAAATATATATTATATCAAAAGGGAAAGCGAGGAATGGATATGATTAAAAATAATCTTGATTTATTAGCATCTGCACTCGAACAAAGCAAGTATACTGTCGCTCTCTGCGGCTCAGGATGTTTGAAAGAATGCGGTGCGAACAGCCTCAAATCTCAGGAGGTCGCCTATAGAATCGAATCGAAATATGGGGATTCTCCGGAGTATTTATATACAAGTGCATATTTTTCCTCCCGTCCAAAGAAATTTTTTGAATTTTATAAAAATGAAATTCTCGGAGTACATCTGACTCCGACAAAAACGGCATATGCGCTTGCGGAAATGGAGCGTGAAGGAAAACTTCAATGTATCATTACGGGGAATATTTTCAACCTCGCCGTACTTGGCGGATGCAGACATGTCATCAATCTGCATGGCTCCATTCATGATAATTACTGTACGCATTGCGGACACAATCATTCTGCCGATTATATCCGCCAGTCTGATTCCATTCCATTATGCGAGAAATGCGGACATTATATCCGGCCGGGCGTGTCGTTCTTCGGAGATATGGTCGATAATTCTCTTCTGACAAAATCCATCGAAGAGGTAACAAAAGCAGACCTTCTCCTCCTTCTCGGAACGACGCTCCGCTCGGAAGTATTCCATGGATATTTGGAGCATTTTCAAGGGAAAAATCTGATTGTCATCCATGAGGAAGAGGATGTTGCCGACAAATTTGCTGACATCATCATCTATGACCAGCCGCAGCACGTTCTGGAAAAATTAGGATACGTCAAACCGGAAAATTCACAAACCTCCTTATAAAATCAGGAGCCAGGAAGTCTTTCTCGTTCTTCCTGGCTCTTAAACTTATTTCTTTCCGAAAAGCGCATGAAATATGATACCGAATCCTCCTGCAAAAATTGCCAAATCTCCGAGATTATATGTAAGATTCGTCCATTTCTTCCATTTGGTCTTAAATCCCAAATAGTCCACCACATACTTTCTTACGAAACGGTCGTATAAATTACTGATTGCCCCGCCAAGCATCAAACTCAAGCTCAACTTTTCGGCGCTTCTTCCCCGACGGAAGAAGACGAAGAGCGCATATCCCGCAAGCGGAATCGCCGCAATCAAAGACAACCATCGCACAAGCGCCGGTTTCTTCTCCAAAAGATTGCATGCCATGCCTTCATTTTTTACATGGCGGAGAAAGAGTCTTCCATTCCACATCGGAATCTCCGTCTCCTCATCATAATGCGTTTCCACATAATATTTCATTCCCAAATCGAATAACGGAATCCCAAACAGAATCCCGATGCATGCCGCAAGCATATTTAATCCTCTTTGACATACAGAAGTTCTGTTTCACAAGAAGCAATCTCTTCTTCCCGTTCCTTTATAGATTCGCAGATGCTACGATACTCTTCTTCCAGTTCTTCCCCTTGTTTATACTTCTCATAGAGCATCTGCCCCATCTCCCGGAAGTCTCTTCTGTTATTCTTTTCTAAACCGCGAATCTTGTTTTTAATCTTCTGTGTCTCGATGACTTCATCCGCCTTTTTCCCCACCTGCTCGGCAGCATCGCTTAATTTATCCACAATTCCATCCAACAATTCTCTCATATTTTTCCTCCTGTTCTCCTGTCAAAACGAGCGTAATTCTTCGAACGTATGATAAAGATTCATTTTCCCATATCCCCATCTCCGGTTCGGGAACTCTTCAAATTCCACTCGTTCCGTCCCTAGTATGAGCAAATTTTTAATCTGTACCGTATCCACATTTCGCTTTCCAACCTGGTAATAGAGCCACTCCATCAGAAGCGCGGAAGCGCCTGCCGTCACAGCAGTTGCAATGCTGGAACCGGTTCGCTCCACAAATTGATTCCTTCCTGCCGCCCCTGTCACTTCCACTCCGGGCGCCGCAAAATCTGGCTTGATACTTCCATTTCTAGTATATCCTCTTCCCGAATCTATCGCAATACTATGATTCTCTCCGTTATAATTCGCTGCCGTTACCGCATTTCTCACGCATCCCGGCTCCGTAATCGTAGTGTCCGGGTCAGATAAGAGAAAATAGACTTCGCCGCTTAGAAACTCTGTCACCGGAAGCCAGACGTGAAAGATTCCATCCGCAATGCGGTTCGCCTCCACTTCCAGCTTCCAGATACCGGGAGAAGGCTCCTCAAAACGTATGAATATGAGTTCAGAATTCGTTCGCTCTACAAATAAACGATAGTCCAGATACACCGTTGTTTTTTCAAACACAAAACGGTACACCTGGCCGGAACCGCTCTGTCTCAATGGGACGAATGGAATCCGCTCCCCTCCCGGAGAAATGATGGACGCGGTAAACACGTTGGGAATATCCGTCCACATTTCCATCGCAAAGCCGTTCACTCCTTCTCCTACCCGGATTTCGATTGTCCGCGGCGTATGAATCTCTTCTTCCCGACCGTAATAATGATGCCTCTGGTTCGCCTCATTTCCCGCTCCGAGCACAATCGCAAGATTATTCACATCCGCATAGCCGGTCAAAAGATGTCCCAAAGGGGAAGTTCCGTTATGGTCTCCCTGATTCGTCCCAAGGGCAATACAGAGCACGAGAGGCAGATTATTTTTTCGTGCAAGAAGCTCCAGATACCGTATACCGAGCATAATGTCATTTTCCTGATAGCACACAGCATCGTTTTTAATAAAATAGAAGTCCTTGAGGTATTTTTTCGCTTCCTTCAATTTTACAATCCCGAGCGTCGCTTTCGGCGCGGCGCCCAGAAATCCCGCTTCTACATTCTCACTTCCCGCCGCGATGCTTGCCACAAACGTTCCATGCTTCGATTCCCCATCCACACTCGGAACAATCTCCAGAGGATTATCGCTTTCCAAAGCTTCATTAATCCGGTTTCTGTCATACTCTGTCCCGTATAGAAATCCTTCCGGTACGTTTCCTTCCTGTATCGTCTGGTCCCAAATCGCAGCAATTCTCGTGCTTCCATCCGCATTTCGAAAGACAGGATTCTGGTAATCGATTCCGGTATCAATGATACCAATCATGACCCCTTCCCCCATCAAACGAAGCGTCGGATAGTTCTGCACTTCAGAAATCCCTGATTGATTCAACATTTCCGTATCCAAAAGCGTATAGCATTTCGGAATGGAGCCGTAGGAGAACCGTTCCAACGTCAACGGGTCTGTATAGAGCTTCGGAATATAGACTGTCCGATAGGAAAATCCAATCTCCTGCTCGCACAATCGTTCTTCTGCAACCAGTTCCATCTCGAACGGCATATCCGTCTCATAGATAAAGTCCCGGTATTCTTCCGACATCACCTTCTCCCGGCACGTGTCTCTCCGGTCCGTTTCTCTTCCATTTTGTTCTTCCGGCATATGACTTCCTTCTTCTATCTTCTTCCTGCCATTCTATGCCCGGATTCTTTGTCTTATGTATTCGATTCCAACAATGCCTGCCCTCTCATCGAGATAATCGGCCCTCCGGTTCCTTCGATATACGCTTTTGTAATCGTCACCTGACCGATATTATCGTCTTTCGGAATCTCATACATGATATCCAGCATAAACTCTTCGATGATAGAACGAAGTCCTCTCGCCCCCGTATCTTTTTTCATTGCCTTTTTCGCAATCGCAAGCAATGCATCATCCTCAAACTCCAGCTTCACTTCATCAAGAGCCAGAAGCTTCTGATACTGTTTTAAGATGGCATTCTTCGGCTCTTTCAAGATTCGGACTAATTTTTCTTCATCCAGTCCCTGCAAAGTGAAGATAACCGGAAGACGGCCGATAAATTCCGGAATCATACCGAACTTTCTCAAGTCCTCCACCGTTACTTTTTCTAAAATATTCTTTTCCTGGTCATATTTGTCCTTCAAATCTGCCTGGAATCCTACCGATGCCTGCTTATTCAGTCTCTCTTTTATAATCTCTTCCAAATCCGGAAATGCGCCGCCGCAGATAAACAAGATATTTTTTGTATTGATTGTTGTAAGCGGTACCATCGCATTCTTGCTGTTCGCCCCTACCGGAACTTCCACATCGCTTCCTTCCAACAGTTTCAGCATTCCCTGCTGTACGGATTCGCCGCTTACGTCTCTCTGGCTTGAATTTTTCTTTTTCGCAATCTTATCAATCTCATCGATAAAAATAATACCTTGCTCCGCTCTCTCCACATCATTATCTGCCGCTGCAAGAAGTTTGGATACGACGCTTTCGATGTCATCACCGATATATCCCGCTTCTGTGAGAGACGTAGCGTCTGTAATGGCAAGAGGCACATCCAGAAGTCTTGCCAACGTCTTCACAAGATAAGTCTTTCCACATCCTGTCGGTCCAATCATCAACATGTTAGACTTCTCAATCTCGATATCATCCATCGTATCTGTCGCAACTCTCTTATAATGGTTGTACACCGCTACGGAAATGGCTTTCTTCGCATACTCCTGTCCTACGACATACTCATCCAGGCTCGCCTTAATCTTGTGAGGAGCCGGAATCTTCTTAATATCAAGAACCGGTTCTTCCTTTTTCTCCTTCGGCTTTTTCTGTTTTACTTTCTGCTGCTTCGGAATCATGTTTTCAAAGTCTGCCATATTGAATACCTGAATCCCCGGCATATTCATAAGCCTGTTCAAGTCAATTTCCCCGCTGTTCATAGCGTCAAAACTCTTCTGCATACAGTCTGAACATACATTGATATGGTTCGGAAGTTCAATCATCTTCCCCGCAACACTTTCCGGTCTTCTACAGATGAAACAGTATTTCTCGTATCCGTCATCTTCCTTTTTCTTCTCGTCTGCCGGATGCTCTTTCTTCTCCTCCGGCACGTCTACTTCTTTTACATCCTCTACATCGATTATCGTTTCTTTATCTTGCATAGTAACCCTTCCTATTCACCTAACATTTTTAAAAATTCTTCTTCTGAAATAATTGCAATCCCCAACTCTCTTGCCTTCTTATTCTTGGAAGAACCGGATGTCGTATCATTGTTAATCAGATAGTTCGTCTTCCCGGTCACGCTTCCCGTCACCTTGCCTCCTTTGCTCTCTATGACTTCTTTCACCTCATTGCGGTTTGCGAAATGCTCCACACTTCCGGTAATCACGAAATTCATTCCGGCGAAAATCTGTTCTTCCGCCTGCGCTTCTTCCTTTGGAATATGGAGTTCGTTTAACAACTTCTCCACCTCTTCCACATGACGCGCATCCCGAAAATATTCTACAAACGTATTCGCAATCACCTCGCCTACACCGTCGATTGCACTCAATTCCTCCGGCGTTGCTTTCATCATCCTGTCTATCTCATAATCAAATGCCTTACAAATCATCTTCGCGTTGGCAAGTCCGATATTCGTGATTCCGAGACTGTAAATTAGTTTCGGAAGCGTCGTTGTTCTCGCTTTTTCAATGCTTGCCTGCAGCTTCTGATAAGACTTTTCTCCAAATCCTTCCATCTGTTTGATTGCTTCCGCAAACCGGTCTAAATGAAAAATGTCCGCATAATCTTTCACGAACCCATTCATAATGAATTTCTCAAGCGTTGCCTCCGACATTCCATCAATATTCAATGCATCTCTGCTTACGAAGAGCGCAAAGGACTTCACATGCTTCGCCTGACACTCCGGATTGGTGCAATACAAAGATTTTGCGTTATTAACCTGGCGAATCTCCGTATCTCCTCCGCACACCGGACAGTGATTCGGGATATTCTTCACGCCGCTTCTTGTCAGATTCTCGGCAATCTGCGGAATAATCATATTCGCTTTGTATACCTGAATCGTATCTCCGACGCCTAATTCCAGCTCTTCCATAATGCTGATATTGTGTACGCTCGCCCGGCTTACCGTCGTACCTTCCAGTTCCACCGGTTCAAAAATCGCCACCGGATTGATAAGACCTGTTCTGGATGGACTCCACTCAATCTCCGAAAGCGTTGTCTCCCGAATCTCATCCGCCCACTTAAACGCAAAGGAATCTCTCGGGAACTTGGCTGTCGTTCCGAGCGACTGACCGTATGCAATGTCATCATAGACAAGTACCAGTCCGTCGGATGGGAAATCATTTTCCCCAATCTTATTTGCAAAAAAAGCAACTCGTTCTTCTACCGTATCTGCAGTGACTTCATAATGCTCTACCACATTAAATCCCTGGGAGGCAAGCCATGCAAACTGCTGCTTTCTCGAATTTTCAAAATCCACTCCATCTGCTTTCACCAAAGAAAATGCGAAAAATTTCACGTTTCTTTTCGCTGTAATCTCATTGTTCAATTGCCGGACAGAGCCGCTGCACAGATTTCTCGGATTCTTATATTTTGCATCGACATCTTCAATCTCTGCGTTAATCTTCTCAAAGTCCCGATACCCGATGACCGCCTCGCCTCTGAGAATCAATTCCCCTTTGTACGCAATCTGAAGCGGGACATTCTGGAATACCTTCGCATTGTTCGTAATGACTTCCCCGACTTCTCCGTTTCCTCTCGTGACCGCCTTTTGAAGCTCTCCATCGCGGTACGTAAGGACAATCGTCAATCCGTCCAGTTTCCATGAAATCAACGCTTTCTGCGCGCCCAGAAACTCCTTGAGTCTCTCCACTTCCTTTGTCTTGTCCAGAGAAAGCATCGGCTTCTCATGCCGTTCCTTCGGAAGCTCGCTCAACACTTCGTATCCTACATGAATCGTCGGGCTGTTGGAAAGCGTCACTCCAAGCTCCTCCTCCAACGCCACAAGTTCATCATATAGCTTGTCGTATTGCAGGTTACTCATAATCTCTGCCGCATCCTGATAATATGCTTTTCCCGCTTCATTCAGAAGCGCGATGAGTTCCTGCATTCTTTTCTTTTTCTGCTCCATACTTCACCTACTCTATCACAGTCTCATTGGAGGAATCTTTAATCAACTCGTAGAGTTCCTGCAGCTCTTCCTCCGTTACATTCCGGTACTCGCCCGGCTTCAAATTGCCAAGCTCGATATTCATCACCCGGACTCTTTCTAATCTTGTCACTTTATATCCAAAATATTCACACATTCTGCGAATCTGCCGATTCAATCCTTGTGTTAAAATGATACGAAACTTATATTTTCCAATCTGCTCTACCTGACATGGTCTTGTCACCGTATCAAGAATCGGAACCCCTGCGCCCATCTTCTCAATAAATTCGGGTGTAACCGCCTTATCCACCGTCACCTTATATTCCTTCTCATGGCGATTCCCGGCGCGCATCATTTTATTGATAATATCTCCATTATTTGTCATCAGAAGCAACCCTTCCGAATCCTTATCAAGCCGTCCTATATATGTGATTCTCGTTGGGTAGTTCAGGAAACGAATGATGTTCTTCTTCTCCCGTTTCTCCTCCGTACACACAATTCCAACCGGCTTATTCACCGCAAGCAGAACCATCTCATTCCCTTTGCTTACGACCTTCTTCCCCACTCTCACTTCCTGATTCGCGGATACTTTCATTCCGGTCTCGGCACGTTTTCCATCTACAAATACTCTTCCGGATTCAATCAATCTGTCCGCTTCCCTTCTGGAACAGACTCCGGCTTCACTTAGGAATTTATTCAATCGAACTAACTCTTCCATACCTTCTGGCTCCTTTACTGCAATAAGAATATGATACTAATTTACTTCCAAAAAGTCAATGTTTCTGCTATAGTTAAGTATGAAGTGTACGTTCCATAGAATAAGGAGGAAATCTACATGATTCTTTTAGAAATTCAAGATGTAAAAGAATGTATGTCAAAGCTTCTCCTCTCTGAGATTTTTGACCCATTCTATTTTATAGAAGGTGAGATTGTCACCTTTAACACCTTTACTATCGACGGTTATTTGAAGAAGAACTTCTTCACCTCCGACGAACAGGAGGACATCGGCGCAAGAGAATATTCCCTTTGGAAAGATATCCGGGAATTCTGTTTTTCTATAATCAAAGGGAAAAAAACACCTCTCTCGTTTCATTTGGTATTCGCCCTTTCCAAGGCAAATGTGGAAAAGCTTCTCGCCCAACAGCAGCTTGCCTTCACCCTCTCCGATGTCAACGGATTGTATCTGAATCTCAAATATGACGGTTCCCATCTTCAATGCGTCACAGGAACATCCATGCACACCTTTACCCTCGATAAGTCCTTAGAGCAGTCCTGGGATAACATGGTGGAAAAATTCTTTCAGAAACAGGGAATCGAGACAGAGCGAAAATAAAACACCGAAAAAAATGTACCCCAAAAGCATTTTACCGCTCTTGAGGTACATTTTCTTTCCATTGTCTGATGATTATTGAAGCAGACAACACATCTCTTTTCGTTTCTCTTTTTCCGCTTCTTTCTGAAAATTCTGCATCGCCCACAATTCCTTATATAACTGTCTCTTTTCCTGTTCTAACAGCTCCATCTTCCTGCACAGTATTCTTTCTTCCCGTTGCTGTTTCTCATTTTCCCGAAACATGCTCGTATAAAGTATATGAATCTCATGGATATACTTACATAACGTTGCAATTAAAAGCTTCTTCCGGTACTCATCCCAATTCATCTTCTCATCGAGCGAACAAAGTATTTCTGCCTCCTTTTCCTTCAGGCAGATTTTATTCAATATCTGCTCTTTCAAATGAAACTGATTTAGAATCATAATCACTTCGTTCAATTCGTTTGCATTGTCCAGGCTCCAACTCCCCGCAAACCAATTCCCCACATTTTCATGCTCTTTACAAAACCGGCAATAAAGTTCCTTTCCTTCTTCGCTCGCTTCCCATTCTCCTTCTTCCTGAATCCATCCGTTCAGATGTTCTTCCATTCGCTTCATCACGCGGTAAAAGGGGACGTCCCGCTCAATCGGAACACCATATTCTTCTGCAAACACAAGCTGCACCATCATCTCCGGAATCACCGCATTCACCGGAATCTTTCTATCCATATCCCGCTCCAGAAATGCCCCGCTGATTTTCTCCTGCTTCTGAATCATACGTTTAGTCGTCCGAAATCCTTCATTTAAAATCTCAATTAATATATGATATCGTTTTCCTTCCGTCTCTTCTTCCCGAATCAATTGAATCATTCCCAGCGCCTTCCTCACATCCTGGCGTTCCTCTAAAACAAAGTTTTCCAGAAAATTGCTATATGCATACACTGTCCTTTTGTAAGCAAATACACAATTCCCCAAGTTGCGCTCACATCTTGCAAGCGCTCTTCTGCACCCTTCATTCCTCACAATCGCCATCGCCAGAAACGGCATACTGTCGATGCATCTTGCCCTGGCAAGCACACCTTCTGTAATCCCACAGCAGCATAGTCCTTCATATACAATTTTCTTCTGTAACATAATCGTCCTCCTCACAAATATGCAAAATAAAATCATTTGATACTCTTTGGCGAAACGCCAGATTTAAAATAGATTCTCAGAAATTAAAAGAATTGAATTCTTCGATTTCGTTCTTTCATCGTACCATATTCATACATGATTTACAAGGAGGAACTTGAAGATTATAAATTTTTTAGGCCTTTTTTAGAAAAGCGGCAGAAAATCTTCCTGCCGCTTTCCCACTATGAAACATCACGCAAACCTATTACGCAATTCCTTCTGAATTTTCACGAATCCCTTGCTGAAATGAACATATCAAGATACTCTCCATTATCTACCGGACAATTCTTCTCATTTCCTTTTTCTACCAAGTGCTTTAACAACGTTTCCTGTAAACATTGTAATTGTTGCATGTTTAATACTTCCGACATATCGTTCAGCACACTATAAATTGCATTTACCATATCTACCGATACTCCTTTTTTGTCAATAGTATAAAACAGTTTTCAATTAAAATAAAAGATGTTAGGACCACCTTTCCCAACACCTTTCTTCTTTATTCTCTACATCCACTTTTCATCTATTTCTTTTTTCAGTCTGCAAAACATATCATAGTATTCATTTTTCGCATGCAAAACAATATCCAATGCTATTTCATGATTATACGCATGTGCCACATTATTTCTCGATTGAAGCGCCTTTATCCACACTTCTTCATCTGTAATCATTCCTGCTTTATAAGCCGTTTTGATGATAAGTTTCGGAGACCCCGTCGCACCTTCTTCATAACCATGTTGCTCTAAAATCTCTTTCATCATTTTCCATGACTGCTCAAAGCAAATTTCATATAAACCTACCAGCCCGGTTAAAACTACATTATCATAGGGCTCTTCATATCTGTAAATATCTTTCATATTCAATAAAGCTGCACTAAAATTCTCATACTTTTTCATACAATAATCTCCCTTCTGTTTCAATAGAAACACGTAATTCTTTCGTTATACTAGCATCTAAATCTATAATATCATACATCAAAAGTGTAGAAGTCTCTTCATTCACGTCCAAGGCAAAACGGGCAGTATTCCCTCCACATACCGCAATATCGATATCACTTGTTCTATGATAATCTCCTCTTGCTCTAGACCCAAATAATATCACTTTTTCTATATCATATTTCTTTGCCAATTCAATAATTTCTTCTATTACGCCTTCTTTTATACCCGTATCCATACTTTACCACCCACTTGATTTTTTCACTAAGTATAGCATATCATTTCCCTATCCACAATATCTCTCAATCGTTCCACACAACAAACACATGATTGCAACCCATTGGTAGATGTGTTACACTGTTGCCAGAACAACATAACCGGAAATAATCTGCAAGCAGCAACTTCCCCATATCATTTTCCCAAAAACGCCTTACAAAGTCTGATACTCAAACTCTATAAGGCGTCTCATATTTCAATTATTTTGTCAACAGCATCATAATCTCATTGCTTCTCTTCACGAACTCCGTCATCTCTTCCGGATTCAGAGGTTTATTGCTCAACATTGCAAGGTCATACAGTTGTTTACAGAACATCTCTGTATGCTCACCTTCTTTATGTTCCAGTACATACTGCACAAGAGGATGGTTTGCATTTAATACAAGCGTTACGTCTGTTCCGAACATAGACGGGTCCATGCCGTACATATTGTACATTCTCATCATTTCCTGCATACGGCGGGATTCTTCTGATAATGTCACCATAGACGCAACATTTTCATTCTTCAACTTTTCAACCTTTACTTCCAGTTTTTCATTAGAGAGTGCTTTTCTGAACACTTCCGTCAATGTCTCTTTCTTCTCTTCCAATGCTTTTGCATCATCTTCTGATACTTCTTCTTTGAATTCATCTGTCAAATCAGCATCGATTCTCTGGAATTTCACATGTTCATTTCTCTGCTCTAACTGTGAGATAAATGCGGAATCAATATTGTGTGTCAGAATCACCGCATCCAGTCCTTCTGCTTTAAACATATTGACATACTGGCTCTGCTGCTGCTCGTCTGTCACATAGAAGATAGTTTTCTTCTCGATTTCTTTTCCTTCTTCTTTTTCCGGCTTCTCACCTGCAATATCTTTCAAAGTCAGATATTTATGCTCCAGATTTTTGAAGAGCATATAATCGCTCATCTTATCACAGAATTTTTCATCTTTTAAGCAGCCGAATTTGATGAACGGACTGATATCATCCCAATATTTCTCATAATTTTCTCTGTCTGTCTTGCACATTCCTGAAAGCTTATCTGCCACTTTCTTAGAAATATAATCTGCAATTTTATTGACAAATCCATCATTCTGCAGGGCGCTTCTTGATACGTTCAGCGGTAAATCCGGACAATCGATTACACCTTTCAGCAACATCAGGAATTCCGGAATCACTTCTTTGATATTGTCTGCGATAAATACCTGATTGTTATAAAGCTTTATCGTACCTTCAATAGACTCGTATTCCATATTGATTTTCGGGAAATAGAGAATACCCTTCAAATTAAATGGATAATCCATGTTTAAATGAATCCAGAACAACGGTTCTTTATAATCCATGAACACTTTTCTGTAGAATTCGATGTAATCTTCTTTTGAACACTCATTTGGGTGTTTTGTCCAAAGAGGCTGTGTATCATTTAACGGAACCGGACGCTTGTTGATTTTCACTTTCTCAACCGCAGGAGATACCTCTACCATCTCTTTCTCGCCGTTCTCGTTCTCTTTCTCTTCCATCTTCGCTTCTTCATGAATATGCTCTACGACAACATCATCTTCACGAAGTTCTTCTTCTAAGATTGTCTCATATTCCTGCTCTGCATTTTCTTTCGATAAGAAAATCTCTACCGGCATGAAAGAGCAATATTTTTCAATGACTTCTCTTACCCGATATTCATTGGAAAACGCAACGCTGTCTTCATTCAGGAACAATGTAATCTCTGTTCCTACTGTCGTCTTGTTTCCTTCTTCCATATCGTATTCTGTGCCGCCGTCACATGTCCAATGTACCGGAGCCGCACCTTCTTTATAAGAAAGCGTGTCGATATGCACTTCATCTGCTACCATAAATGCAGAATAGAATCCAAGACCGAAATGTCCAATCATATCGTCTTCTGTTGTTTTATCTTTGTATTTTTCAAGGAATTCTGTAGCTCCCGAAAAAGCAATCTGCGTAATATACTCTTCTACTTCATCGGCTGTCATACCAATACCGTTATCTACGAATTTTAATGTTTTTTCTTCTGGATTTACAATCACCTGAATCTTAGCTTTGTAATCCTCCGGCATGGAGTATTCACCCATCATATCTAATTTTTTTAACTTTGTGATTGCATCACAACCATTAGACACAAGTTCACGAACAAAAATATCATGGTCTGAATACATCCATTTTTTTATGATTGGAAAAATATTCTCACTATTGATTGAAAGATTTCCGTGTTTTGTTCCCATTTCTAACAACTCCTTTTTATTATGTATGCCTATCCGGCATTGTTTCTTTTGCCTAACACATATCTTAATACCCTATTCTCGAAAAGTCAACATAAAATTAGCACTCTTTAAGAAAGAGTGCTAACAAAACTATAAAGATTATTAAATTTGTATAAAGTGGCTATTCTACGCTCTTCATGGATTCTACCATATCAATCTTCTTCAGTTTGAAATACATCACCCAGTTGACAAAGAGTGAGAATCCTATCGTAAACAACATCGCAATCAGATAGCTCTTCGGTTCAATATTTCTTCCGAACATTACGTCTTCCACTTCCACCGTTACAATTACAAACCGATGAAGAAGATATCCGAGTCCGCATCCGGCAATCGCACCGATGATTGTCAGAAGTACGTTTTCCCGATAAACATAAGCCGCCACTTCTTTATCATAGAAACCGAGCACCTTGATTGTCGCCAGTTCCCGCCTGCGTTCCGTAATGTTAATGTTATTCAGATTATAAAGAACGACAAACGCCAACATTCCCGCCGCTGCAATCAGAACCACGATAACCCGGTCAAGAGTTGTCAGCATATCTTCGATTCTTCCCCGCATGCTGTCCATATACTGTACATTGATTGCCGCTTCTGTAGCAAGCATCTTCTCCCCGATACGCAGAGCTTCTTTCTCATTGTAGTGTTCCATCTGGAAAATCTTCGCATTATATTCCGGCTTCACACCAAACAGCGATTCGTATGTTTTCTCGGTGAAATAAAGATAATGCCCCATATAGTTCTCACAAATCGTAGCAATCTTCACTTCTTTCTTCTCGGAATTCTCATCCTGAATGTAAATACTGTCTCCGACTTCCACGTTTAAGGTTTTCGCCATTTTTTCAGAAAGAACCGCTCCTTCGTCCGTCAGTTCATATTTTTCTTTTGTTTTTCTATCCTGTAAAGATACAAAGTCTTTGAATTTTGCCTGCTGTTCCGGAACGAACACATACGCCTCTTCCTCCTGGATTCCCTTTCCGATAGTCATATTCTTCATATAAATATTCATTTTACCGGAAATCCCAGATTCCTCTTCGATATAGGTCTGAAGCTCCTGTTTTTCTTCCTCCGATGCATCCTCGTCCAGAATGGTCAGCATATCGTATTTCTGAATGTCTTCGTACTGAATCACCGCGATATTGTAAATGGAGTCTCTCAATCCATACCCGACAAGCAGCAATGCCATACAGCCTCCAATTCCGAACACAGTCATAAAGAATCGCTTTTTATAACGAATCAAATTCCGAATAGTAGACTTCCATGTGAAACTTAAATGTTTCCAAATAAATGTAACACGCTCTAAAAATACTCTTTTTCCTTGTTTTGGCGCTGGCGGACGCATCAAAACAGCCGGTTGTGCTTCCAGCTCCTTGTAGCATGCGAATATCGTTGCCGCCATCGTACAGAGAATCGCCGCCACTGTTGCCATCACCGCATATTTCAGGTTATACGGAATAACCACGTTCGGCAAATGCGGATACATAATCTTATATGCGGTTACGACGATGTACGGATATAATTTCTCACCGACGAGAACGCCGAGAATACTTCCTCCAAGCGTCGCCGCAAATGCATACCCAAGATATTTTCCTGCGATTGCAACTTTGCTATAACCAAGAGCTTTCAATGTTCCAATCTGTACTCTCTGCTCTTCTACCATACGTGTCATCGTCGTCAAACTAATCAGCGCTGCCACGAGGAAGAAAAGTACCGGAAATACTTTGCCGATTGCCCGGATTCTATCCGCGTTCGCGCCGTAGCCTGTGTACTCTACGAACGCATCCCGGTCAGAAACGTACCACTTCGGCATCCTGATTTCCTTCGCTTCTTTTTTTGCCTTCTCGATTTCCTGCACACCTCTTGTCAATTCCTTCTCGGCTTCCAAAAGTTTTGCCTCTGCGTCTGCAAGTTCCTTTTCCTTCTTGGCAAGTTCAGAATTGGCCGCTGCCAACTGATTCTCTACGTTCTTTTTCTCTTTCTCATAAGACTTCCAGCCATCCGATATCTTCTTCTCGCTCTGCTTGATTGCCTCTTTGGATTCCGGCAGTTTCTTTTCATTGGCCGCAATTTCTTTCGCGCCATTCTCAATCTGCTTCTGTCCTTCTCCCAGTTTTGCCTTCGCATCCGACAACTGTTTTTCCGTCGTAGCAATCTGGGATTTTCCGGCTGAAAGCTCTTTTTCACCCTGTTCTACAACCTTTTGTAAATCCAAAAGTTGCTTTTGCAACTCTTCCAGCGCTTTTTTAGCCTCTTCATCCGCAGTCTTCAGTTCCTTCATCTTCTTATCAATCGGCTCAAAGACTTTGAATTCTTCTTCCATCGCCTTTTTCAAAGCTTCCAACTGCTCTTCCGTTACATTGCCGGTGCCTTCTTCCCACTCTTTCAGCGCATCCTCATACTGTTTCTTGATTGCTTCATACTTCTTCTGCGCCTCTGTAAACGTCGGCTCAAACTTGAGGATTTCCTCCTCCAGTTTCGTAATCTTCGCCTCTGTTTCCTGGATTCCTTTTTCAAGCTGTGCAACACTGGCTTTCATTTCATTTAACTTTGCTTCATTTTGAGCAACAACTTCCTTTGCCTGGTTCAGCTTTCCAACTCCGTCGTCGTATGATTTTTGTCCGGCTTCCAGTTCCTTCTTTTTCGTCTCCAGAAGTTTTTTGGCATTTTTTAACTGCGCTTCTCCATCAGCCACCTGTTTCTTCGCCGCCGCAATCTGCGCCTCTCCATCTTTTAGTTTCTGTCTGGCTGCCGCAAGTTGTTTGTCTGCCTTTTCTTTCATGGCAGGAAGCTGTGCTTTCGCATCTTTTAACTTTTGTTTTCCCTGCTCAAGTTCTGCTTTTCCTTTTTCAAATTCTTCGCGGTGCTTCGCAAGCTCATCCTCCGCTTTTTTGATTTCTTTCTCTGCATTCGCAACAATCTCGTCCCGACGCGCTTTCTGGCGCTCTTCCTTCATCGCCTCCACGCGGCTCATTGTCTTTTCTACCGCAGACTCGTATTCCTTCGTAAAAGCAACCTCGTCAAAAGCGTCTTCTACCGTCATATAAATCTCCGTATAGACATCCATCGCAAACGCCTGCTCCGGCACGATAAGAAATCCACTCACTTCTCCCGTACCGATTGCGCTGCTTCCTCTTTCAAAAGAAATATAGCAAGGGCTGCTTCCGGCTCCTACAATCTTGTACGTTTCGCTTTTCAAGCTGTCAGTAAGCGGCGTATCTGTTCCGGATTCCAGTACGATTTCATCTCCTACTTTGTATCCGGAATCTTTCAGAAAGTCAATGTCCACAAAACATTCATTCTCTTTTCGCGGCATTCTTCCTTCTTCCACATCTACCTTGTTCATGTCCTTCAAATCAGACATGATATGTACGACTTTTTTCTTGTCTTTTGTATTGCACATCGCATCGACGCTATATCCATATTCTACCGACCGGATTCCTTCTGTCTTCTCAAGAGCCGCTGCATCTTCCTTTGTAAGTCCCATTGTACTTACCACTTTCAAATCCGCCAGATTCCGCTCGTCAAAGTATTCATCTCCCGACAAACGCATGTCCGGCTCCGAAGCGCGGATTCCCGCAAAAAATGAAACTCCCAATGCCACAATCAGAAAAATGGACAGGAATCTGCCAAAGCTTTTCCTGATTTCCATATAAAATTCTTTTCTCAGTATCCTTTTCTTCATCTTTCTTACCATTCTATCTCTTCAATTGATTTTGGATTCTCATTCTCCACAACTTTTGAAACCTTTCCATTCTTGATGTGAATAACTCTGTCTGCCATCGGTGCAATCGCCGAATTGTGCGTAATCAGAATGACTGTCATCCCCTTCTCCCTGCAAGTGTCCTGCAGAAGCCTCAAGATTGCTTTTCCCGTATTATAGTCCAGTGCCCCTGTCGGTTCGTCACAGAGCAAAAGCTTCGGATTCTTCGCCAACGCTCTTGCAATCGAAACTCTCTGCTGCTCTCCTCCGGATAACTGCGCCGGAAAATTATCCAACCGGTCTCCCAGTCCCACTTCCCGCAGCACTTCTTCCGCATCTCTCGGGTCTTTACAAATCTGCAATGCCAGTTCTACATTCTCCAATGCCGTCAGATTCGGAATCAGATTATAAAATTGAAATACAAATCCAATCGAATCCCTCCGATACTTCGTCAGTCTCTTGGCGTTATGGCGCACAATATTCTCTCCATCCACGACAACCGTACCGCTTGTCACCGTATCCATACCGCCTAAAATATTTAAAACCGTTGTCTTGCCGGCGCCGCTTGCTCCGACAATCACAGCAAATTCTCCTTTTTCCACATAGAAATCAATGCCGTCGGCCGCTGCAATCTCGACCTCTCCCATCTGATAAATCTTCTTCACATTTTTCAATTCTACAAAGCTGCCCATTTATATTCATATCCTCCAAAATCTAACCACTCTTGTTTCTTTCGACAAAATCTACTATAATAATACCATTAATGTTGCATGTACAACAAGCAAAATTTATATAAATTGCAAAGGAGACAAAACCCATGGACAATTTACGCATTATTCCAGTCACAAACGAAGAGTTAGTTCTATCTGTTTCGGCAATGGCAGAAGAAATCTGGCATGAATATTATGACAAACTCATCGGAACACAACAAGTCGATTATATGTTGGAGAAATTCCTCTCCCCGGAAACTTTAGTCAAACAGATTTCGGAAGAGGACTATGAATATTTTCTTATCTCTTATGATTATACGTTTGCCGGATTCGCTGCAATTCAGGAAAAGAACGGTTCTTTGTTCCTGAGCAAACTCTATGTTCACGAGGATTTCCGCAAGAAACACATCAGTTCAGAAATGATTCGCAAATTCATCGAACTTTGCAAGCTCAGAAACTTAGAGAAAATCTGGCTCACAGTCAACAAACGCAACTTCCGTTCCATCGATGTCTATAAACACTTCGGCTTTGAGACAGTAAGAAAAGAGTGTAATGATATCGGAGAAGGATATGTCATGGACGATTACATCATGGAACTCTCCGTAAAATAAAAACGTTAGCAAAAAGAGACCTGAACTCATCCGCGTGCTTTCCACTTGCACGCTCTCGTTCCAGGTCTCTTTCTTTTTTCTAGCCGCCTAATGTGACATCTTGTTTGTCATACCATCTTAGTGCATTCTCAAAAACTTCGTCACAATAGTCCGGCCATAAATGCTCTACAACATAAAAATCCGCATAAACAGTTTGCACCGGCAGCATCCCCGATAGTCTCCTCATATTTCCCCAACGTATCACAAGGTCTACTCTGGAAATGTCTCTGGAATGTATCTTGGACAGTAATGTGCGGGATGGATTCTTTTCTTCCATGTTTTTCAAATCCCATTCCCATCCATAATTCACAAGGAAATTCACACGAATGTGCGGAATCCCGATTTCTTTTCGCACAGTATATTCCAGCAGTTCCTTCGGAAAATTTGGAGAATCGGTATCTCCCACGACAAGAAGCGAGACTCCTCCTTCTTTTTCAATCATTTTCACCGCGTCCACACACGCCTTTCGGAACGCCTCCTGCTGTACCTTCGGACGTTTGCAGTTGTCCATCGTGAATCCATAATAAGTAATCTCCGGAATCCGGTATTCTTTCGCCTTTCTCAGAAGTAAAAGCCCAGGGGCAAGCCCCCTCTCATATCCTTCCTGTTTCTGCAAATCATGCTGAACCGCCCATCTTCTGTTTCCATCCGGAATAATCGCAATATGCTTCGGTAATCTCATAAGCACCCTCCATTTTTTATGGAAAGTATTCCCAGCACCGACTTATTTATACCGAAATTTCCACGCATATCCTTCCATCACTCATGCATATAATAGTATCCTTCATAACTTTCCGGCAGCCCATCGCTCGGTTCTAAATGTACGGAATCTCCTCCCTCTACAAACACCCTCGTTCCTTCCGGCAGATACAGATTTTTATATACAAATTCCTGCATACTCGCATCTATCCAAATAAGACCTGTCACCTGCGAATCTTCCTCTTCAGAATCTTCCGCAATCGTTCCTGGTACGATATAAGAAAATTTTACCCCTGTATTCAGACTTTGCGCCTCCACAATATCATAAGTGCCTGCCGGAAAATGAACTCCTGCCACGAATTCGTTCTTGACTTCTACGGACTCTTTCAATGGATTTTCCAAACTTACCATCCGTTCACACTGTGCATTCTCCGAATAAAAATGCAGCATATTCTCTCCGTCAACCTTCAGCTTTGCCCCTGTATAGCATCGCAAATCTTCGACTTCTTTTCCAGTCCCTCGAAATTCTTCTCCAATATAAATCAGGTTTTCGAAATCGTCCAATGCCAGATAGGTGTAGCCTCCCAAATTATTGACCTTGTAAGTACCTTCCGGAATATGGACTCCAACGATATATTCTCCCCGCTGCAAATCTTCCTCGAATATATCTCCTATATCAGACAATTCCCACGTCGCATACTCATATTGAGAATCATCATAATCGACCACTTCTATCGTTTCCTGCATTTCTTTCTCTGCGTTCCCTTGAAACCATTCCGAAGCAACATCTGCAATCTCTCCGATTCCCTCCAGCCCAAGAACTAAAATAATCGCGGCAAGCGTCGCAATCCACCCTTTTTTCGAGTTCTTGTTCTCTTTCTCCGCCTGAAATACCGGTTCTATTTCCGGAAGTTCCACAGAATCCTCCAAATCCTCTGTCTGGACTTCACTCGTTTCTTCATCCAGCTCTTTATACTGTTCTTGTGCTACACTCTCTTTGGGCTGTTCTTGAGCTACACTCTCTTTGGGCTGTTCTTGTGCTACGTTCTCTTTCTCTTTTGGCTGTTCTTTCTTTTCTTCCATATGCACATGGGTTAGCGGTTTTCCATCACAATGATTGACATTCACCGTATAATCCGCATCCGACTTGGAATTATCCAACCCACAAAGCGTACACTTATTATCGACTAATTTCCCACCGCAAAGCCTACAACGTTTTCGAAACATATCGTCACCTCTTTCCCTGATTCTCAATATTCTAATATCTTAAGTTTTTTTCTTCTATTATATGTTATCATATCACAATGCACAATATTATTAAGAAAATCATAAGATGAGCAACAACATTTCCTGTACAAATCACCATATCGATTTTGATTTATAAGCACGAAAAAACCCTCGTTCTTACGAGGGTTAAAATCGAAGTGACAGGATTCGAACCTGCGACCTCTACGTCCCGAACGTAGCGCTCTACCAAGCTGAGCCACACTTCGTTATGTACTACGGAAAAGGGATTTGAACCCCTACTAACAGAGTCAGAGTCTGCTGTGCTACCATTACACCATTCCGCATCATTGCTTCAATCTATATTCTGTTATAACTACGGAAAAGGGATTTGAACCCCTACTAACAGAGTCAGAGTCTGCTGTGCTACCATTACACCATTCCGCATCATCTCTTGCGTCTCTTCCGTTACGCAACAATGATATTATAACAGACTATAGAAAAAAATCAACTACTTTTTTCACTTTTTTACAACTTTTTTTGTTTTTCTTTATATCGCATGAATAAAACCAGCGTAATCACAAGACAAAGTATCTCGGAAAGCGTCGGCGCCCACCAGATTCCGGCTCCTCCTGCTGCCGCCGTCAGAATCAAAAGACTCAATAATAACGTCGCAAATCCACGCCCCAAAGAAATGATAATTGCAGCCGTCGGCTCTTCTACTGCCGTAAAGTATCCTCCTACCACAACATTCAATCCTGCAATCAAAAAGGAGATGCTGAAGATTCGGAACACCTTCACCGAATATGCGCGAAGCTCTGTAAGTTCCGGCGAAATGAACAGCGAAACAATCCATTCCGTCCCCGCAACACAAGATACAAACGACACAATCGAAATCACCACCGACGCAACGATGCCATACCGAAGCAGTTTCTTACATTTTTCCATGTTTTTCTGTCCAAAGTAATAACTAATCAACGGCTGTGAACCTTGTGCCACTCCCGCCATGGACATGATAACGATGGAGTTGACATAGGAAATAATCGTATAGCTTACAAGCGCATCCTCCCCGATATACCGGAGAATTGCCTGGTTAAAGAAGAAGATGATAATTCCCGCCGAGAACTCCGTCACTCCTGATGGAAGCCCGTTCTTGAATTTCCGCCAGATAAGCGGAATATCCAACTTAAATCTTGTAAATCGAAGCTGCCCCTTCCTTCCGAGAAAATGTTTCAGGTAAAAGAGAATGACAAGCGCCTGGGATACTCCCGTCGCAAACGCAGCGCCGAATACGCCCCAATGGAAACGCATGACAAACAGATAATCCAATATACAGTTTGCCACCGCGCCAACCGTCACAATCATGGTTGCAAGCTTCGGATAGCCGTCTGTTTTCAATAAAATTTCAAAAGAATACGAAAGAATAAAGCAAACTGCAAACGGCGCAATCGTCCCGATATATTCTTTTACATACGGAAGCGTCGAATCGGTCGCTCCCAAAAACTTCGCAAATGGTTCCAGTCCGACCAGCACTACCACTGTCACGACAAGCGAGAGTACTGTCAACATTACAATATTCTGTGTGAACACTTCGTTTGCCCGCTTCTCATTTTTCTCTCCAAAAAGGATTGCAACGACCGTCGATGTTCCGACTGCAAACAGAATCGAAATGGAAAATAGCCCAGCCACAAACGGGAAGGAAATATTGACCGCCGTAAGCGCCGTCTCCGACACTCCTTTTGCCACAAAAATACCGTCAATCATCGTGTACAGGGTAAAGACCCATTGTGCAATAATAGACGGAATAATGAATTTTAAAAAGTCACTTTTTAAGGACTTGCCTTCTAATCTCATAATAACCTCCTATTGCTCTCTTGCAACTTTAGTATAAACCTTAGTATAATACTAAGGTCAACTCGTTTTTTAACTATCCAATCAAAGAGGTATCATTATGAAAGAATTTTTTAAAATCGGAGAAATCTCGAAACTGTATCATATCGGAGCAGATTCCTTGCGCTATTATGAAGAATTAGGGATTTTATCCCCAAAACGAGGCGAAAATCAATACCGGCTTTACAGCCTGAATGATTTGTGGAAACTGAACGTCATACGCGACCTTCGGAGCCTGGACTTTTCGATGGAACGGATTAAAGAATATATGGACCATCGAAGCATCCATTCTACAGAGCAGCTTCTCTCGGAAGAACTCCTCGTTATCGAAGAGAAGATTCGCACGCTATCTGAATTGAAAGAAAATGTAGAAGAACGGCTTCATACAATCCAGGAAGCAAAATCCCATCCTATCGGAGTGATTGAGAAAAAGCATCTGTCCACGAGGCGCTGCTATATGATTCATTCCGGCTATGAGACTGACGAGGAGATGGACATGCATATCAAACGCCTCCTGAACAAAGACGAGCACAACCTCTACATTATCGGAAACAACCGCATCGGCTCCATGATTCCGTTAGAGAGTGTACGGCAACAATTATATCGAGATTATGAAAGCGTATTCATCATTTGCGACAGGGGAAACGAAATCATTCCTGCCGGAGAATATCTGACTCTCTGTTATCGCGGCGACTGCAACCAGAACAGTACGTTTCTTCCGAAACTTCTCGAGTACGCAAAAAGACAGGACCTCACGCCTGTCGGTCCTGTCTTGGAAATTTTATGGATTGATATTCATCAGGCGGAAGATACCCGGGAACATATCACCGAGCTTCAGCTTCGCTGCTTATAACGCTTTGATTCTTTCAATCGCCTGCAATGTATTCTCATAAGTGCCAAATGCGCTCAGACGGAAATAGCCTTCTCCGCTTGGCCCGAATCCGGAACCAGGTGTTCCAACGACGTTGGCTCTTTCCAGAAGGAAATCAAAGAATTCCCAGGATGTCATGTTGTCCGGAGTCTGCAGCCATACATATGGGGAATTGACGCCTCCGGACACCGTATATCCGGCTCCTTTTAATCCATCATAGATGGTTCTCGCATTCTTCATGTAGTAGGCAACCTGCTCTTTTACCTGCTGCTTTCCGGCTTCTGAATACACAGCTTCCCCGGCTCTTTGCACAATATACGGCGCTCCGTTGTATTTTGTGCCATGACGTCTCGCCCACAGAGAATGCAATGTGACGTCTCCGCATTTTAAGTCTTTCGGAATCACCGTTGCTCCAAGTCTTACGCCTGTGAAGCCTGCATTTTTCGAGAAACTTCGAAGCTCAATCGCACAAGTTCTCGCGCCTTCACATTCAAAAATTGTGTGAGGAATATTTTCCTCTGAAATATATGCTTCATATGCCGCATCATAGATGATAACCGCGCCCACTTTGTTCGCATAGTCTACCCACACCTGAAGCTGTTCCTTCGTAATCGCCGAACCGGTCGGGTTGTTCGGGAAACATAAATAAATCAAGTCCGGCGTCTCTTTCGGAAGTTCCGGAACAAAGTCATTCTCTGCAGTACATGGCATGTAAATGACGTCGCTCCATGTTTCTTTTGCCACATCATAAGTGCCGGTACGTCCTGCCATCACGTTGGAATCCACATAAACCGGATATACAGGGTCGCATACCGCAATCTTATTATCCAGGCTGAAAATCTCCTGAATGTTGCCGGAATCCCCTTTTGCTCCATCGGAAATGAAAATCTCGTCCGCGTAAATCTCGCATCCTCTTGCCTCATAATCATTCTTTGCCATCGCGCTTCTCAAGAATTCATATCCCAATTCCGGGGCATATCCATGAAACGTCTCGGCATTTCCCATCTCCTCTACCGCATGATGAAGCGAATCAATCAGCGCCGGCGCAAGCGGCTGTGTAACGTCTCCGATTCCAAGACGAATGATGGATTTCTCCGGATGCATCTCCGAATACGCCGCCACTTTTTTTGCAATCGTTGAGAACAAATAGCTTCCAGGTAATTTTAAATAATTATCATTAATCTTAAACATACGCTCTCTTCTCCTTTAGTTTATATTAGAATCTCTCCCTCAAATACGGTAACCGCCGGACCTGTCATCTCGACCTGACCGTCGTCTCTCCATTTGACAAGTAACTCTCCTCCTAATAATTTAATCCGAACTTCCCGTTCTGTCAAGCTTCTTGCGACCGCAGAAATCGCCGCCGCGCACGCTCCGGTTCCACAGGCAAGTGTTTCGCCGCTCCCTCGCTCCCACACCCGCATTTCCAGCGTCCTTCGATTCACGACATGCACAAATTCTACATTTACTCTTCGTCCATCTCCCCTGTGTATTTCAAGGCTTCGTCCCACCTCTTCCAGATTCAAAGAAGGCAAATCTTCCACATACACAACCGCGTGCGGGTTCCCCATAGAAATGTAATCCATATAATACCTGTTTCCTCCAGAGAGCACCTCCGCCCCTATCTTTTCGATTTCCGGCCTCCCCATCTGTACTCTCACACATCCATCCGGTAAAAGGAACGCCTCCTTCACTCCGGATAACGTTTCAATCGTCATGTATTTCCTCGGAACGATTCCACGTTCATACACATACTTCGCCACACAGCGAATCCCGTTTCCGCACATCATCCCGACCGAACCGTCCGCATTATACATCTTCATTCTTACATCTGCTTTTTCGGATTCTCCAATCAGAATCAATCCGTCCGCTCCAATTCCAAAGTGTCTGTCGCTCATCTGCTTCGCCAGTTCCTCCGGCTCTTTCACACACTCTTCCATCCCGTTCACGTAGATGTAATCATTCCCGAGTCCCTGCATTTTCGTAAACCGCATGTTGTTCTCCACTTCCTCATCTTCCAATATTTCGAAAAAAGGCGTCTCCACAGCACCTGTGAAAACGCCTTACTCTGTTTCTTCTATTCTATGTACTCCATTCGGAAGTCAGAACTCTTCCTTTACATTCCTTTTGATTTCTCTGCACAGACTTTCATCGCTTCAAATACAGCGCTTCTGAAGCCTTTCTGCTCTAACACACGAACAGCCTCGATGGTTGTTCCTCCAGGAGAACATACCATATCTTTCAATTCTCCCGGATGTTTTCCTGTCTCAAGAACCATCTTCGCACTTCCGAGAACTGCCTGAGCCGCAAATTTATATGCCTGTGGTCTTGGCATTCCATCAGCAACTGCAGCATCTGCCATTGCTTCGATAAACATAAATACGTAAGCCGGTGAGCTTCCGCTTACAGATACAACAACATCCATCAATCTTTCCGGAACAACTTCCGCTTTACCAAATCCATTTAAAATGTGGCATACATACTCTAACTCTTCTTTTGTTACCAGTTCATTGTGGCATACACCTGTAATTCCTTCTCCTACAAGAGCCGGTGTATTCGGCATTGTACGAACGATTTTCACCGGATGTCCGAATGTCTCTCCAAGGTATTCTAATGTCTTACCCGGAGCAATTGTAACGATAATCTGGTTTTCTGTAATATATTCGCTGATTTCTTTGATTACGTCTGCATAGAACTGTGGTTTTACAGCTAAGACAAGCACTTCAGAATTCTTCGCCACTTCCTTATTGTCTGTTGTGATGTTGATTCCAAGGCTTTCTTTTGCAGCTTCCAATCCCGGAACATATAAATCAGAAGCAATCACTTCTTCCGGTTTAAAGATTTCATTTTTTAAAACTCCGCCCATAATCGCTTTCGCCATATTTCCAGCGCCGATAAATCCTAATTTCATCATCTTTCATGTCTCCTTCTAATTGTATACATTTTAATAACTTGTATACAATATAACACTTTGAATACAAAATGTCAATGAACACGCTTGCTTTTTTTCTACTTTTTGTATACAATAATTTATAACGTATACAATCATCAGATGTACTCGCGATATTGGATCGAGAAGAAAGAGGAAAATAATGAAAGAGAAACCGATGTCTCTTGCCGATCAGGCATACGAGATGATTAAAACAAATATTATCAATCTAACATACCCACCGGGAATGCCTTTGACCGAAACGATGCTGTCCGAAGAGTTGAACATGAGCCGGAATCCGGTGCGCGCCGCCATCCGTACACTCCAGTCGGAAGGGCTTATCGTCTCCGATTACCACAAATCCATGACCGTCAAGGAGATTACGGAGCAGGATATTTTCGACATCTATCAGCTTCGGGAAATTCTGGAAGGAATCGCATTCCGCAAGATTTTTACCGATGGAAAGCATGAAGAATACTCTTACCGGATTGAAGAGAAAGTTGTCCGCATGTGCGCCGTAGAGAACAATCCATTCCAATGGGAACTCGCAGATGCGAACATGCATATGGAGATTGTCAGCATTTTCGAAAATAAACGAATCAACCGCATTTATGAAAGCAATCTTGCGGAACTCGTGCGGATGGGACTCTATTCTGTCAAAAACGGGATGAAAATTCATCAGACCGATGAGAATCTAAAAGAAATGGTTCGATTGATGCGGGAGAATGATTACGAAAACGCTTTTGCAATCTTACAGAAAGACCACTTTCATAAAGGAAAAGACAGCGCTTTAGGAGCGAACGAGACAACCTTGTAAACGCATAAACGAAACTTAGGGCATAGTAACGTGTATCTTTACTATGCCCCGTCTTATTTAAGAAATGCTTACCACTTCATAATCTCGGTCTTCCACAGTGCTTCGCAGCACATCGTCCGACACTTCTTCGCTCATCTTCACGATTGCCGTTCCTTTCTCATGGCTCACAACCGCCTCTTCCACTCCCGGAAGTTTTTCTAGCGCTTTCTTTACCGTTGCCTCACAGTGTCCGCACATCATTCCTTTGATTTCCATTGTTTTTTCCATCGTTTCATTCTCCTTTTCCTGTTTATTTTCCGTTATCGCTTTCTTTTCTTCTGAAGCCTCTTCCTTCAGGAACACCGGACGTTTGATTTTCCTGTCTTTTGCCGCGTTATACATTCCGAAAAAATTCAGCCTCAAAGCATTTGTCACTACACAGAAGCTGGACAGACTCATAGCTGCAGCTCCGAACATCGGGTTCAGTTTCCATCCGAAAATCGGAATCCAGATTCCTGCCGCCAGCGGAATCCCTATCACATTGTAGATAAATGCCCAGAACAAATTCTCATGGATATTTCGAAGGGTCGCCCTGCTCAGTCGAATCGCCGCCGGAACATCGCTCAGTCTGCTCTTCATCAACACGACGTCCGCCGCGTCAATCGCGATATCCGTTCCCGCTCCAATCGCAATTCCAATATCTGCTCTCGTCAGAGCCGGCGCATCGTTGATACCGTCTCCCACCATGGCTACTTTTCCCTTTTCCTTCAACGAGCGAATCACGCTTTCTTTTCCTTCCGGAAGGACTCCCGCAATCACCTGGTCTACTCCCGCCTGTCTTCCGATAGCCCGCGCAGTTCTCTCGTTGTCTCCGGTCAGCATGACAACCTGGATTCCCATATTCTGTAATTCGCGGATTGCCTGCGGACTGTCTTCTTTCATCACGTCTGCAACCGCAATGATTCCAAGCAATACGCCATCCCGACTGAAAAACAATGGCGTCTTTCCTTCCTCTGCCAGGTTCTCTGCTTTTCGCTTCATTCCTCCCGAAATCACCGAATTTTGAGAAATAAATGTAAAGTTTCCTCCATGAATCTTCGTTCCCCCGATTCTTCCGGACAAGCCATTTCCCGGAAACGCCCGGAACTCCTCCGCTTCCACACCTTTTATCTGCCGCGCTTCTGCCTCTTCCAGAATCGCACGTGCCAGAGGATGTTCACTTTTCTTTTCCAGACCATAGGCTATCATTAATAACTCTTCTTCCGAAACGCCTTCGTCCGGCACAATATCCGTCACTCTTGGCTCTCCGCTCGTAATCGTCCCTGTCTTATCGAGCGCCACTATCTGCATCTTTCCGGCCTCTTCTAATGACACCGCAGTCTTAAACATAATGCCATGCTTGGCTCCCATTCCATTTCCAACCATAATCGCCACCGGCGTGGCAAGCCCCAATGCACAAGGGCAGCTGATGACAAGTACGGAAATTGCGCGTGCCAGAGCAAAACCGAACGTCTGTCCTGCGAGCATCCATATGATGAATGTGAGAATCGCAATTCCGATAACCGCCGGAACAAACACGCCGGATACTTTATCTGCCACTTTCGCAATCGGCGCTTTTGTCGCCGCCGCATCACTGACCATCTGGATAATCTGAGATAACGTCGTATCTTCCCCGACTCGCGTCGCCTCACAGCGGATGAATCCGGACTGGTTTACTGTGGCAGCCGATACTTTATCCCCAGCTTCTTTGTCTGCCGGAATACTTTCCCCCGTAAGCGCCGATTCATTCACCGCGCTATGCCCGTCTAACACAATCCCATCCACCGGAATATTCTCTCCGGGACGTACCACAAAGACGTCTCCTTTCTGTACCTCTTCAATCGGCACCGTCTCCTCCACACCATCTTTTACGATGACCGCCGTCTTCGGTGCAAGCCTCATCAAACCTTTGAGCGCATCCGTTGTCCGTCCTTTCGAGCGGGCTTCCAACATCTTTCCAACCGTAATCAAGGTCAAAATCATGGCCGCCGACTCGAAATAAAACTCATGCATATAGTGCATAACTCCTTCCATATCCCCATGCATCTGCGCCTCCGTCATGGCAAACAGAGCATAGACACTATATGCGAAGGATGCTCCCGAACCGAGCGCCACCAGGGTATCCATATTCGGCGCCCGATGAATGAGACCTTTGAATCCACTGATGAAAAACTTCTGATTGATAACCATGACGGCTATTGCCAAAAGTAACTGCAACAGTCCCATCGCCACAGGATTTTCCGCAAAAAACCTCGGTGCCGGCCATCCCCACATCATCACGCCCATGGAAAAATACATCAGTACCATCAAAAAGCCAAGGGATGCCAGCAGCCGCTTCTTCAGTATCGGTGTTTCCCTGTCTTTCAGCATCTCTTCCCCAGAGCCCTTCGATGACGGTTGTTTTGCTTCCCCTGTCCGTTTCTCCTCGGCTCCATACCCCGCATTCTCCACAGCCTTCACAACTTCCTGTGGGTCGGCGCTTCCTTCGACTCCCATAGAATTGGTCAGAAGACTTACAGAACAGGAAGTCACACCCGGCACCTGATTCACAGCTTTTTCCACTCTGGCGCTGCACGCCGCACAACTCATCCCGGTCACTGTATATTGTTTCATCGAATTCTTCCTCCCTTCTCTCTTCTTTATTTCATCAGCTTTCGCAAAAGTTCCGCCAACTCGTCAATCGCCTCATCCTTTCCTTGTCGGATATCCTTCGCCACACAAGTATGAAGGTGTTCCGAGAGCAGTTCTTTACTAAAACCGTTCAGCGCCGAATTTGCCGCAGACACCTGTGTCAGAATATCCGCACAATATGCGTCCTCCTCCAGCATCCTCTGAATCCCGCGAACCTGCCCTTCGATTCGCTTCAACCGGTTCATCAGCGCCTTCTTCTCCTTCTCTTTCCGTTCTGTCTTCCTGCAAGAACAGGAACAACTTTTCTCTTCTTCCATACAAAGCCTCCTGTCATTCTTTTTTGCAATACCCCTCCGGTGTATTTGTTTACGTTAAAAATTATATACCCCACACAGGTATCTTGTCAATTCTTTTTGAAACAGAGTTTCCTATATCACAAAAATAGGGTGTGCTCACGCACACCCTAACATCTTCAATCTCTGTTTTAAAATAACATTCCTATCTGATATACTGCAAAAGCCGCAATCCATGCAATCACACATTGCCCTACAACCATTCCTGCTGCCCATTTTCCCCCAAGTTCTCTTTTTACAGAGGCAATCGCAGCCACACATGGTGTATAGAGGAGACAGAATACAAGAAGAGATGCCGCTCCTACCGTTGTAATACTTCCTTGCAAAGCTGCTGTCGTTCCGAATAACACAGTAAGGGATGATACCACGCTTTCTTTTGCCATGAAACCTGAAATCAGTGCAGTCACAATTCTCCAGTCCCCAAATCCAACCGGAAGGAATATCGGTGCAAGGAATCCTGCCAGGAGAGCAAGGATGCTGTTCTGGGAGTCTTTCACCATATGCATTCCCATATCAAAGTTCTGTAAGAACCAAATCAGGATAGTTGCAATGAAAATAACGGTAAACGCTCTCTGCAAGAAATCCTTCGCCTTATCCCAGAGAAGATGCAGTACGTTCTTCGCACCCGGCATCCGGTAATTCGGAAGTTCCATCACAAACGGAACCGCCTCTCCTTTGAAGGTTGTCTTCTTGAAAATCAGCGCCATCAGGATTCCCATTACAATTCCAAACAAATAAAGCCCAATCATGACAAGAGCGCCATGCTTCGGGAAAAATGCCGCCGTAAAGAACGCATAAATCGGAAGCTTCGCCGTACAACTCATAAACGGAGTTAAGAGAATCGTCATCTTTCTGTCACGCTCCGAAGGCAGTGTTCTGCTTGCCATGACGCCCGGCACCGTACACCCGAATCCTACCAACATCGGCACGATACTTCTCCCCGACAAGCCGAGTTTTCTAAGAAGTTTATCCATAATAAACGCAACACGAGCCATATAACCACTGTCTTCCAGTATGGAGAGGAAGAAAAATAATGTAACGATAATCGGAAGGAAGCTTAACACACCGCCGACACCGTTGAAGATTCCATCAATGACAAGGGAGCGGATAACACCGCTTACATTTGCAGAAACCATCCACTGGTCTACCAGATTCGTAAGGCTTGTAATTCCGCTTTCCAAAATTCCCTGTAGGAATGCGCCCACCACATTGAAAGTCAGCCAGAATACAATCCCCATGATTCCGATAAACGCAGGGATTCCCGTATATTTTCCGGTGAGAAACTGGTCCATCTTCTGACTTCTGATACGCTCTTTACTTTCTTTCGGCTTCACTACAGTTTCATTGCAAACGTCTTCAATATATTCAAATCGCATCTGTGCAACTGCTGCCGAACGATCCAATCCTGTCTCTTCCTCCGTCTGCTTCGCAATATCTTCCAGTAGATTCTGTTCATTTACCGTCAATTTCAGACGTTCCTTGATTCTTTCATCTCCTTCCATAATCTTGCTTGCTGCAAAACGAACCGGGATTTCTGCTTCTTCCGCATGATCTTCAATTAAGTGCATCACCGCATGAAGTCCTCGATGAATTCCTTCTTCCCTTTTACAGAAATCCGTCTCCAATGGACATTCCTGATATTTCGCCACATGCACTGCGTGTCGAATCAATTCGTCAATTCCTTCTCCTTTCGCTGCAGAAATCGGAATGACCGGAACACCTAAACGTTCTTCCATCTCATTAACAAGAACTGCCCCATCATTCTGTCGAAGTTCATCCATCATATTCAACGCTACAACCATCGGACGCCCCAACTCCAGAAGTTGCATCGTCAGATATAGATTTCGTTCAATATTCGTAGCATCCACGATATTAATGATTCCCTTCGGTTTTTCCTGAATCACAAACTCTCTCGTCACAATCTCTTCACTACTATAAGGAGACATAGAATAGATTCCAGGCAAATCCGTAATCAACGTATTGTCATATCCTCGAATCACACCGTCTTTTCGGTCTACTGTGACTCCCGGGAAATTTCCCACGTGTTGCTTGGAACCGGTTAACTGGTTAAACAGTGTCGTCTTTCCACAGTTTTGATTTCCGACAAGCGCAAATGTCAAAGTCTCGCTGTCCGGAAGAGGATTCTCCTCTTTCCGGTCATGGAATTTTCCGCCTTCTCCATATCCCGGATGATGCGCCTCCTGCTTCAATGGTTTCTTTTTCGCCTTTACCTGTGTTTCTTTCGCATGATGCGGCTCGCTAATCTCAATATTTTCCGCATCTGCCAAACGAATTGTCAATTCATATCCATGGATTCGAAGCTCAATCGGATCTCCCATCGGTGCATATTTTACAACCGTCACTTCCGTCCCCTGTATGAGTCCCATATCTAAAAAATGCTGGCGAAGCGAACCGCTGCCGCCTACACGAAGTATCGTCGCCGTACTCCCTATCTGTAATTCATTTAATTTCATCCTGCATCCCACTCCTTAGTTAGTCTAGGCTTACTCTAGAGTTAATTATATATAACCCATTTTAAAAAGTCAAGAAGGAAAATATGGAAGGGGCTGTGAAATAACTGCCTCTACGGAAAAAGAGGACTTTTCGTTCAAAATG
>CAJJYZ010000025.1 GCA_905197485.1 uncultured Lachnospiraceae bacterium | reverse complement strand
ACTGTTGGAAAAGTCGTTTTGCCACGACCTATCCTCACAGAATAATGATACGTCCCAAAGGTGGTTTTGCTCATAGAAATGAGATTGGTTGAAATACCAGCGGAGCTTTTCCAGAGCCGTCTGTCTGCTTCTAAAATTGACAAAATCTTTCATAAAGTACAAGCATTTTTGCATATCTTCTTAATATATTGTTGTGAGGTGGTCGAATGAAAAATGATGTGAAGATAATCTGTAAAAATGTTTTTAAAAACAATGATAAACGGATGTTTAAGAAAGCATACACTTCTATATGGATAGAATTGATAAGTGAACTTGAAAAAAATAAGGGGCAGGTTACTCCTGCTAGATGATAGACAAATTATCCTGCTAAATGTTATAATAATATTGCAGAGATAGTTTGTTTTGTCTTCTCTTAAAAGGGGAAAACAAATTATGACAAATCAAATAAAAGTTGCTTTATATTGCCGTTTATCAGAGGAAGACAGAAACAAACAATCAGAAAGTGACGATAGTAACAGTATTCAAAATCAAAAATCTATGTTGCTTCAATATGCATTAGAGCAAGGGTGGGAAGTTTACAATATTTATAGTGATGACGATTATACAGGTGCAGACAGACGCAGACCAGCTTTTAATCAGTTGTTAGAAGACGCTGAAAAACGAAAATTCAATATTATTCTTTGTAAAACACAATCCCGATTTACTAGAGAACTGGAATTAGTAGAAAAATATATACACGGACTTTTTCCTGTTTGGGGTATTCGTTTTGTTAGTATTGTTGATAATGCTGATACTGCGAATAAGGGAAACAAAAAATCACGCCAGATTAACGGTTTGGTAAATGAATGGTATTTGGAAGATATGTCTGATAATATCAAAAGCGTGCTTACGGACAGAAGAAAAAATGGTTTCCATATTGGTGCATTTGCCTTATATGGTTACAAAAAAGACCCAGACATAAAGGGACATCTGATTATTGATGAAGAAGCGGCACAAATCGTTAGAGAAGTTTTTACCCTCTTTTCACAGGGATATGGTAAAACAGCTATTGCTCGTATGCTGAATGACCGTGGTGTACCGAACCCGACAGAATACAAACGACTTCATGGGTTACGTTATAAGCAACCCACAAGAAAAAACAGCACACTTTGGAAATATTTTGCTATTTCTGATATGTTGTGCAACGAAATGTATATCGGAAATATGGTACAAGGAAAATACGGTAGTGTTTCTTATAAAACCAAACAGAACAAACCCAGACCCAAAGACGAGTGGTATAGAGTTGAGGGGACACACGAAGCTATCATTGACCGAGAACTTTGGGATAAAGTACAATCGCTGATTGAACAAAAGGCAAAACCTTTTTCCGTCGGTACTATCGGGTTATTTGCTCAAAAAACTCGTTGTATGTATTGTGGTTATACAATGCGTTCTAATAAGCAGACAGACGGCAGACGGTATCTGCAATGTTCTAATCGCCACGTATCAAAAGACGCTTGTATCGGTTCTTTTATATCTGTTCCCAAACTGGAACAAGCTGTAATTACAGAATTGAACCGTATGTCAATGGCATATCTTGATAAGGATGAACTGGAACAAAATGTCACTTTTAATAATAATTTAAAAGAAAAACAAGAAGCCCTAAAATCTACTATTTCTACTTATGAAAAGAAAATTGCCGAATATACAAAAGGTATTCGTGAACTATATTTAGATAAGGTAAAAGGTATTCTTTCAGAACAAGATTATTTAGATTTATCAAAGGACTTCGTTACTCAAAAAGAAAGGCTTGAAAAACTGGTGGCTGATACGCAAAAACAGCTTGATACGCTTGAAAGAAAAATGGAAGACGGTGATAATCGTCGCCAGTTAATTGAGCAATATACAAATCTTGAACACTTAGACAGGGAAATTGTAGAAAAACTGATTGACTACATTCTTGTTGGCAAAAAAGACCCTGTAACTAAGGAAGTACCTATCGAAATTCATTGGAACTTCTAATTTTTATTCTTATTGTTGTTCTTACAAAGTTGCACCAGAGCAGAAAGCACGTACAACCTACGACAATATCCTTCGTCTTGTCAAAGACCCGGAAGTCTGCGACCCGATACGTTTTCTTCGCGAACGCGAAGTCGTGCACTACCAACGTTTCGGTGAAAGCTTGAGAATTGTGCAGGAGCACTTGGACAGCAAAAACTTCTACGCTTTCAATCCGGAATTTGATATGCCTGGAAAATGCGGATGTAATTCATAGGATTCTGACAAATTTTTGAAAGAAGGAGATAGACAGGGCATCCCTACATGTCCCTGTCTATTTCCTTCTTCACCTTCTCAAAAGCCGTATTAAATTTCACTTTCCCGACGTCATAACTGAATTCCTGTTTACATTTCTCACTATCTACTTTTTCGTTATCCAGCCTTGTCTTCTCTTTCTTTTCCAACTGATATTCTTTCTTTATCGGTCGAAACTGTTCGTCAAACCGAATGCTGACACCGGTTAATTTATACGCGTCTTTGATAACCATGCCGGACAGCATCGTTAGTTCCTCCTCGAATTGTTTCAGGGCGTCTTTTTCCACCACTTTTACATCATAGCCGCTATCTCTTACATCTTCTACGGTAAGCCCCAGATTCCGCAGCGTATCCAGATAAGAAGACTCGTAAAGTTCCGGTGTTGTCTCCATATCTGTCTCATATACTTCCGCGCCGCCTTCTTCCCCATAACTGATTCCCGCAGTTTCTTTCTCTCTGTATTTCGGAAGCCCCCATGCGGCTCCCGATGGGACAACCGCCCGGTCTCCTTCCATATCGAACGTAACTTCCTCCTGCAGGTATGCTTCCCCCATCCTTACACGAATATAAGTTTCTTCATTCAGAATATCCGCAATCTTTGTTGTTCCCGGTATCTCTTTCGTGCAGGCCGCAAGCAGCATCGTACCGCAAAAAGTCGCAACTACCATCCATATCCTCTTCATTTCTTCCTCCCATCATGAACTATTTCAAATAATCCTTGGATGCCTTATATTTTTCCCGGTAAATGAGTTTTCCCGGGCTTTCCCACACTTCTTTCAATGCGCGTTTTACACGATTTTCAAGATAGGGCGTTTTCTTGCCCCGGTCGCCCGGCGTTGCCGGCTGTACATCCAATGCGTCATGCGCCTCCACATAATCTGCCGGTGCATAGTTGAAAGATTCCGTATCTACAATCGTGCATTGCTGGTCACTTTCCCTTTGCATATATCCATCTGCCCCGCTCACAATCGTTCCGTCTTCCCTCATCTCCAATACATCCCACTGGGTGACAAACGCTCCGGTCTCCACATTGATGATAAATTCAGACAGACGGTTCGGCGTCAGAATCTTATCGTATCTCTGTTTCTGAAAATGACTTCCTTTTTCCACCTTATTGTGATGTCTTGACGGTTCCCCATAATATAATTTCATCTCAAAATGTTTTGCATATGCCTGAAGCTTCGCATAGTCTGTCGGCCCTTTAAAATATTTCCGCACATATGCAATATTATGACGGTCGATATACATCCGGAACTGATGAATCATCTCATTATCCAATGTTTTATACTTGTGTTTATTCTTTTGATATGCCTCCCTCACACAAGCCGCATAATCTTCCAAGAACGGAGAATGCGGCGCCATGTCCTTGGCAAACCGGTCTCCTTCCCCAAGCTGCAGCATTCCGTTTTTATCCAGATATGCCCCCATCTGTCGAAGCACAAGCAGCGCCTTCTCTTTCGGCGCCAGCCTGCTTTCTTCAAACATATACGTATAGACATCGGAGCCTATCTGTCTTGCCGATTGATACGTATTTTCCAGCTCTTCCAAATATTCCGCCTTGGTCACACTATCCGCTTCATAACTGTTTTCCGCAAATGCGTTGAATCTCGTATTGACCGCTTCCAGATATGCCAGAACCGCTCTCTTATCCCATCCACAATAATATGATAATTCTTCCCCCTGATGCGTCAGTCTCTGTAGGAAATATTCATCTTTTGCCTGCAAAATGTTGTTCAAATCCGTCACATAATCCGCAATCGTAATCTCCTCTTCCGGAACGATGTCTTCCATTATATTCTGCACAAGCTCCAGATGTTCACTGAATTCCTTTACTTCCGGATAAGAATATCTCTGGGTCAACTCTTCTTCCAATGTTACAAGCTGCTCGATATCCAACACGTCTGATTCCAGCGTAAATCGAACTTCCTGCGGCAGATACTCCTCATTCAGCCAGATGTCCACCGCTGTAAAATTCACTTCATCCTCATGGAAGATTCCCTCATACACAAGCGGTGCATAAAATAACTCCAATTGTTCCGAGTCCGTCAGCGTAATATGATGCCCATCCTGAAAATCTTCCGGACGTTCTTCTTCGTTTTTCTCAAAATCTGAAGTCCTAAGTTCCAACGCGCGCAGAGGACCGAGAAAGAATTCCGCATCCAAAACCGTCGAAATCGATTCATACTCTTCATACTCTACTTTGCCCCGGTATCGCCCATAATATAATTCTGCCTTCTCCTTCTCCCGAACGACAATCTGCTTCTGCCAGCCTGAGGGATATAGGATGGTCCGATTTCTTCTCCTGTCATATTCTATCCTGCTTCCCGGATAGCATTCTCCCAGGGAAACGGCCATGTAATCGGCCTCGTCCCAAATCTCCGAGCAGAGCCTTCCCTTTTCCTTATCTTGATACTCATCCGGTTCTTCTTGATTCTCTTCTCCTACCGCTCTTTCTATCTCAACAGATTCCTCCGTACTATTCTCAACAGCCAAAGTCACCTCTGTACTCCCAAAATACAATACCGCAAGAATACAGATTCCTATCAGCGTTCTCTTTTTCCATGTCATCTCTTCCATCTCCCCATCTGCTATTCTGTAGTATATCACAAAAAGGGCAAAAAAATAAGGGCGCTTGCAAAGTCTTGCTTACGTTTGACTCTGCAAATGCCCTATCACATCTGTCTACTTGAAAACTATCTTGTCTGAGGCGCTCTTCCGAGTGTCACTTCTACGGTTTCTTCCTCATAGTTGCCTTTATTTTCAGGAACCTTCAATGTCAGCTTCACAGTTTCTCCGGCTTTGTAATACTGAAGCTGCTCCTGAAGGCTTGCCATCGCCTCAATTCGAACGCCCTCAAATTCTGTGATGATGCTTCCCTGAATAATACCGGCTTTATCGGCGCCGCTTCCTTTCTGTACTTCAGAAACGAATACGCCTGTCTCCGGCATATTGTATGCTTCCGCCGTCTGTTCATTCACATCTACTCCGGTAATACCAAGATACCCTCTCTCTGCATCCGATACTTTTGTTCTCGTCTCCTTATTCATCAGGTTCTCCAAAAGCTCCTCGATATCGGAAATCTGAATCGCAAATCCCATGCCTTCTGCTCCGGATTGAATTTCTTCCGTAATCTTCGCTGTATTGATACCAATCACTTCTCCGTTTGCATTCAATAATGCACCGCCGCTGTTACCAGGGTTGATTGCCGCATCTGTCTGCACTAATTTACCTTCCAGTCCTGACAGCTCGCGGTCTTTCGCACTTACAACGCCTGTTGTTACAGACTGTCCGAATCCAAGCGCATTTCCGATAGCAATGACCGGCTCTCCTACCTGAAGAGAATCGGAATCTCCGATTGTCGCAATCGCAATCTCATCCATTGTACTGTTCTTAATGTCATTTAATTTCACTGCAATGACTGCCACATCCCTTGCCGGGTCTGCCCCTTTGACTACCGCAGATACACTCTCATTATCTACGAAAGATACCGTCAATGTCTGATTGTTCTCTACCACATGATTGTTTGTCAAAATCAACAATTCTGTATCATTCTTACCAACAATCACTCCAGAACCGCTGCTCTGTACTTCCTGCTGCATGGTTCCGCCGAAGAAGCTCTGCACTTCCTGCACACTCATATTTGTAATCGATACGATGGATGGCATCGTCTCATTCACAATATCTGTAACATCCGATGTAATCGTACTTCTTGATTTGTTCACCTTTGTCGTAGAAACTTCTTTGCTGCTTCCCTTGCTCGGCGCCTCTTCACCTAAAATCTTACCCACAAGGTAATTGCTCGTCTGGTATGTGGCGCTCGCAACAACTCCAAAAAGAACTGCCAACCCAATGCAGACTGCGACTTTCATTGCGGTCCCATGTTTCTTCTTCTCTCTCGGCTGCTTCGGTGGCTGCCCGCCATTTCCTTGATGTCCTGGCATCTCATAACGAGGAGGCTGGCTTCCTCCACTTGTTTTCTCAGGTTCCGGACGATGAGGATTCTCCTTCTTCTCTTCCTTCTGTTCCGGTGTCGGCTGAAGTACAAAGTTTACTTCTCCGTTTCCTTCCTGATTCTTATGTTCTTCTCCATTGTCTTCCGGTTTATAGTAATTATATTCATTGTCCATAACGATGACTCCTTTCTCTTTCCTTATGAGCACAATTCTAGCGATTAATTGTGTTTAAATTGTGTTTTAAGGGTTAAAAAAATTTGAAAGATAAAAGGACTGCCATCCGGCAATCCTCCTATCTTCTCTCACTATTAATCAAGGTCGATGAAATCTACATCGTACTCCTCATCTGTTTCATCATCATCGTCGAAATCATAATCATAATCGTCATCATAAGAATCGTCGAAATCGTCGTCGCCTTCGTAATAGTCATCATCAAAATCATCGTCTTCGTACATCTCATCGTCGTACTCGTCATCAATTCTGAATGAATCAAAGTCATCGTCGTCTTCTAACTCTTCTTCTTTTGATTTCTTAAAACGATTCTTAAATAATCCCTTCTCTTTGCTTACCGGTTCTTCAACAACCTCGTCCAAATCATCCAGGTCTTCTAAATCTTCCAGTTCATCCACATCACCGGCTCCATGTTCATAGAGGTCATCTAATTCTAAGTTGCGATGGCGCAATTTCACCGCAAGAACAATGACAACAATCAATAATAACAGAACGAGTGCAGCCACAGCAATCAGCACAATCATAAGATTCTCTTCTACAAGCTTCACAATCTTATTGCTGGACGCCTCTTTCTCCTGAACGGCTGCCGCATCGCCTCCGGCAAATCTCTGGTAAGATTCCTCTACCGTATCATACTGATAGAACCCTTTCTCTCCTGTGCTGCTGTTCATCGCATACACGAGATAGAATCCTTCTTCATTGACGTTCTGCCATGCCGGAAATTCATTGTCATTCACAGTAAGTTTTACTTCCTGATATCCTTCCGGAATCTTCAGTCCCTTCTCTTCCTTCTGCAGCACGATTGTCGTAGATGGAGATACTGTTACCATCACATACGCAGAAAATTCTGAAGTAGACGGATTGTACAAGAAGAAATTGCCTTCCCCTTGCTCATTCACAAGATATCCCAAAATTGTAGCTCCCTGTTCATCCTGAACAAATCTACGCTCTGTTCCTTCATATGAAAGCTTTGTCTCTGTAAATCCGGATGGAATATCTGCATTCTTGAAATTATCCGATAAGTTGTAAGACACTCCGTCCACAGTTACCGGAACATCCTGCGCGCCTGTAGCAGGCATCTGCACTTCCTTTGTTCCCTGCTCAATCTGTACCGTAGAATTTCCATTCGTGCAAGTGATAGTCTCACCGCCTGCAGTCACACCTGTGGATTCCTGTACTTCTACTTTTGTACTTCCAACCTTCAAAGCAACGAATTTCATGTTGAATCCGATACGGTTCTCGCCGTTACTTGTTCCGGAATATTTCAAAACTCCGTCTGATTCTTTCGTTACACCTTCATCTCCGCTCTCAAACGCGAGATATTCCGGGTCATACTTTAACGTAATATCAAACGACTTCAATCCCTGTCCACCGGCTCTTAGAGCACAAGTTACTTCAACGGTCTCCCCTGTCTTTGTCCCCGGGTCCGTAAAGGATACATTTCCGTCTGCCGCATATCCCACGATGGAATACATCGGGAGCGCCAGGCTCAAAGCCAAAACAAATGCAGCAAGTTTCTTCATTATCTTCATGTATTCTTCCTCCATGTAAATTTATTCATCATAAGTGTTATCATACACTTTTTTCGACAAAATGTCTACTCTTTCTTCTCCTTGGCATCGGCTGCGTTCTCTTCTTTTCCTTCCTGCTGGGCTACCGAATAGCTGCTTCGATTCACATCTGCTTCCGAATCTTCCAGGTCTTCCCTGTCAATTCCTGTCAGTTCTTCCACTTCTTTTGCAATCGATTTCACAGTCTTTGATACATCCTCCGCCTTCTTATCCGGATAAAGAAACGCGTGCAATTCTTCCACATTTTCCACAAAGCCAACCGGTGCGATGATACTTCCTACCCCATCGATTCTTCCATCCATCGCCTCCATCGGGAAACCGGTCGTATCCTTGATTTCATACTCAAGAGCTCCGGATGCAAGTCCAATCATATCCGGCAGCGTAAAGCTTGTGGATATCTGCGGAAACACTTGATTGATAATCTTGTTAATCGTGGCAAGGTCCATCTTCTTCGCCTTCTCCGCCACTTTCAGGAGTACGGTTCTCTGTCTGTCCGTTCTCTTATAGTCTCCCCCGGCATTCTTACGGATTCTTGCATAAGTAACTGCCTGAACGCCGTCCAGTTTCTGCAATCCGCTCTCTTCAATATAGTGTACTTCTTTCCCTGCAACCTGTCCGGTTCCTTCGATGTGACGATTCATCTCCTTCGCTTCCGCTTCGGATACTTCCACCTCGATTCCACCGACCAAGTCCACCACATCTGCCAATGCTTTGAAGTCTACTGTCACATAGTCCTGAATATCCAGGTCGAAGTTCTTGTTCAACATATTAATTGCATCTTTCGGACCTCCGGTATAATACGCGTAATTGGCTTTTCGTATCTTCCCGTCCGCATGTCTTACCGTCATGTCCCTGTAAACCGATGCAATCCGCACTTCTTTCGTATCGCTGTTGATTGCCGCAATCATAATCGTATCCGACTGCGCCCCTTCTTCCAAATCCCCGGTTCTGGAATCGCCGCCGAAAAGCGCAATTGTCTTATATCCCTTCCAATTCACCCCTTCATTGGAGACGATATCCCCTTCTCCAAATGCAACCGTCTGAAACTTGTCGTATTTCGCCATCACATAGGCAATCCCTCCAAGCAGACAGAGAATCAATATCTCCGCAATCAAAACAGCCGCCCGCTTAATACGTCTCTTCTTCCTCGCCCGAAGACGTGCCGCCCTCTTCTGTTCATGGGTTCTTCTACCTTCTGACAATATTCATCTCCCCTTTGTTTGTCATATTTACTACTTACTCTTTTTTATTTTCAATCAATCTCCAATATTGAACAAAGCTATATTCTTTCAATCGCTCAAATTCTTTCGCCTCTTCAAATTTATACCACGTTCCTGCTGCATCCCGCACTCCCATGTTCGTGATAACCGGATATTCTTTCATCAGTTCCTGCAAATATATCTGGTAATCATCCAATGGCAATCCTGCCGTCTCCATCAAAATTGTTTGTAAGAAATTGACGCTGATTCCATCATAATATTTTTCTTCAATATCATAATTCGCCCAGACAACAAATGGAACACAATACTCTTCCATTTTCCCGGCAACGTCTTCTTCTGCAGTTCCTTCCTGAAGCGCATTTGTCAAGTTGTTCAATGCAGGCTGATGGTCTCCAAACATCAAAATGACCGTCGGCGTTTCTACTTGTGAAAAATATTCTGTCAGCGTTTGAAACGCCTCATCTGATTTCTTAATCAAAGATAAATATTCTGCTGATTCCGCATCATTTGGCAGCGGCTCTACAACCTGCACATCATTGAGCCCGGAAGCATAGCCTCCATGATTCTGCATTGTAACGTCAAACAAAAACATCTTCTCGCCTTCTGCTTTTCTCATCTCATATTGCTCAATAATTTTCTTATAATTTGCCTCATCGGAAACATAAGCTCTGACGTAGTCTTTCTCTTTATCCAACTCCATATCTTCTAAAAAAATAGACTGGTCAAACTGAAAATTCCGATACACGCCATTTCGATTCCAGCCGTTTGCAAAATACGGATGCATGAACGTCGTGTGATATCCTTGTTCATTCAGTACCTGACCTAAATTATATGTGCCATCCCGAATCACTGTCTGATACGCAATCGTGCCCGTCGGCAAAAATGCACATGTAAATCCCGTAATAAACTCAAACTCACTGTTGCTCGTCAAACCACCTCGAATCGGCACATACAGATTCCCTTTTACCGTATTTTCAGAAAGAGAATTCAAATATCCCATATATTCTCCCGTCGTCTGCAAATCTCCCAAAACTTTTAAATCAGAAAAGCTTTCGTTCATAATTGCAATGATATCCGGTTTCACACCTGTTTCTTGCGTTCCGGCTATCCTCGTTTTTGTGGCATTCTCCTGAATGGATTTCGCTTCTTTTGCCGAATATCCGTCCGGTTTCTCTACTTCTAAATATGGTATCCCTGCCACAAGGTCCCATAACATTCCATGTTTTTTCGCACTTTCCTCTATTTGCCACCAATCAGGTCTCAAGCCATTGCTTGAGATAAACTCCTTAGACAGCAAAACACCATTTCCTCCAACAATGACTATGATGAGAATACTGCTGACTATTATTCTCTTTTTCCAGCATCTTTCATGCCATTTTACTTTCAATGATAACAAGCATAATAAAAATACCCAAAACATCAAAAAGGCAAGTTTATATGTAAGTTTCAACTCATATTCACCCGCCACATTCATCGCAGTCTGCATCGCTAAGAAGTCCCACGCCTTAATCGGCGTCCCCCGGTACTCATACACAAACGCATTGCTTACGATATATATGAAAAAAATTATGTTTCCTAAGATAATCGCCCCTGAAATACGATTCAGGATAGCATACAGCAATAAATATACCGATAAATATATGGCATAATTCAAAGCCGCATTAAGTAAACCCATTTCGGAAATTGGATTATCGTTTACAAACTCCATCCCATAGAATAAAATCCCCGGGGAAACAAGTAGTAAAATATATCCATATCTTTTCCTGATTTTTTCTGATGTCTGAAATTCAAATGCTTGGAGGAAAGATAGAATTGCCGCACTCCAAATGAATACTTCAAATCCCCCTTGCGGAAAATTATCCGCTGTATAAGATGCCATAAGCAATGTGATACCAAGCATCAACATCATACACGCAATATTTTTCCTATGACAGACACATTTGGATTGCAGCCAGTTTCGCACCATAAAGCAGCTCTTATGCATCTATCTTTTCTCCTATGTACATTTTTAAACTTTACTTATAATACTGATATACATCTTCCTTGCAATGTAATCCAAAAAATTGCGGAATATTTCCATGCAGAAGTTCTTTCCCCTCAAATGCTTCTTCCACAAAAAATTCAACACCTGCAAACGTCTCATACCATTTGAGTACTCTGTCTATGTTTGGTGTCGATACCTGTACAATCTCTCCGAATGCTTTGATAATACACAGTCCATAAAGAAAATCCTCTTTGAAATATCTGGATTCCTTATCAGGAATGTAGCCTCCTTCTACCTGTTTCATCGGAGAAAGTATCCCCTTAAACGCCTGGATGCCACTAATTTTAGCTGTCATCTTTTCTTTTGTGTCAGATTCGTAATGTTCCTTTAGGGATTTTACTTTCCGCAAATCCAGCTCTTCATATTCCGAACATATTCTCTGCAGTTCTTCGTCACATGCAATCAGCATTTCTGAACTTTCATCTGTCCATTCTTCATAAAACAGAATATTTCTGTCATACACTTTCCCTTCATAATAATCCCGAAACATTGCATAAAGTCTGGTTGTATGCAAAATCGGATTTGAAGGCGTAAGTGTTACACACAGGTAATTATCCAAGGCACGACATGGAATCTGTAAGATTTCCTGCATTACCTGACATACCTCGTGCGTCTTGTTTCTTGGAATCGCGCCAATCTGCACTTCCTTTTTTCTGCTTGTAGCATAGACAGATTTCCCGTATTCCTTGATTCTTGCAATCGCATGCACTCTCTGAAATCCAAATACGATACACCCTTTTTCTATCAATCCTCGACAACAAAATTCACATCCGCCGCTTCCCGGAATGATTCCCAAATATGTTCCCGGACGAATATACTGCTCTATCATCTCTACCATAAAAGTAAACACATTCGATGGAAGCGTAGATAAAATCATATCTGCCTTTCGAAGCGCCTCCGGTGAATTTGTAATTTCATCAATTTTTCCTATCTCTGTTTTTTGATTTTCCAAATCAATGACTTCGATTTCCTGACTCCATCTCTCAGGTTTTCTCGTAAAAAGAGTCACATGATATTTTTTTCTAGCGGCAATATCTCCCAGCAGAACTGTTCCGATATTGCCGCCTCCTAATATACAGATATTCATAGATTACCTCAATACCTTTTTCATTGCCTCTACCAGTTTCTCATTCTCCTCCGGTCTCTTAACGGCAACCCGGATATAAGATTTTCCACTGAATCCGTTTTTATTCGACAAATCCTTAATCAGCACACTGTAATCATTCAACAATTCTTCCGCCAATTCTCTGCTTGTCATCTCTCCTGTCAGTTCACACATCAAGTAGTTTGCCTGTGAAGGAATCACTCTTAAGTGTGGAACTTCCTCCAGCATTTTCACATACTCTCTTCGCACATCTTTGAACTTTTTCATCGCCTCTTCATAGTTGGATTTATATTTTTCAAAAATCTGCATATAGAACTCCGCAAAGGAGTTGATATTCCAGATTGCCACGTCTTTCTTCATATCGGCAATCAACTGTAAATCATTGGATGCAAGGATTCCGAGACGTAACCCCGGCACTCCAAAGGACTTCGAAATACTCTTTACTACGATTAAGTTCTGATATTCTTTGATAATCTCTTCTTCCAGTAATGTAGCACTTCCTTCTGTCTCTGCAAAATCTACAAAAGACTCATCCACTATGAAACGGATTCCTTTTTCCTCTGCCCACTTAGCAACACGAAGAACGTCCGCTTTCTCAATATAGTTTCCGGAAGGGTTGTCCGGATTAATCAGCACAAGGAATTGAATCTCTTTATCTTCATAAAAATTCATCAAATCATCTGCCGAATAGCGGAAATCTTTGCTTTCAATCCAATACGGAACAATATCCTCCGCTTTTTTACGATGTGGGTACTCTTCAAAAGTCGGATAAATCATTCCCACTTTTCCTTCATGATTCTCCATCAAGGATTTGATCAATTCTGCCGCACCGTTTCCTACACAAACCTGTTCTTTGTGAAGTCCGTAATATTTTGCTCCTAACAGACTGTTGATTTCCATTCCGGATGGATAATCGCATAACAGTCTTTCAAAGTTTGCTTTCAGTTCATCCATCAGTTTCTGGTTCGGATAGAACGGATTCACAAGATAACAGAAGTCAATCAACTGTGGATATCTCCAGTATCCACCGAATCTGCGGTTAAACTTGTTCAGTTTCTCTTCCTTGGATGCAAAAATAGATTCTGCAATATTCAAATCCTGTACGTCGTCAATTTCATACCAGGATTCATTTCCCAATCTTTCCGCCTTAATTTCCGGTTTGTCAAGTAATGTAATGACTTTCAGAACCTGCTCATAATACTCGTTATTGCCGAGCGCCTTACTGTATGCCTCCAAAAACGGAACATAATGACTATTTGAAAATTCCTTACTGAATTTGTAAATATTTACCGTCTTATAGTAGTTCGGAATATCCTCAAATACAAAATCTTTCTTTCCTAAGAAATTTTTAATATTATCTTCCTCATCTAATGTGACAACCGTTCCGTCCATCCAGCTTTCAAATTTTGCAACCAGCGCAAGGCTTGGGTACGGATTGTCCAACAGTCTCTGCAATACGGAATCTTCAAAAATCAAATCGGACTCCAGAAGAATCGTATCATCCTGTACGAGATAATCTTTTGCCATATAGAGAGAATAGATATTATTTGTTTTATAATAAATATCGTTATCGACATATTCAATCGGAGTCTTCACATTTAGTGTCCCGATGTATTCCATCAATTTTTTGCCTTCGTATCCAACTACGACTACAATTCTTTTCAAATTCAATACGTCTAACTGGGATAACATTCTCTCAATCATCGTAACTCCATTAACTTCCACCATGCATTTTGTCGCATTACTTGTCAATTCTTTGAGACGTTTTCCCATTCCTGCTGCTAATATAACCGCCTGCATTTCGTTTCCTCCTTAAATCTGATGAATAAACAATCCGCTTCTTAATTTCGGTTCAAACCATGTAGACTTTGGCGGCATCAGCATTCCTGCATCTGAAACTGCAAGAAGTTCTTCAATTGCCGTCGGATACATGGAAAAAGCCACACCGTCTTTCGAATCCTTCTCCAGTTCCTTCAACCCCCGGATTCCTCCGACAAACTTAATTCTCTGATCTGTCTTCGGATCCTCAATTCCCAACATCGGTCTTAAAACCTTCTCCTGAAGAATGGACACATCCAGACTTCTTACCGGGTCTGTATCCTCTGCGTTCTTTACCCGCACTTTATACCAGGAACCACCCAGATACATTCCGAACATTCCTTTTGCTTCCGGCGCATAAGGTTCTTCCCCATACAATTCTACTTCAAACGCTTCACTCATCTTTTCTTTGAAACTCTCTGCCGTATCGCCATTCAAATCAAATACCACACGATTGTAATCCATGACATGAAGTTCATCACTTGGGAATAAAACAGACAGGAAATAATTGAACTCTTCTTCCCCTGTATAGTCCGGGTGTTCTGCCCTTCTCTTCACCCCAATCTTAACCGCAGAAGCAGCTCTGTGATGCCCGTCTGCAATATAAATCTGGTGAATCCCTTCAAAGGCTTTCTGAATCGCTTCGATATCTTCCGCATCTGAGATTTTCCAGACGCGATGCGAAATGCCATCCTCCGCAACAAAATCATATAAAGCTTCGGTTTCTTTCTTTCGATTGACCACTTCCTGAATCACCGCATTCGGTCTGTATGTCAGAAAAATCGGTCCGGTCTGCGCATTACAGATGTCAATATGATTCGTTCTATCTTCTTCCTTATCTGAGCGTGTATTCTCATGCTTCATAATCACGTTATTCAGATAGTCGTCAATCGCTGCACAACCTACAATTCCAGTCTGAGAACGTCCGTTCATCGTCAACTCATAGAGATAATAATTCGGAGTCGCATCCTGTACAAACTCATGATTGTCCATCATCTCATGCAAAGTACAAGCTGCTTTTTCGTATACTTCATGACTGTAAATGTCAACAGTTTCACTCAGTAATGTTTCCGGTCTGTCTACCTTCAAAAATGATTGTGGATTCTTTTTCACTTCTTCCCTTGCTTCTTTTCTGTTATATACGTCATATGGAAGTGCTGCAATCTTTTCTACCAGAGTTTCTTCCGGTCTCACAGCACAAAAAGGTCTAATGTTTGCCATAGTAAAATCTCCTTATCTGTTTTTTCAACTTGCACCGTATTCAGTATAACATTTTTCTATGTTTATCACAAGAATCTTGCACTTCAAATGTTTGTCTAATTATTATCAGACGATTCTTTCTCTACGTCCTTTTCCACCTTCTACAACATCTCTTTCTTTACTCCATCCCGCAATCGGAACTCTCCAATCCGGACCATAAATTTCTTCCAAAAACAATTCCGGATGTTCCGGAACAGAAAACGTTCTTCCCTTGCTTTCTATTTTTTTTGTCTTATCAATCAAAGATGTCACATTCTGACTGACGGAAAAATCATCTTTTTCATACTTTCTTCCTTCTTCCTGGTAATATACATATGAAACAGATTTTCCTTCTTTCTCTTCATATAAAAAGAAGTCCACACTCAGATTTCCTTCCCTGTATGTCTGTTCTGTCAGTTCTCCGTTTAACCGAAACTGAATCTTCTTCTCCATCCCAATTTCAGCCATCGCTTTCTCCAGTTTATCCCACGAAAATCTTTCATTCTGAATGACTCCCAAATCAATGTCGTCATCGTACGGAATAAATTCTCCCTCCCGGATAATTCCAAGCAACGTTCCATAAGTAAGGAAATAGTCCACGCCGTATTTTTTCATTGCCGCATCAATTTTGTCCAGATACAGGTACCCTTTCTGATGAAGTCCCTTATTTCTTCGTTTAATTACAATTGCCCAAAACATTTTTTCGTAAATCTTATATAAACCGGGTAAATGTTTTCTCCCCCAGTCTCCAAAGAACGGTCTGACTTTTTCTAATATCCATTTTTTCATATCTATTCGCCTTTCACAAATTTTTTACGGTTTCTCATCACCACGATAAATCGATATAGCGTTTCGATAAATACAGCAACCGACATGAGCCATGCCAGACTGACTGCATTTAATTTTCCTAAACTCAAAGTTACAATCAGGTTCACAATATGGATACTGGAACTGATGTAAATGGAGATATTTGCATGTTTTGCCAGCCCCATCGCTCCCAGAGTTGGAAATCCCAAAATATAATCCGGAAGTGTGAGAATTGCAATCGGCATCATCGCCCGAAGTATCTCCCCGGTTCCTGCAAAGTTCTTTCCGTAAATAAATGTGCAAAATGGTTCTGCCCAAATCATAACCCCAACGGAACCTAAAATAATAACAGGCATAATACATGTCAGTACTTTCTTCACAAGTTTAAAATCTTTATTTTTAATCATATACGGATACATACTATCTGAAATCGGCGCCAAAGCTGTCTGTCCGGTTGTAATCAACTTGTTTGCCGCTGTATAAAGACCAACCGTTCCTCCAATCGGGTCGATATATCCAAGAATAATCGTATTTGTTGCCGTATAGATTGTAGAGGCAATTCTTGATAGGAAAAACTGACTGGACTTTTTCAGATGTTCAAACATCTCTGTCCATTTTACTTTTATAAATCGTATCGCATACCTCTTGTTCAAATCAATCCATGACCATACGACTGCACAAAGTTCTCCGCACATCGAAATCACCGGCACCCACAAATAATCAGACGGTTCTTTTAAAAAGGCAAAAATTAATACTGTAAATAACGCTTTTACAAACACCGTTCTATACGTAATGGCAGTCATATCTTCCAAACCTCTGTATAGATAATCCGGTAAGAAGGACGATACAATTGCCTGCAATAAGAACAAAAAGTATAATGTCATATCCTGCTTATATTGCGGAATGAAATTACATACCATCAAAAGTACCACTGCAGAAATCATTGAGAAAAATATTTTTAAAACAACGATGGAACTAAAAATACCACAAAGTTTATTCTTATCTTCTCGATTCTTTGCTACCTCTTCGGTTCCTGACAATAAAAATCCAAAGTCTAAAAACAATTGAAAATACATCATCAAAGCTGTTGCTATTCCGATTTTCCCGTATATTTCTTTTCCCATAACTCTCGTCTGATATGGAACTGTAATAAAACTAAAGAAATATGTGGAAAATCTTAGCAAGTATAACATAATCGTATTTTTTAACAACGTCTTTTTTGTACTGTTCATTATTTCATTTTCTCCACTAATCGAAACATTCCGTTTAAAGTCTTAAAGTTCTTTTTTGATAGTAAATGTATCACGATTTTCTCTTTTTTAGACATCAAGGTCTTTAGATAAAAGTTTTTCGTATATCCCGGAAATCTTTGTTGCACATAGTCTACCAGTTCCGCTTGAATTTTAGACGAAGCATCTACTTTATTGATACGAACCGCAGCCGTATATAGAATATGATAAATTGCCAAAAACTCCAGTTCCGTCTTGTATTCCTGATACGCACCATGTTCTTCAAAGAAATCTGCTATCCGTTCAAATGCAGTAATGATTTCCTTATTTCTCGCAATATTTTTGCTACTCATAATGGAACCTTCCCGCTGTACATAGTAATAATATGCCTTCGGTATATACGCGATTCTCTTTGCATTTAATATCAACATAGGAGTCGTCGCCAAATCTTCGTACCATAAACGTTCCGGGTAAAAAATGTGGTCTTTTGCAAATAAGTCTCTTTTGTAAATCTTATTCCATGCACCTGGCCACATCAAAATTTTACTCGTCTTATCAAATTGAATGACATCACGATTGCCAGGTTTCGCCGGCTCACAGCGAAGGGTTTTTCCATCTTCATCAACATATTCAATGTCCGAAACAACCATGTCTGCTGCTTCTTCCTCTGCTTTCGCATAAGTGTCTTTCAAAAAATCCGGATGAATCATGTCATCGCTATCTACAAACGCCAGATATTCTCCTTTTGCCTCGCAGATTCCTGTGTTTCTGGCTCCACCTAATCCTTTATTCTCCTGGACGATTACCCGAAATATCTCCGGGAATTTTTCTTCATATCTTCTGGCAATTTCTTCGCTTCCGTCTTCCGTTCCATCTATCACGACAAGAACTTCATACTCCTCAAAGTTCTGATTCGCAATAGAGATTAAGCACTTCTCTAAATACTTTTCTACATTGTATACCGGAACAATTACACTTACTTTCATATATCAACACCCTTATTACATTTTGAAAATCGTTCTCTTAAAACTATGCTCATTCAAAATGATGCCTTTGATTTTCGCTCCGACACTACGAAGCTGTTCTACTTCTTTTCTCACATTTAAACCATTTTCCGCATCTTTTGATACGACAATCATCGTGTCATCACATAACTCACACATTTTTTTCGAAACACTCTGCTCCGACAACGCAGCCATATCCACTAAAATATGGTCGTACTTTTCTTTACACTCTTCTAAAAAGAGTTCATATTCTCTGCTATATACAAACTTGTCAAAGTTTGAGAAATTATGGAATGCAATTACACGCACTTTTTCAGAATCAATTTCCTGGGATTGAAAATCATTCAAATCTTTCACGCAAAAAACTGTTTCTTCTGCATAACGGCTTCTATTTGTTTCCCAGTTTCCGTCCGCACTGATTAAAAGAGTTTTATCTCCGATTTGAACCATGCTTTCCTGCAACAATGAAGAAATATATGTTTTCCCTTCTCCTTTTCTCATACTTGTAATTCCACACACTTTGGCTGAATCCGACATTACCCGCTCTCTTATGTTTTCAATATCAAATAATTCTTTCATTTATTTTCTCCTCTTTACTGAACCCAAGCACTCTAAATCTGTATAATATGTTACATCTTCTTCTGTTCTGATTTTTTTATCCATCACAAACCATACGAACAACACAAAGGCTGCCAGAATTGCTCCTATCATGAATCCTAAAATCATCTTCATTATATATCCGCTTCCACTTCCGACTGCTACTACATCTTCACTTACTACTTCAGCATTTAGAGATTTATCTGCAAATTTTTCCTGCATCCACATTTCTGATGCCTTAATATAACGGTCAAAGAGCTCTTCATCATTTTCTATCTTTCCGTCATCCGGAACATTCAAAGTAACTGTGTAACAGCTTGATGCAACTTCAACTGACATATTGCTCAATCGTTCTTGTTCTTCCTCTGAGAACATTGCATCATTTTTCAAAGAAGTTCCCTGTAACAGTGCCTTGTATGCATCAAAATATGTGTTTTTTCTTACTTCTGCATTCTTGTCTCCTTCTTCCTGTAAGTCATATACAAGATAAACTTGCTTTGTCAATGTATAAGTTCCACTACTTTTAAAGAATACGCCTACAACTCCTGCAAGGAGCGCTCCACTTAAAATAATAACCCACAGATTCAAAACATACATTTTAACCAATCTTTTTAAGTTTAATTCTCTTTCCATCTTTTTCTCTCCTATCATATGCTTTCATTACTAACACCCATATAAAAATCGGTAAACACGAGAAGATAATTTCTCCTTTTATTTCAAAAATAAAGCAAATAACAAAAAGGAAAAAATACAATTTCTTCTCTTCTTGTTTCACACCGTCTTTTAAGAAATTGATAATCATCACCGCATATACGCTGAAATACCGTAGTGTAGCAAACAAAATTCCTCCGAATAATACCGGACGCATAATTCCTGCATCCGTTGACATGTAATAGCCATCTGCTGTCGAATAAAGTCCATCTCCAAACAACATAGTTTTCACTTCCGGGATAAACAACATTCGCTCAAACAGCACATTCGTCGAACCTGTTTCCATTTTTCCTGTCTGAACAAACGTAACAATCATGTCAAACGCCCACTGGAACCACGCATGTACCGCTTCATTCCTACTCTGCAAAATCAAAAGTGCAATAATTCCTATCACTCCTCCTATTACAATGAAGGTTAATATTTTCGGTCTCTTTAATAGCAGCTTTAACAACATGAAAAATAAGATTATCGCTCCTACTGCAGAACCGATGCGGCCATAAAAAAGCGTTCCTCCAAACAGGAACATCGATACGACTACCCAGTACCATACTTTCTTTTTCCCGATATTCAAATCTATGAGATAGTTAATAAATACGATTCCCAACACACACTTGAACGTATATTCGAATCCGGAGAATCCTCCCCATCCATATCGTGTCTGATAACGCGCCTCCAGAGCCATTGCTTTGGCGCTTTCACTCTCTTTCACAAGTTCCCAGAATAATTCCCTGACACTTGGAACCAAAAGCATCACGATTGTACTGCAAATATACAGACAACATGAAAAAATAAAATATTTCATAAACGTTTCTTTCGTTGCGTCCGGAATATTCTTCACGATAACAACGACAAGAAACAGCATACGAATCCATATCTTCAGCATTGTCATAATTGCCCCGGTAAAATATGTAAAATCTCCGGTATTATGTAAAATCGGAATGATAATACTTACACAACTCAGCAATACAATCCCCGCTACTGCTATCATTGCCTCTGAATGTATCGTCGCCGAAACGATTCGCTTTAAATAATTTATGTTGAGCGCCAGATAAACAAGCGGAACTACATACGCCCATATATATAATAGAATACTTCCTTTCGTTGTAATGAACGGGAAAAAGTGATACGCGCACAGAAGTAAAATCCACCACCTGAATTCTCCTTTTTCCCAAAAAATATTTCTCACCCATTCACCTTCTTCTATAAATTGTCAATTAATTCAAACCACTGATTCATGACCGCGTCCGAAGAAAATTGCGCAAGATTTCCATCTGCTTCTCCTGACATCTTCATTCTTAGCCCATCATTACTGATTAATAGTTTTATCTTCTCTGCCATCATTTTCGTGTCGAACGGCGGAATCAGCATTCCATCGATATCAGGTCTTATGATTTCTCTCGGACCGCTTACAATATCAAAACTGATACAAGGAAGATGATTTGCTTTCGCTTCTAATAAAACAAGCGGGAGCCCTTCTCTATAGGAAGTTAGAACATATATCGCTCCCTCCCCATATATTTTAGAAACATCGCTGACCTCGCCCTTTAATATGACCTGATTCTCCAACTGCTCTTCTTGAATCTTCTTCTGAATCTGTTCAAAAGTTTCTCCATTTCCATAGAGATACCATTTCCAATCAGGATAATCCCGGAACACATCTTTCGCAACCTCTATCAACATATCGTATCCCTTTTCCGGACTGAATCTTCCAACGGAAAGAATCCGTTTGGAATCTGCATGATATTCTTCCCGATTCGCCATCACCTTATCACTGACAGAATTGTAAATGTATGTCACCTTTTTCTCCGGAAGATGAAATTGTCTGCGATAATCTTCTGCATTACTTTTCGTCAATGTCACGACCTTCTTCGACAAAATTGCCGAAAGAAATCTCACAAGAGTAATCTTCCGTTCTTTCCAACGACTCATAAGCGCTTCATGGTCACAAAATACATAATCTATTCCGCCACGTCCCGCCATAAGAATCGTTGGAAGCGAAACTTGAAATCCCATTAAAAAAACGGTAGAAATCTCTTCTTGATGCAGAAATTCTTTGAGTTTCTGTTTCCCTTCCTGCATCACTTCGCGGCCACGCGCATTTCTTTCCAGAATATAATGCACACCATGAACATTTTCAGGAAATACATATGCTGTCTTTTCTTTTTCTTTTACCAAAGATATGACGTACACTTCATATCTTTCACAAAATCCGTTTGCCAACGTTGCTATGACTTGATTAATCCCCCCAAGTATGCTCATATCCCAGGAAACAATCGCTATCTTTTTCATCTTACACCTACTTTAATTTATCAAATGCCGTTTTCGACTTTGTCTGCATCATATAAATGGCTTTTCCTAACAAAAGCACGAAAAGAGTGCTCTTCGTTTTGAATACAAGATTACATACTTTTTCCTGCTTTGAATTTCCCTTCGCATTCTGACAAGCTTCTCTTGCCTGTTGATAATGAAGCATCGCCTTCGTTCTGGCATACTGCTCGCCAAAACTATAATTTCCCATCGGAGAGCAATTTCGAACGACACCCGCCACAGCATGTTTGATATAAATATTGGCAAGCTGTTCTTTCGCCTTTCCTGTATACACTTCATTTTTTGTCAAAAGATTTCTAATATATTCAAAACGCAGATTCATGATATCCAGAAAGTCCGGAAGGAACTTCTGCGTCAGCGCATCTTTCGAGGCTTTCACATAGTGATACCCCATATCCTCTATGACACTTAATGTTGAAATTTTATCCCAAAATAATGTATTAAATATAAAGTCTTCAATCAAAACCTGTTTTGAAAATTCAAGATGATTCGCCAGAATCAATTCTCGTTTATAAAGTTTATTCCATGTATAGGCAAACATTTTCGCAGTATCAATATCGGCTGCTTTTGCTGCAATTTCATTCTTGTTTGTCCAGTATCCCGGCGCAGTTGTCACATCGCGGCTGATATTTACCGTCGTACGGTTTTCATCCATTGTATCATGCCGATATCCTGCGACAACAAGGTCCGCCCCCCGGCCTTTCTCATACATATTTCCAAAAGTATCAGCTTCTACCCAGTCATCTGCATCCACGAATCCGATATATTCGCCTTTCGCAACCTGCAATGCAGAATTTCTTGCCGCACTCAGTCCCTCGTTCTTGTCTTTTTCAACCAAAACAATTCTTGCGTCTTTTTGAGCCAGTTCCCGCAATACCTTCCTTGTATGGTCCTTGCTTCCATCATCCACCGCAACAATTTCAATGTTTTCTAATGTTTGACCTAAAATACTTTCCACACAGTTTCTTACAACTTTCTCCGCATTGTACGCAGGTACGATTACGCTGACAGCTACTGTATTCTCCATTATCTTCCCACCTTTAACTTCGTAAACAGCTTCGTATTCTTTGTTTTTACATAAGTAATCACTTTTGCTTCCCAGTAAGTGAGCAAAGTACAATGCCATTTAATCGGCAATAATAACAGTTTCATATAGAAAGAACGAGGTCTTGCCACTTTTCCCATCTGGTCGATGCGAGGGTTTTGCAGCATTTTTTTAATTTCCTGTTTCTTCTCTTTCTTCGTCATCTCACATTTTGGATTTGTGATGTTCTCAACACAACCTACAAATCGTTCCATGTAACGTCTTGCAATCATTTCCTTGCTTTCCGGATTGTTCACACGCCACTCTTTGTAAAGGTCCATCATCCATCCATGCTCTTCTTCTCTCTTTTCATACATTCCCGGACGGTATGCCGCCGTCTCAGATTCTGTTCTCGCTCTCAAGAAATGGTAATACTGTTTAGAAGTTACTGTTACTCTCTCCACATTTCTCACTACACTGACATTGAATGGAAAGTCATCCCAGAATGTTGTCGGGAAACGCAAGTTGTTTTCCATAACATATTTTGCTTCAAATAGTTTGTTCCAAGGAGTATATAAGAGGTTCTTGTCAAATAATCTGTACGCGTTTTTGCGGAAAGATTCTTTGTCCGGATACACCGCATCTTCCACCACATAATTGTCTGTCAGGAATTGTCCGTCCCCAATATATGTGTCGATATAGAACCCTGCAACAACAAGCTGTGCATTATCGTGCTTTGCCAGGTTATACATATCTTCTAACATCGTCGGTTCTGCCCAATCGTCAGAGTCCAGGAAATAGAAATATTCGCCTTTCGCCATCTCGATTGCCATATTTCTGGCGCTCGGCGCTCCTCCGTTTTCTTTGTGAATCACCTGGATTCTATCATCCTTTGCCGCATATTCGTCACAGATTTCACCACTTCTATCCGGTGTCCCATCATCAACAATCAAAAATTCCCAGTCTGTCAATGTCTGCGCCTGAATGCTTTCAATTGCTTTTCCTACATACTCTTCTACTTTATAAACCGGCATGATAATGCTGACTTTGATATTCTTATTATCCATCTTTTTTCTATAACAATTTGAAATTGCTATATACTCCTTTCATTAATTCTTTTTCTTATATTGAGCACAATACACCCACCTAAGCGGTGGAATATGCTTCACAACATAAATCATACATAGTGACCATAGTATTTTTCCAAAATACACAATCGCAGTTCCTGCTCTGTAAGAAAACTTTCCAAGAACAATAGACCAAGGAAATGTATTCAGTTCCACTAAGTGGAAGCAAAGTACAATCAAGGAATTTCTTCCGTAAAAGCTGAGCAGCTTTGCAATTGCCGTACATTTTCGTTCCAAAAATCCCGAAAACTTCAGAATCAAAAACGTCGCGCTCACCGCTCCTATGACATCCAAAAAACCATGTCCATAGTTATTCCCAACCATATATAGTTTTCCACTATACACGACGGCAATCGTCCAAAAAATAAGCGCAAGAACCGTCACTTGCAGGTTATCTTTATATTTCCGGAACAAGTCTTTTTCTCTTGCAAAATATCCAATCTGAATAAAGAAAATTGCACTTAACCCGGCCTGAAAACTAAATGGGAACCAGGTTACTTTCGTCGTGAAATATCCAACAAGCGAAAGAATCGTTCCATATAAATAAGGATTTTTACTCTTTAACAAGAAGTGAAAAATAGTATCTGCCCAAAACATCGCAAGCAAGAACCAAATCGCCCCGATAATCCGGAACTCCCACTTAAAAAAATGTGTAAACGTTCCGCTTCCATAAATCGAAGCTAATATCCAGGATTTCGCATTTACCAATAATCCTGTCGCCTCCACTCCTTGTTGTATTTGAAAAAATGTGGAGAACAAGATTACAAAAACACATGTAACCACATAAGGCACCAGTAACGCTTTTGCTTTCTTCTTCACATACTGCCAATCGCTTACGCCTTCTTTTCTCCTCAAAAAATATCCATTAATCAAGAAAAACAATGGCATATGGAAACTGAAAATAAAATCTCCCAACTTATCCGGAATCGACATATGCCCTAAAATAACAGCCAACATCCCGATACCTTTGGCAATATCAAAAGCCTGTTCCCTTTTTCTTACTGACACTTCCATCGTTATACTAATTCTCTCTTAATCAACTGGAATGCGGATTCGATTACCTTATCCATATCATAATACTTGTATTCTGCAAGTCTTCCGCCGAGAATCAAGTTCTCTTCCTGCTCTGCTTTTTCTCTGTATTTTTTATACAGTTCCTGATTCTTCTCGTCATTGATTGGATAGTATGGCTCCATGCCTTCCTCCCAGTCTGCCGGATATTCTTTTGTAATCACAGTCTTATCCTGTGTTCCATATTCAAAATGTTTATGTTCAATCACTCGTGTATACGGTGTTTCCCTGTCTGTATAATTGACAACCGCAACTCCCTGGTGATTCTTTTCGTCTAACAATTCTGATTCAAATCGTAAACTTCTATATTCCAATTTTCCATAGCAGAAGTCATATAAGGAATCTAAAGTTCCTGTATAAAGAACTTTTTCTCCCAATTCATTATATTTTTCTCTATCTGCGTTGTAATCTACGCCAAGTTCTACATCGCATCCTTCAAATAATGCATCAATTAGTACATTATATCCTCCGATTGGGATTCCCTGATATAAGTCGTTGAAGTAATTGTTATCATATGTGTATCTTACCGGAAGTCTCTTAATAATAAAGGATGGCAAGTCTTTGCAGTCTCTTCCCCACTGCTTTTCCGTATAGCCTTTAATTAACTTCTTATAAATATCTTCTCCAACAAGGCTGATTGCCTGCTCCTCCAGATTCTTCGGTTCTCCCTGAATTGCCGCACGCTGCTCGTCAATGATTTTCTTTGCTTCCTCCGGAGTTGCAACTCCCCACATTCTGCTGAATGTGTTCATGTTGAACGGCATGTTATAGATTTCACCTTTATAATTGGCAATCGGTGAATTTGTATAACGGTTAAATTCTACGAGAGAATTTACAAAATCCCATACTTTTCGATTACTTGTATGGAAGATATGCGCTCCATACTTGTGCACATGAATCCCCTCTACATCTTCACAGTAGAGATTCCCGCCAAGTGTTTCTCTCTTCTCAATGACGAGACATTTCTTCCCTTGTCTTGTTGCATGATAAGCAAATGTTCCCGCAAAAAGTCCGCCGCCTACTAACACATAATCATACTTTTTCATTACTGATTCTCCTCTTCATTCACAGCAGGACGGAAAATATATTTTTTCTCATCCCCGCCTGTTTTAAACGCCTCTGTACTGTCTGACTTTAACAGTACGATAAATGTCTGGAATATTAACTGAATATCTTTCATGATATTGAACTGTTCAATATACATCATATCCATAATCAGTTTGTCTTTTGGTGTTGTATTATATTTTCCTGCAATCTGCGCGTAGCCTGTCAAGCCCGCCTTCACGCGGAGTCTGTATCGGAACTCCGGAAGTTCCGCTTCATACGCATTGACATTCTCAAGCATCTCCGGTCTTGGACCCACAAAGCTCATATCTCCCTTCAGGATATTGATGAGCTGCGGAAGCTCGTCCATACGAATCTTACGCAAGATTTTACCAGGTTTTGTAATACGGTCATCATTATCTGTCACCGAACGGTTTTCCACATTTTCTTTCATTGTACGGAACTTATACACCTCAAACACACGCCCATTGATGGTCGCTCGTTTTTGTTTGAAGAAAATATGCCCGCCATCATATAATTTAATTGCGATTGCACTGACAATCCAGATTGGTGATGTCAAGATACCAAGTACAATCGCCAGTCCCATATCCAACAATTTCTTCGCGATTCTCTGTTCCATCGTCCACGCCTTAACATTGGCGTTCAAAACAGAAACGTCATCCAGGAGATAATATTTTGCATTCATCTCTACAATATCTTCAATCTCCGGATTGAAGTAAATATTAATCTTGTTCTTATAGCAGAACCGTACAATTTCACTTCTCTCTACAACCGGCACATCCTGAATAAACACCGTATGCGCTTTATTCATCGTTTCGTATAAGTCCTTGTCTCTATAATCCACGATATAATCGATACAATACTGCTTTTTAAAATGAAGAATCGCCCGCACAATACAGTCCAGACTTTCCTGTGATGACGTTACAATACAACAGCTCTCCGGCTCATGAATTGTAAAAAAGAGCGCGTTTCCGGCATAAGTGAAAATGACAATTAACACAACTTGAAGAATATATGCCAAAATCAAAGCGCCGATACTGCTGAATCGGAACGCATACACGTCTGGTGTAATCGTATTCATAATCATCAACTGCAGATATACAACGATATCGGTAAAGAATGTCGCAAGTGCAATCGAATAAATAATCGGCTTACTCTTTCTTCGTCCAACGTCATAGGCGCCATAAACACGTAAGAACAAAAGTCCTACAATCACAAATGTTGTCATCGTGATTCCCATCGTTCTTGACAAACGAATAATCGACGGATTCTCCTCTGCGAGTACAAACATAAATATCGCCATAATCAATAAATATAAAACAAGTCTTATAATCAGCCACATCGTAGCTTCAAATTTTTTAATCCAATGCATCATAACTACCCCATCTTATCGTAATATCACCCCTCATTATATACGATTGACCTATATTGTGCAAGTTCTCTTCCTTAATTCTTCCTTAATCTTGTAATAATTTTGTAATAATTTAATAGAAGCAGGTCAAAAACCTGCTTCTATCTCATTATTTTTTCTATTATTTTTTTACATTCGGGTCTGTCGGGTCCCAGTTCTGAGAAGGTGGAATTTTAATTGTTGGCGGTTTCCCTAATGGTCCCGGGTCGGAACTGTCATAAATTGTGACTTTTGTCTTCAATGCACAATTGTCATAAATCCATTTTGCATCTCTTACATTGAGTCGCACACATCCATGGGATGCCGGCTGTCCTAACTTGTTATAATCAGATGCCTTGATGTTATAACTCGTCTTATTGTATCCCGCAACAGAATGGAACAAAATACTTCCCGTAATTCTTGTACAATACTGTCCATAGGACGGTCCCATCAACGTATGCCATCTATATTTTGCCGGTGTATAGTATGTTCCTGTCGGAGTTGGTGTTGACGGCAATCCTACTGAACATGCAAATCGTTTCACCGGAATAATATAGCCGTTACTTCCATCCTTGGCATAAACGGTTACCGAACATGTTTTTCTGTTTACTTTAATATAGTAGCTGGACTGTTTCGGCAAAATTCCATCCAAATCTAATTGCTTCACATCATCTTTGTAATAGAATTTATATCCGCCTTCATAATACCAACCGTTTTTCTTATTGGAAACTTCCACATTCACACTCTTGCTCTGCGTGATTCCGTTCATACGAACATCCATAATAATCGTATAATTTCCTGTCGCAGTCGGAGTCCAACTCAAGCTGGAAGTTGTGGAGAATTCTTTTAACACTCCCCATTCCTTCCAATTATTCTTCATCCAGACATATTTAACCTGCGGCGCTGCTTTGCTTCCACTCAAATTCGGATACAACTGGATTGTTTTTCCTGTTGAAACCTTTGTACTGGATGCTCCGGCAGACAAATATTTATGCACTCTTACAGTCGTTTCTTCTGTCTTACAAGTCACACCCGCCTGATTCTTAATATCCACAATGATATGATAGTCTTTATCTTTACTTAACGGAATTTCTATACTATTGTCTGTACTGAAGCCTTGCACAACTTCCCAATCACTCCAGCCATTTCCTCTTCGGCAAACAAACTTGTACTGCAATCCTTCCGTATTCCCGCTTGTTACTGCAGTCACTTTCAGTTTATCTCCTACGAAACGGTCCTGTTCACCATTGATATTCAGCTCTGTCAGCTTCCAGTCAGCTTCCATCGGTGTATATTCTTTCGTTATCGTTTGCTTTCTTCCATCAATATCTTTAATATCTGCGTAGATAGTATAAGTTCCTTCCTTCTTCGGAATCCATTCAGAAGTGGAGTTTTTAGAACTGAATTCTTGAATCACTCCCCATTCTTTCCAGTTATCTTTCATCCAGACAAACTTATACTGCAAATCCTGTGTCTCTCCTGTCGCGCTGACAGAGATTGGCGTTCTCTCATAGAGACGTCCCGGCTGTCCTTCATTGATTAGTACTTCTCCCGGCTCCCAAATCTGTGTTGCCACGAAATAGTCTGCATCTTTTGTTACAACTTTTCCGTCCCGGTCTTTCACATCTACAATAATCTTATAGTTTCCACTCTTATTCGGCGCAGTCCATGTCGCTGTATTATTTTCTGAAAAGTTTTGGATGACTCCCCACTCTTTCCAGTTGTCTTTCTGCCACACAAATTTGTATTGCAGCTTCTTCGTGCTGCCGCTTGTAGCCGCTGTAATTTCGATTGGTTTTCCTTTCTTCTGACTTCCTTCAGGACTTACATTAATTTTGTCAAAATTCCAGTTTACCTTTGTAATCTCATATTGCAGCGACTTTGTTACGATTTTGCCGTCTTTATCTTTCACATCTGCTATAATCGTATAACGGCCTTCTTCTTTCGGCTCCCACATCGCACTGGATTTTGCGGAAAGTTCTTGAATCACTCCCCATTTTTTCCAATTGTCTTTCTGCCATACGAATTTGTATTGTAATCCTTCTGTCTCACCCGATGTTACAGCTTTGATTTCTATCGGTTCCGAATATTTTTCCTGTGGAGAAGGCACATTCGTTTCCACCCGTTCATAATTCCAAACTTGTGTCATCGCATGATAAGTGTTCTGTTTACTGACAACTTTTCCTGCCGCATCTTTGATATCTACAATAATCGTATAGTCTCCTGTCTTTTTCGGAACGAATGACACTTCTTTTTCTTCTGAAAATTCCTGAAGAACTCCCCACTCTTTCCAGTTATCCTTCTGCCATACATATTTATAACGTAAGCCTTCTGTATCGCCGGAAAGATTCACTGAAATCTTGGTTTCCTCTCCTACTTTCAAGTTCTTCTCTTCCGGAAGCATTCCTTGATAATTCCAGGAATCTGCTCTTCCTTCCGGCGTTTCTACTTCTCCTGTCGTCTCGTCCAACGCCTGTGTCTGTTCTTCTGCCGCTTCCTCTTGTTCCGGAATAGTTTCCGGAATCTCCTCTTTTTCTCCTTGAGTCTGCTCACTTCCTTCGATTACCGGCGGTTCCTCTGCCGCAAAGCTGAGACTGCTCATACTTCCGCAAGCAAGCGCTGTCGCAAGAATTAAACTTAAAATTTTTCTTTTCATACTCCTTCCTCCTTTCACTTCCTATTTGATGGTATATTGCGTCTGCTTTGTAACCACCTTTCCATTTGCGTCTTTCACGTCTACAATCATTGTATACGTTCCACTTGTCTTAGGTTCCCATTCCACAGAAGAACTGGATGAAAAATCTTTGATAATTCCCCATTCTTTCCAATTATCCTTCTGCCATACATATTTGTATGTAAATCCTGATGTATTACCTTTTATTTCCGGCTGAATTTTCAATGTTCCATCTGATTTCTTTGTAAATTCCACGCCTTCATATGTCCATTCACCTACAGGGAATGATTTTGTTTTTGTCTGAACCTTTCCTTTTTCATCTTTTACATCAACACAAATAGTATAATTTCCCGTTGACTTCGGAACCCAATCCACACCATTTTTATTTGAAAGTTCTGAAATGACACCCCACTCTTTCCAGTTGTCTTTCTGCCATACGAACTTATACTGTGTCTTGGATGTTCCGCCTTTATAATTTGCACGAATATGAATCTTTCCACCGACATTTTGTTTCGTATCCGGAGTAATCTCAACCGAATCAAAATAGGATTCTTCAATTTCGTAAGTAATCTCTTTCGTCGTCACTTTTCCATCCAGGTCTTTCATATCAACGATAATCTTATACGTACCACTTTCTCTCGGAATCCAATCTGCCGAGTTTTTTGTCGAGAAGTTCTGAATCACAGCCCAGTCTTTCCAGTTATCTTTCTGCCATACAAATTTATATTGTACACCGGAAGAATTTCCTTCCGTAATTACTTCAAAATTAATCTTTTCCCCTACATATTGCGGAGCTTTCTTACTTGGCTCAATTTTTACAAACTTCCATGTACCTCTGTCAATCTGAATCGCTGTGCTCTTCGTGCGCACTTTACCGGCATCATCTTTGATATCCACATGAATTGTACATTTTCCGTTTACTGGCGGTTTCCAATTCACACTGTTTTTAGATGAAAAATCTCGAATGACTCTCCACTCTTTCCAGTTATCTTTCTCCCACACAAACTTATATTGAAGCGGAAGATTCGATGCACTGCTCTTTATATTCTGTGTCAGGGTCACTTCTTTTCCCATCTCCACCTTCTTCGGCGATGTTGTCAACTCTCCTGGTTCCCAGGATACATTTCCTATTTCAAATTTCTTCGTCATAGTAGCTGTGTATCCTGATGCATCTTTCACATCTACATGTAATACATAATTGCCTGCCTTCGATGGTTTCCAGGCAGCACTGTTTGTCGAAGATAAATCTTTGATAACTCCCCATTCTTTCCAGTTATCTTTTTCCCATACAAATTTATACTTCAGTCCACTCGTTGTTCCCTTCACATCTGCGGAAACCGTAATAGATTTACCCAAAGTCTGCGGAGATGATAAGTTTGTGGAAATTCCTGTATAACTCCAATTTAAAATCTGATATGTCTTGCTAACAGTTGTTGCACTTCCTGTTCCTTTTTTCACATCAAGATAAATGGTATAATTACCACCGGAAGTCGGTTTCCATGTTGCTGTATTCTTAGAAGAGAAATTCTGGATGACTCCCCAATCCTTCCAGTTATCTTTCATCCAGACGAATTTATACTGAAGATTGGAAGTATTTCCACTGACATCTGCAGTCAATTGAATCGAAGTATTCATCGGCTGCGGAGCCGCGATATTCGTTTTGATTCCATTGACCCTCCAATTATCTGGTTCCGGTTGCGGTTCAGGGTCAGGAGTACTTCCCCCGTTCCCACTATTCACCAGTTTCACATAATCCGCGCTGATATACGCATACATCTTCGAGAAATCATAGTTTCCTGTGCTTGTATCGATTGCGGTCCTTCCGCTGTTTAATACCCCGTCACTCTGAATTTTGTAAAACTTGTTGACTGGAGTTTTGTTTAAAATAAGGTACGCACAGTTTCCCTGTTTCGGTGTCTTATACAATGCGCTGGACGATGTGTTGCTTTCGCTTCTGACATTTACCGTATTATTTGGTCCTATCGTGTCCTTGATTCCGATTGTATATTTGTTGACATCCTTATTTCCGTTATCTTTATCTAAGTTCCAAGCCATAGAAGCCGCTTTCTCTCCCCAGTATGGGTCAGAAGCATATTTCACATTCATACCGCTTGCCTTATTTCCAAGAAAACCGCCGAAATACTTCCAGTTCTTCGGATTCAGATATTCTTTTGACATCCATTTTTCCGCAAATTCTTTGATACACTGCTCTACACTTGCGAAATAGTTGGCGCTCTGCCCTGGCGAAGAATCCACCGCATTCAGACCAAATAAGTTATTTTTTGTCTGGGCAATATTGCTGGAACCCCATGCGCTTTCATTAGCTGCAAGTCCGGTCATTAACAATGCATTTACACCATATGTATTCTGCTTCTCCACAAATGTTGCCCCTGTATTTTTCATTTTCGAATTGGAAGCAACCTTGTTGTTAATAATCGTATTTAACGTACTGCTTGTGTAGTTAGACTGACTCCTAAGTGGGAGATACTGGAAATAATTGTAGTACGGAGTGCTTGCGTTTACCGCATGAGTTCTCGTATTATTGTTGTAATCGTCCAACATATTTCCAAAGTTATCTTCTATATAGAAATAATGTCCGTCATAGCTGTAATATTTTGTTCCCGATTTTAAATAAGACGGCGCCGGTCCGTTATCCAGCGTACTTCCATAGCTTGTAACATTTATGTTCGTGGAAATATAATGATACAGGCGTCCGCCGGATGCGGAATAATAGCTGACAGACTTCGCGCTCGATTTGGAGACTAACTGTACCTTGCTCTCTGCAATCTCACCGATGACACCGCCTATCATGAATTTTACTTTACCGCCGCTCGTTCCAAGATATGCGGCATCTGCTCCGTATGTTCCTGCAACATAACCGTCTGCTCCGGTTCCTACTTCTTTATATTCCAGTACGCCGGATGTCTGTCTTAAGTTGACAATCTGTGGAGTTTCCGCTTTTTCCTCTAACAGTTCCGGTACGACCGTATCATCTGCCGACATATCCACAAATGTTACGTTTCCGTCTTTATCTACTACATTGACGTTCTGCTCATCTACGGAAATCTCTCCATGAAATCCACCGGAAACGCTATCACTTGCTTCTTCCACAGCGTTCTCGGCTTCTGCCACCTCTGGTTCCGTCTCTTCTGTTTCTCCTTGCACAGACTCATCCGTTGTCCCCTCTCCTATTCCGGTGTTCTCCTGGGGTTCGCCGGAGTCTTTTTCTATAACCGTTTCGTCTTGTACTTCTGTTGCCTGTGCCGCCATGCTTCCCACATTACCAAACACCATTCCGAATGCGAGCAGCAATGCTAATGCCCTTTTTTTCATATATTTCCTCCTTATCGTCTTATATCCCTGTTCCTTCAAGTCCTATCCGAAAAATATTCCTAAAACAATTTTTCAGGATAGACCCCCTGTTCTACCAACGCTCTTACCGATGCAACAACTGCATCCTTATCTTCTTTGTACGTCACTCCAAACCATTTATCCTGTGAATTCAGAACTTTCAAATCAATTTTATGGTTCTGAAGTAATCCTCCTACAATCGTCGGAAGCAAATATTCTGCTTTCGGATTTTCCGGAACTGTATGCTCCAAAAATTCTTCAAATCCTTCTTCCAGAATCCCAAAGAAATCCGGATGTAATCCCCACATGTTCATAGATACCGGCACATGAATGTCCACCGGCCGCAAGCTGTCTCCTTCTCTTATTGCCGCGCCATCCGCTGTTTTCTCGATGTTGGAAGTCTCCACGATATCTACTAAATGTCCGCTCTCATCGACTGTACAGATTCCTCTTGTCACTCCACCGTTTTCACTCAATGTATTTCCAAGGACAAAGCCTACCATGCACGCCTGAATCTTATCAGATTCTTCCTGTCCGCCTGTCAGATACGCATAAGCCTCCTGATACGCTTCCTTTCCATAATAGTCATCCGCATTGATAACTAAAAACGGTTCTTTCACCACGTCTTTACAGCAGAGAATTGCCTGCCCTGTTCCCCAAGGCTTCGCTCTATCTTCATATCTCTCGCGGAAACACTCCGGAATATCTTCTTTTTCCTGATATGCATACGCTACTTCAATCTCTTTTTCGATGCGATTCCCGATGACTTCTTTAAAATCCGCTTCCAAATCTTTTCGAATCACAAAAACGACTTTGCTGAATCCGGCTTCTCTCGCATCATATATTGAATAATCCATAATAATTTCACCATTTGGTCCTACAGGTTCCAACTGTTTTATCCCGCCTCCAAAACGGCTTCCGATTCCGGCTGCCATAATGACTAATGTTGCTTTTTTCATGAAACTGCTCTCCTTCTTTATTTAAGACATATTTATTATAGTGTAACACGAATCTTTCACAATTCCTATACCTTTTCCCTTTTGTGTTAAAAAAAGATTGCGTAAAACGCAATCTCCGCGCGCGAGCAGTTCACGAAGTGATAATTTCATCTTCGCGAGTTGTGCATATTTGCACGAAGTGCATTTTTTTGAATTACAGGATTCCAAAGGAATCTCCTGTAATTCAAAAAAAGGGGCTGTGAAATAACTGCCTCTACGGAAAAAGAGGACTTTTCGTTCAAA
>CAJJYZ010000024.1 GCA_905197485.1 uncultured Lachnospiraceae bacterium | reverse complement strand
AAATCCGGGGCAAATGTTTTACTTATTTTGGGACATTTTCAAAAATGCTTGACAGAGTTTCCCTTTGGGGACGTAGTATTTTGTAATTTTACTACGTCCCCAATTTAGTTTTATCCTGTCCCTTTTTGTAAAATGCCCTGTCCCCAACTTATTTGTTTATAAAATCTCTTGAATTTCACTTACAATTTTGTTACATCTCCTAATAGAAATTTTTAAATTTTCCTGCAAATAGTTTTTAAATTGCTCTCTCAATTCTCGCTCTTCTATAATCTGTTCTGGCTTTTCAATATTTAATTCTTGCTGCATTTCTGTCAAATATATCATAGCCACCTCTCTTTGATGCCTTTCTTTATCTTCTTTCACATCATCAAAAATCTGTCTTGGGTTTTTATAATGAAAATGCATAAAGTCCTCCCAATCTTCAAACTTACCACTAAAAATGTCAAATGCATTTTCATGTAAAATTTGCGAATTCATCTTCTTGTATTCACCCAAACTACTGTATTTGTAGTCCTCAATATTTTTTATTTGATTCGCTTTTAGTGGGTTCAAATGAATATATCGGACACAATTCCAAAAATATTGGGATGTTTCAATACATTCACTTTTAAATCTGTTTTGAAAAACATGACCATTTCTTTTATGTTTATAATTGTAATATTCTGCGTATTTGGCTAGACAAGTTGCCATATACATGGATAATTCCCGAAGTTCTGACTTGATTATTAAATGTACATGATTTGACATAATGCAGTATGCATAAATTTCCACATGATAGTTAGAGAGAAATTCTCTTAAAATTCTTTTTAAATATAATTTTTCCCGAGGCTGATTAAATATTAGTTCCCGATTTATCCCCTTTGCAATCACATGATATACTCCTGTGCTACTTTCCTTCCGGCGTTGTCGCGGCATATTTCACCTTCTCACTTTTTTGCTCTTCTCTGTTGGAGACAAAGCACTTCACAAAAAGGGACAGGGCATTTTTTAATTGGGGACGTAGTATTTCTTCATTTTACTACGTCCCCAACAAGCTAAAATTCAAACTTCTTCTCAAAGTAAGCTTTCAAATCTTCAATTTTTACACGTTCCTGTTCCATCGTATCGCGGTCACGCACCGTTACGGCTCCGTCTTCTTCTGATTCGAAGTCGTATGTGACACAGAACGGTGTTCCGATTTCATCCTGACGACGGTAACGTTTTCCGATATTTCCTCTGTCATCGAATTCACAGTTATAAGTCTTTGACAATTCTGCAAATACTTTCTCTGCGCCTTCATTCAGTTTCTTAGAGAGTGGAAGCACTCCGATTTTAATCGGTGCAAGCGCCGGATGGAAACGCAGTACAGTACGCATATCTCCGCCTTCTAATTCCTCTTCATCGTAAGCTCCGCAAAGGAATGCAAGCACCATACGGTCTGCTCCGAGAGATGGCTCGATAACATATGGAATATATTTTTCCTTCTTCTCATCATCGAAGTATGACATATCCTGCTTTGACACTTCCTGATGCTGTGTCAGGTCGTAATCTGTTCTGTCGGCAATTCCCCAAAGCTCGCCCCATCCGAATGGGAAGAGGAATTCAAAGTCTGTCGTTGCCTTACTGTAGAAGCATAATTCTTCCGGTGAGTGGTCTCTCATTCTCACTTCATCTTCTTTCAATCCCAAAGAAAGCAACCAATTGTAGCAGAATTCTTTCCAATATTTGAACCATTCAAGGTCTGTTCCCGGTTCGCAGAAGAATTCTAATTCCATCTGTTCGAATTCTCTTGTACGGAATGTGAAGTTACCCGGTGTAATCTCATTTCGGAAAGACTTTCCAATCTGAGCAATACCAAACGGAATCTTCTTTCTGGATGTACGCTGCACATTCTTAAAGTTTACGAAAATTCCCTGTGCAGTCTCCGGTCTTAAGTATACTGTATTTTTTGCATCCTCTGTGACGCCCTGGAATGTCTTGAACATCAGGTTAAACTGACGGATTTCTGTAAAATTGTGTTTTCCACAAGATGGACATGGAACATTATGCTCTTTAATCCATGCTTCCATCTGCTCATTAGACCAGGAGTCCACGCTCTCTGTCAGCTCAATTCCATGCTCCTGTGCAAAATCCTCGATAATCTTATCTGCGCGGAATCTTTCTTTACACTCTTTACAGTCCATCAGCGGGTCGCTGAATCCTCCGAGATGACCGGATGCCACCCATGTCTGCGGGTTCATTAAAATAGCGCAGTCAACTCCTACGTTATAAGGGCTTTCCTGTACGAATTTTTTCCACCATGCACGTTTTACGTTATTCTTTAATTCTACGCCCAGGTTTCCGTAGTCCCATGTATTAGCAAGACCTCCGTAAATTTCAGAACCCGGATATACAAATCCTCTTGATTTCGCCAATGCGACGATTTTTTCCATTGTCTTTTCCATCATTCTTTCCCTCTCTTTCACATTGATTTTTATTTTTCCAAATAAAATAAAGAATGTCTATAGATTGTTAATAATTATACAGTTTTTCTATATAATTGTAAAGCAATGTTTCCGGAAACAGGAAAACTATTTCACACAGATTTCCAGTATTTCCAAGGACTTAAATTGTTTTTCCACGTAAATGGACAAATATCGTTCCGTAATCTTCTGCAAGTTCCGAAGCACCTCGTCCGATACGGTAAACGTATAAAGTTTTTCGATTGTAGAAGACGCGATATATTGCATCGCGTAAAGAGTAGACGTATCGACCTCCATCTCGTCATACACGCCCTGTCTGCATTCACTACATACAACGCCGCCCTCTTTTGCACTGAAGATAACCGGACGTTCTATATCTCCGCATTTCACACATTGAAATACCTGCGGGCCTTCCCCATTTATGTAAATCGCCTTCAACTCAAAAATGCATCGAATCAAAGGATTCGGAATGCTTCTTCTTGTCAGGGCGCGGCATGTCTGATAGAGAAGTTTTAACATCTGCGTCTCGTCATTACATTCCCTTGTATAGTATTCTGCAAACTCCATAAAATAGAACCCATAATACGCCGCCTCCAAGTCGGTACGCAGCTCCTGAAAGTAATTCGAAATGTTCACCTGCATGATGTTATAGGACGTTCTTCCTTCGTACAGCGTAAATTCTCCAAAACAAAAAGGACTGACGGCTCCGCCAAGGGGGCTGTTTTGTTTTCTCGCCCCCTTCGCAAATGCCGACAATCTTCCCCGTTCTTTCGTCAAAATTACCACTCGCTTATCGAATTCCCCTATGGGTGTCACTGACAGCACCATACCTGTTACCACAATCGACTGATTCACGTTTCTCTTCCTCTGTTTCTTGAAGATTCTCACTCCGGTATCTTAGATAATCTTCAACCTTTCCTGTCCTTGTAAATGTTTCCCAATATCCATTCTCCATCGAATCACCTCTTCTTCTGCCTTCTACTCTTTAGGTTTTCCGATTGAGAATGGTCTATACGCGCTAAAAACTTCCAGTTCAGTTTTCTTAGCCTTTCATCCGTTATTCATCCTTCGTATATCCGAAGTTTTTGATGAGAAAATCACTGTCTCTCCAGTCTTTTTTCACTTTCACCCAGAGTTTAAGATTCACCTGCATTTCCAACATTTTCTCAATCTCAAACCGGGCATTTGTGCCGATTTTTTTCAACATCGCGCCTTGTTTTCCGATAATGATTCCTTTATGCGAATCTCTCTCGCAAATAATCGTAGCGTCAATGTTCACAAGCTTACGCTTGAATTCCATCCGGTCAATCGCCACCGCAATTCCATGAGGAATTTCTTCGTTCAATGCATGCAATGCTTTTTCACGAATAATCTCTGCCACAATCTGGCGCTGCGGCTGGTCTGTAATCGTATCCTCATCATAGAATTGCGGGCCATACGGCAAGTACTGGAACAGAACTTTGATAAGCTCATCTGTATTTTCTCCGGTTCTGGCAGACACCGGAACGATTGCCGCGAAATCATACTGCTTCTGGTACGCATCGATAAACGCGAACACTTCTTCCCTTTTCACCATATCTACCTTATTAATTACAAGTACGACCGGCGTTTTCACCTTTTTCAACTGTTCAATGATGTGCTTCTCACCCGCTCCGATAAATGTAGACGGCTCCACAAGCCATACTACAACATCTACTTCGTTAAGCGTCCGCTCTGCCACATTCACCATATATTCGCCAAGCTTATTTTTCGCCTTGTGAATCCCCGGTGTATCAACGAATACTATCTGTCCTTCCTCTGTTGTGAGAACGGTCTGGATACGGTTTCTTGTTGTCTGCGGTTTATTGGATGTAATCGCAATCTTCTGGCCAATTAAATAATTCATTAGTGTAGATTTTCCCACATTCGGTCTTCCGATAAGCGTTACAAATCCTGATTTATAGTCTGCTCTCATCTGTTTCCTCCATATTCTTCTCTTTCTATCAAACTGTCCTCTATCTTATAATAAGTCTTTTACTTCGTCAAACAGTTCTTTTGCCGCTTCTATCTTCTCTTCTCCGCCGATGACACAGAGCTGGTTTGCCGCAAGCACTGCCTCCACAATACCGGAAAGATTGCGGATGTCTTCTTTCGTTGCGTGAAGCACCTGCATTCTTTCTTTCTGAATCATTTCCGGTGTCACATGATTCATATACAAATTCATGGAACGGTCGCCCTTAATCACCGGAGTCATCGGTTGGTCCAAATTGCTAATCGTTCCGATAATATATTTCGTCATATCCCGGTCTGTCACTTCAAAATTCTTCAAATATTCTGTTACACCTTCGTACACTTCGTTCGTTTTCTCCAGATTTGGGTCCCGGTAAGACACCAGATATCCTTCACCAATTCGATTAAAGTTACTCATACATCCGTAAGCGCCGCCTTTCACACGAATATTCTGCCATAGATAGTCATAGCTTAAAATCACCTTCAGAATCTGAAGCGCCCCTGTATATTCTTCTCCTCTGTCAATAAAGTTACCCGCACGCGCCACATACTGGACTTTGGAAGAGGTTTTAAATCCTTCGTTCTTCTTCTCACAATGTAAGATGCATGGTTCTGTTTTCACTTCATCTCGATATAAAGCCTCTTTCAATCCCTGTATCATGCTCTCCATGCCATCCAGTCCCTCTTTCGCAGAAGTATAACTGAGCATCAAATTGTCTGCCCGGAATAGCATATGGCACAATGTGTTCAGATTTTGAATCAAAGATTCCTTCTCCTCTTCAAAATGTTCCGCAATCTCACTCACTTTCTTATAGTACGCAATTCCGTTTGTCACATCTTTGAATTTGGAAATCGGAGACGCATATGCCATCGCACGAAGCGCTGCCGTCGTGTGTCCGGATGAAGTGAATCTCATCTGCAATCTGGAAATCATCATATCCAGGATTTCTTTTAAACGTTTCTCATCTTCCAGCTTAGATTCCGTCAGAATCTCCCGCATCATGTCAAATGCAACCGGAAGCTTATGATACAACGCCTTCGCCTTCACCTCAAACGTCGCTTTAAACGCTTTCTCTTTCACCTTTGTCACATCCGGATACAGTTCCAAGGAGGTTCCGATTCCTCCTGTATGCACATTGATTTCATTGAATAGCTCCCCATACTCATAATGGGTCGTATCAATAATGCCAAGGACTCCCTGTAAAATTCCTACATACGGAAGCAGTTCTGCCGGTACCTGGGATAAATCAAACAGAAGGTCGATATATCCAATTCCATTGGTTTCCAGCTCGTGGTGCACCATCAAAGTATCCCCATAGTAAATCTCCTGATTGTAAATCGGTGCAATCTCTGTGGAAATATCTCCCACTTCCAATACCGGAATCGTCTCCAACTCTTCCTGCGTAGAAGGCTCCTCCTGGTACGCGAGAAGCTGGGCAGTTCTTTCGACAATCTTCTCTACTTCTTCCTTAGACAAGCTTGCCTTGTATTCCTGCAGTTTATCGTGAAGTTCCTGGTCCATTCTTGCTGTACGTCCTTTTTCCGGTTTGATTACTACGATAGAACCATGTGGATTTTCCAACAGATATTTCTGAATCAGTTCTTCAAAATACCCTGCCTTCGCTTTTTCTTTCAATAAATTGAATGTCTCAATCGCATCGACATGGATGAACGGTTTTTCATCATCATATAACCAGCTCTCAAAAATCTGAAGTCCGTACATCAATCCCTTCGGGAATCCGCCAAAGTCTGCCTCCCGGTAACGGAACTCATGATAATTGATTCCCGCCTCGATTGCTTTCTGATTCATTCCATGTTTCACAATATCCGAAAGCGTCTGTTCAATCACCGATACAAAAGCTTCTTTTTGCTCCGAATTAGCATTCTTGGCGATAATAGAAAATACCGGCTGATAAATTCCATTGTCATAGGAACCCATGATGTCTTTTCCGATTCCCGCATCCACAAGCGCTTTCTTAAGTGGAGCTCCCGGTGCAGACAATAACGCATAATCCAGAATCTCAAACGCAAGATACAACTCCCGGTCAAGACTTGTCCCGATGACTTTGTTATAGGACAGATACGTGTTATCCTCTTCCGATTCGTTGCTTGAAATGGAATATTCTTTCTCCACTTCCTTTACTTCCTCAAACGGCTCCTGATAACGAATCTCGGAATCAATCTCCTGAAACTCATACTTGCTTAGATATTCCTCATCAAGCCATGTAAGTTTCTCCGCCATATCCATATCTCCGTACAGGTAAATATAGCTGTTAGACGGATGATAATATTTCTTATGAAATGCAAGAAATTGCTCATAACTTAATTCCGGAATCACCTCCGGGTCTCCGCCGGATTCATTCTGATAGGAAGTGTCCGGAAACAGCGAATTTAAAATCACACGATTCAATACATCTTCCGGGGAAGAAAATGCTCCCTTCATCTCGTTATACACGACACCGTTATATTCCAAATCCGCATCCATATCATCCAGCTTATAACTCCATCCTTCCTGACGGAAAATCTCATCATGCTTATAAATGTTCGGATGAAATACAGCGTCCATATACACATGCATCAAGTTCTGAAAATCCTTCTCATTGCAGCTCGCAACCGGATACACCGTCTTATCCGGGTATGTCATTGCATTCAAAAAAGTATTTAATGAACCTTTCACCAACTCCACAAACGGGTCCTTTGTCGGGAATTTATCCGAACCGCATAACACCGAATGTTCCAGAATATGCGGAAGCCCAGTGCTGTCCTCCGGCGGTGTACGGAAACCAATGGTAAATACTTTATTGTCATCCTCGTTTGAAATCAGAACAACTCTTGCCCCACTCTTTTTGTGTCGCAGAAGATACCCTTCTGACTGTAAATCCGGCAGATGATGTTCTTCTATCAACTCGTAAGTCTCTAACTCTTTTACGTTCATACTCGTCACCAAATCTTTCTTAAAATACTCAAACTATATGCACGATATCATGCACAACGACTTTCTGCGGTTCCGCAGAAATCGTGATATGCGCAATGATATAATATGCACCATGTGCATATTATATCATTTATCCCTAGAATAGAAAAGGGTGGAAAAACGGGAGACGATATGCATCGCCTCCGCATAATCATAATCGATATTCCAAGTTATTTTATCCTAAAGTGTTCTTGCCACTTCAACTCTTCTTTTACAACCTTTGATTCTTACAAGTCCCCTACCTAAAAATAATACGCATCCTAAAAGGCTGATTCCTTTTCCCAATTTTAAACCTGGGGCATGATAAATCACTTCCACTTCATGTCTTCCTTTTTTCATGGAAGCTCCTAAAAATGCCGTATTTACTTTCTCTGATTCGACACGTTTCCCATCTACACAGACTTCAAAGTTTTTATCGTATGGGATGGATGTAATCAGATAACCGTCCTCCTTGGATTCCACAGAACCTACAATCACGTTCCCTTTCGTCTGTTTCTTATCCAGAAGGATTTCTCCCTGACAAAGCTCTTCTCTTTCCTTTTCATTCACCTCTTTCTCATACTTCCACAGGTAACTTTGCAAATCAGAAATCTCATATACTCCGGCGCCAAAAATAACAGCTACTGTTTCCTGCCCTTCCTGTAACGGTACCGCATAGGTAAAGGTTTCATTGTCATTATAATAAATATGTTCTTTGGCAGTAAGCTTATTGCGGATTCCTTCCACCCAGACCGATACGTCTTTCGAAGGCTTCTGATTCTTGACCTGGAATTGCAAGAACAACACATCTCCCTCATTTGCACGGGAAATTGAAATTTCCCGTTTCATATTCTTCGTAGTCCGAATACAAGAATCCAGAGGCACAGAAAGTTTCTGTATCTGTCTTCCCTGCATCTCCATCAGATAATCTGCCGTCATCTCTCCTCCTTCTCCTGTCACCGTGCAAGACAAGAATGCCGTCTGGTTATATGGAAATGGTAACGTTTCATATACTTCCTTCGCAATGGTTCGGTTCGTCGTATAGGCAATCGGAAGAACCTCCTGATTCACATAGACATCCTTCCCCACTTTCTCGTATCCCGGAACCGCTTTCTCTGACACAAGATATTTCACTCCCATCAGCCTTTGAAACATCGGGTTTCTGGATGGCGCTTGCATCAGCACATTCCGATAAGGTTCTTCCACCCCGAATACACTCTGGCGAAACCTCTGATATTCCTCTTCATAGGTGGAAGAATAGATGGAGGAACTATATTGCTGCATAGACCAGATTCGATTCAAGTTTGCCGCATCCTCCTCATAAGTTCCACGTTGCTCCATCCGATAGAACCCTTTCTCCTGTTCCAGTATCTGCCCCACTGTGTCCTGCATTCTTGTATCCGTCACCTTCCGATAGAACGACGCATCCAGCATTCTGTCTGCCTGAAGATTACACCCAATTCCAAATACAAGCAGACAGCCAATTGGAAACAAAATCAGCATCTTTTCCGCATGTTTCCAACAACACTTTTTTCGAAACAATCTTTCGGAAAATTTTTGTCTTCCATAAAAAAAGACTCCGCACAACAACATGACAATGGCATCTATCATAAGAAGGGAATGAAACTGATGTTTTTCTTCCATCCCACCCATCCATACAATTCCAACCGTCAGCACATACGGCATCATCCCTTGAAGAAATGGAATCTCGCCTTTCTTTTGTTTTTCCAAGTACATACTTATTAGGTAACAGAGAAGAGGGAGCATCGGAATCAATACTTTCGACCGAATATAGAGTCCACCATTCAACACATATAAAAAGAACGGAATCGTCATAACAACCATGCACACAATGTGAAGATACTTTTCCCTCCACACGCGATATGTAAGCCCTGTCAAAAGCACCGTAATGACAAGCGTTGTCAGACCAATACCATACGGATGGTATAAAATCCGAAGCAAGTCCACATCCGGGAAAAATAAATCAACAATTCCTCCGGATTTACTTTCTCCTCTCGTTCCTTGCATCAGCGCCATCGCAGTCGGCACGAGAAGAACACCGCTTAAAAGAACTGCATGTAAGATAGGAATACAAAATTTTATTCCGTCCAACAGAAATTTCCGAACAGTTGCAGTCTCCCCGTCTATCTCCTGTACCACCAAATACCGATAGATTCCATAAATTATCAATACAAGAATTCCGCCGATACTAAAATAAAAACTTGTCATAATCATCAGGAAAATACTCCCCGTCAATAATCCGCTCTTTTTCTTTTGAAAATATCGATCTATACCTATGAGCCCAAGCAGAAGAAACGGCATATAATTAATGAACATAATCTGATTATAAGAATGGAAAATCACAGGACCAGCCAAAAGGAACATAAGCGATGTGAAAAAAGTGTTTCCCTTCGATACCTCATTTCCCCGAAGCCATCGATAAAAGAGCAGTATATCTGCCACAAGGCAAAGGAAACTGACTGCTATGATGTAATCACTCATTTTCACAAATGGCAGGAAATATGACGGCAGGATAAGCGGACTATACAATCCATAATACGCAAAGTTATAAATATTCTGTCCGCCTCCGATGTTTGCCGCAAACTCCGGGAAAAGTTCCCCCGTTGCATAAAATTGCTGTCTGAAATACTCCGGTAACACACTATGCTGACTGATCCAGTCCACATTCGCTCCAAACACTTTCCCGAACATGTGCGACTCCTTTCTCTTCCTCACTTCTGTCTTTCAAAATATAAATTGGACGATTTTTTGTCTCCAAATACGTCTTCGATAAATACTGTCCTACGATTCCAACACAAAGAAGCTGTATTCCTCCCACAAAAAAGATGATGCATGCAAGGGAAGGCCATCCGGACACCGGGTCTCCAAAGAACAGTGTACGAAGAACAATCACCCCTATCATCAGAAAAGATACCGCACAGAACAGAACGCCTATCACAGAAGCAAAGGATAATGGAGCCACGGAAAAACCTGTAATTCCCTCCACCGAATAGAAAAACAGCTTCTTCATAGACCACTTCGTCTCCCCTGCAGAACGTTCCACATTTTCAAATTCCAGCCACTTCGTACGAAATCCTACCCATTCAAAGATTCCTTTGGAAAAGCGGTTGTATTCACTCATGGAAAGAACCGCATCCACCATATTTCGTTTCATCAGCCGATAATCTCTTGCACCGCTTACAATCTCTGTCTTAGAAATCCGATTCATCACTTTGTAGAAACGTTCCGATAAAAAAGAGCGAATCTTCGGTTCCCCGGTTCGTGTGGAACGCTTCGTAGCCACACTATCGTATGCCTCCTCTTCCAGAATCCGGTACATTTTTGGCAAAAGCGCCGGAGGGTCCTGCAAATCTACATCCATGATTGCCACATAATCTCCGCCTGCATTCTGAAGCCCTGCATAAATCGCCGCTTCTTTCCCAAAATTCCTGGAAAAAGACAGATACCTGCACCTTTCATCCATCTTATGTAAATCTTTCATTACCGAAAGAGTGGCGTCCGTTGAACCATCATCCACAAATAACAATTCTACCTCCACCTCGTTCATCTGCTTCATCACATGACACATTTCCTGATAATAAATCGGCAATGCTTCTTCTTCATTCAAACATGGTATAATGACTGTGATTTTCTTCATCTATTCGTCCTCCCGTCTCTTAAACACATAACATTTACTGATCACATAATTCATAACGATAATAACAATCTGCAGTAAAATCTTCGCAAGCATATCCGGAACAGACAGCATCGTCAGCACCTGCATCCCGCCTACTTCCACAAGAAGGGATATTCCCCGCATGCTTGTAAAACGGACAAATTCTTTCCAGACATTTCCTTCCATCCCTGTATCAAACACAAATCTTTTATTCACTACAAATGCAAATAAAATTGCCGCCACAATCGAGCTTATATTCGCTGCCTGCATTCCTACGCCCATTCCATAACGCAGAGCGCTGAACATGCCGATATTCACAAGGGTTGTACAGACTCCGCTAATCAGATAGCGTATCATTTCGTATTGCATACTTCTCACCTCGTTTCACATTCTAACAAATTCATCTTAAATTTTTCTAAAACATCACCTTAAGAATTCTTAAGTTTTTCTGCATATTTCCTAATATTTGTTATAATAGTTTCCAGAATGAGGAGGAATGCTTTGCTCCGAAACAGAGCAGGAATTTACGATCATCCTGACTTTTCTTCTGTCATAGCACAAAAAGGGAAGGTACCGAACCCGGCGCCTTCCCTTTTTGAAAGAAGAAATTCCTTTGAAATTCTGTCTCTTATACTTCTCTTGTATATTTCTTTAACCACTCTGTCTCTTCTTCATTTAAATACGGAGATATCTTCTCGAATACTGCTTTGTGGTAATCATTTAACATCTTCTTATCTTCCACTGACATTACGTCTGCATCAATGGCATCTAGGTCAATCGGAACGAATGTGATTGGCTCAAAGTACATGAACTGTCCGTATTCATTCTGAACTCCCTTGCAAACGATTAACTCATTCTCTGTACGGATTCCATGAGAACCTGCGATATAGATACCCGGCTCATCTGTAATAACCATACCTTCCTCGAATGGTGTCGCTTCGCTTGCCCGGTGCATCCATCTAATGCCTGTCGGTCCTTCGTGGATATTTAAGAGGTATCCCACGCCATGTCCTGTTCCATGATTGAAGTTTAAATCCATATCCCAGAACGGTTTTCTTGCAAGCATATCAATGTTGGAACCTGTTGCTCCGTAGAGGAACTTCGCATTCATCACATTCAACATACTCTTCGCCACTGTTGTAAAGTGAAGCTTCTCGATGTCGCTCACTTCACCAAGCGCAAATGTTCTTGTGATATCTGTGGAACCTTCATAGTAATTTCCACCTGTGTCTGTCAGGAAGAATGCATTCTCTTTTAACGGAATGTTTGTCTCCGGTGTAGAGGAGTAATGTACGATGGCAGCGTGCTCCCCGGAACCACAGATTGGTTCAAAGCTTGGCCATAAGAACCCTTCCTGCTCTGCACGGAATTCTTCTAATTTATCAGAGGCACTCATCTCTGAGATTTCCATTTTTCCTACATTTTCTTTTACCCATTTCATGAATTTTGTCATTGCAATTCCATCTTTGATGTGGGCATTTCTGATATTCTTAAGTTCTACTTCATTCTTTATCGCTTTCATCAGAACGCTTGGATTCCGTTTCTCTACTTTACAAGCTTCATCGGAAATATTGTAGTAAAGTGCATAGTTCATTCTATCCGGATCAATCAGTAATGTATCGCCCTTTCCATACTTCTTCAAATCTTCATATATATCGTTGTATGGATGAAGCACTACATGGATTGCATCGAATCCCGCTCTGATTTCATCATTTAATTTTGTCTCATCTACATATAAATCTACTTTATCCATAGAAATAATCATGTAAGAAAGTAAAAGCGGTGAGTAAGCAACATCATTTCCTCTTACGTTCAATATCCATGCAATATCGTCAAGAGAAGTTACAACATGAACATCCGCTCCTTCTGCTTTCATCGCTTCGCGAATACGCGCAAGTTTAGATGCTGCACTTTCGCCTGTCAGCTCTTCTCCAAGTGCAAATGCTTTCTCTGTAGATAAAGCCGGTCTGTCTTCCCATACTTCGTCTACCAAATCATATGCATAGTTTACGCTTCCGCCATGTGCTGCCGCCGCTTCTGCATATGCTTTTCCTTCATCTACTGCAACGAGGCGTCCGTCAAATCCAAGTGTTCCGTTCTCCGGAAGCTTATCTGCTACGAACTGTGTCACTGTTGGAACGCCCGGCTCGCCCATTCTATAAAGTTCAACTCCGGAACCTGTAAGCTGCTGCTCTGCCTGAAGGAAATATCTTCCGTCTGTCCAAAGTCCTGCTTCTGTCTTTGTGATGATTGCTGTTCCTGCAGAACCGGTGAATCCTGTGATAAATGCTCTCGCTTTGAAATGTTCACCAACATATTCGCTCTGGTGATTGTCTGCTGACGGTACGATATACATATCGATATGTTTTTCTTCCATCAGTTCGCGAAGTTTTGAAATTCTTTCTGTAACTTTCATGGCTTATAACCTCCTAATTTTATCGAAGTATACTTCTGCCTTTTTTACTGAAAAGTATCTTCCATTTCCTTCTTATGGTAACATATTTTATTCTGACTGACAATTCATTCTATGATATCTTGTTGCTTTTTTCACAAAGGCTTCTGCAAAATGCGGATTCGATGCATAACAAAGATGCGGGAACCCCAAAAAGTAAGATTCTCCCTCCACTATACAAGGATATGTTCTTCCTGTTACCGGCTTTTTTGCAACACAACTACCTCCATTTTCCTCACTGTCATAATAATGAAATTCATGTCCTCGGATTCTTTCTTCCGGGTCAAGAAAATGTCCATCTTTCTCCTGCAATTCAATATAACCGAATCGAACAAGTTTCCCTGTATCATGTGCCTGATATGGCAAAATTCCAACCATTGGAAATGAATTCTTTTCTTTATCCTGAAGCTCCTGATGTAAATATAAAAATCCACCACATTCTGCAACCATCGGCATTTTTCTCTCAAACGCTGTTCGAATGGACTCTTTCATTCTTATATTGGCGCTCAGTTCTTTTGCATAAAGCTCCGGATATCCTCCCCCAAGCAGAATTCCATCACATTCTTTCGGAAGTTCCGAATCCCAAAGTGGAGAAAAATATCGAATTTCTGCTCCATATGCTTTTAAAAGATCCAGATTATCCTGATAGTAAAAACAAAAAGCCTCATCCTTCGCCACAGCAATCACTGGCGCTTTTTCATCCCTTTTCAGCCTATTTTTTGCTCCCTTTTCCTGCTTACAATCTTCCAGTTCTCCTGCGGCATCTGCAATAGCAAGAATCTCGGAAATATTTAATGTTCCCTCCATATTCCGCGCCATCTGCTGCATCTGCATTTGCAAATTGGGAATCTCTTCCGGCATAACAAGCCCCAAATGTCTGCTTCCTAACTTGCAGTCTCTTTCCTCCGGTAAGTATCCTATCACCTGAACAGGAAGCTCCTCTTCAAGTAATGGTTTTATGGTCTGATAGTACATGGCAGACATACGGTTTAAAATTACACCACGTATCAAATGCTCCACATCATAAGAAAGGAATCCGGCAATCAAAGGAATGAGGGAACGTCCCATTCCTTTTGCATCTACAACGAGAATAATCGGCGTTTTCGTCACTTTCGCCAAATGGTATGAGGAACCTTCTTCACGAATTCCTCCTAATCCATCATAAAGTCCCATTACCCCTTCCAAAACTACAAATTCATTCTCACTTCGCCCTTTTTGAAAAAGCTCTCTCGTTTTTTCTTCTCCTGTAAAAAACGTATCCAGATTTTTAGATGGAATACCAAGTATCTTCTCATGGAACATCGGGTCGATATAATCCGGTCCGCATTTACACGCACGAACAGGTTCTTTTCGATTCTTAAGCAACTGAAGGAGTCCACACGTAATCGTTGTCTTTCCACTCCCGCTTTTAGGCGCTGCAATCATCACTCTTCTTATTTTCATCTTGACTCCTCACAAAATTCAAATGCACAAATCCAGACTGGATTCTCTGCTCTCATCAAATGGTAATCTCCCGCTTTTTTCGCCCGGCTCACTTGTATCTGTACTACGTTTTCCTCTTTTACCGGATAATTTTTCAATACATTCTTCATCTCACAAATCGTCTCCCATGTAATGGCGCTGATAACGATTCTCATGGATGGGTTCTTCCGGTAAAGCTCCTCCAGAATGGATTCCAGATTCCCGCTGCTTCCCCCGATAAATGCATGTGTCGGCACCGGAAGCGCTTTCAGTATCTCCGGTGCTTCTCCCTCCATCACTTCCAGATTATCCGCACCGAATTTTTCTTTATTTGCCGCTGTCAGACGAACTGCTTCCGGATTTTTCTCGATGGCATAGACAAATATCGTATCCGAAATTCCTGCAATCTCAATTCCGATGGAACCGGTTCCGCTTCCAATATCATACACAACCGCATACTCCCGTAATCTCAGTTTACTGATCATCACTTCCCTTACTTCTTCCTTCGTCATCGGGACCCGCTCTCGTAAGAATTCTTCATCTGGTACCCCATGTGTTACTTTTCCCAATCTAACATATGGGTTCTTTACAAGACATGTATACAGACCTTCTTTTTCCCGTTCCTTACATAACATAGGAGAAAGATGACAAATCTCTTGTTCCGGATAAGACATCTGATAGCCGAGAATCACTTCACAATCATGCAAGCCTTCCTCACAAAGTACATTCCCCAATCTTTGTACATCTTTGACTCCAGACATCAAAAGATATGTTTTCTTATTTTCCCGTATTTTTCTTCCCAAATGAAAAATCTGTTTTCCGTGCATACTTAAAATTCTCGCATCGTGATAACTTTCTCCCACGCAGGCTGCCAGATAAGAAATCGAAGAAATTCCAGGTAACACACGAATCGTCGCCTCAAGGCTTCCTTCCTGTACCGCCCTGTCTAAGACTCGATACAGAATCGTTGCCCCACTATAAAAACCACTGTCCCCGGAACATAAAATCACAACTTTGGTTTTCTCTAAAAGTGTTTCTTGCTTTTCCTTTAGATACTGTCGAATTTCTTCTGCCCGATAGCATGCTTTCTTTTCCAGCCTTGGAGTATACGGTGCAATCATCCGTTCCGCTCCAAGTAAAATATCCGCTGTCTGTATGCTCTCTTCCACTTCCTTCGTTAAGGTTCCCCTGTTTCCCATTCCAATTCCTGCCACCATAATCTGCATCCTCGCCCGACCACGGATTGGAATCTCCATTTTCTTTTCCAGGACACGACAAAGCTCCCTAAGGCTTATCCCATCTTCTTCCGGATGTCCGATAACAAACACCGGAATGCCTGCCTTGGAAGCAGCCGAAAGCTTCTGCGGATATCCTCCAGTTTGTCCGCTTCTTTTTGTAACGAGACACGCAATCTGAAATTGACGGATTACCGCCAGATTCATCTCTTCGGTGAACGGTCCTTGCATCGCAATAATCTGCTTTCCTTGAATCCCCTCTTCCATGCAAAGCGACAAGCTTTCCATGCCTGGCAGAACCCGGACAAACAGCCGTTCCTTCACACTCTGGCGTTGACAATAACGAAATAAGTCTTTGCTCCCCGTCGTCAGAAGAATATTTCCACGCATCTCTCCCAATGCTTTCTCACACGCTTCATGATTTTGAAAATAACGAATCTTTCCCTCCGCTTTTTCTTTTTCCGTGTCTCTCTTTAACCGAAAATATGGGACAGGCAATCCTTCCAGCGCTTGACGGATATTTGCAGTTACGACATCTGCATACGGATGCGTTGCATCTATTACTGCTTCAAATTCATCGCTTTGAATCAACGCCCGCATCTCTTCTTTTGTCTTCCTTCCTTTCAGAATCGTGAGGAACGGATTTTCTTTTAACACAATCTCTCCGTATTCTGTCGCCACACACACTGTATGATAAATACCTGCCTCCGCCAGTCTTTCTGCCAGGGTTCTACCTTCTGTTGTCCCTGCAAATATGAGTATTTGTTTCAATCTGATACCCCCGTTTTGTAATCAATTTTCCGCGAATAATTTTACTCCCCGCATTCCCGATAAAAACAGTCGTAAACATATTCACGCTTGCTTCCCGCAGTTCTTTCAGCGTACAGGTTACCGCCTTCGTTCCTTCTCTTCCGATGTTTTCCACGTAACCACACGCTCTCGTTTCTTCTATTTCCTGTAAAAGAATATCGCAGGCTCTTTTCAGATAATCGCTCCGTTTCCTACTGGACGGATTGTAAATGGCAATTGCAAAATCTCCCTTTGCCGCAGCGATCAATCTGCGTTCAATCTTTTCCCACGGAGTCAGTAAATCACTCAGACTAATCACACAAAAATCATGATTTAACGGTGCTCCAAGCACTGCCGCCCCACTGTTGGCTGCTGTAATTCCCGGAATGATTTCAATCTCTATATCCGGATATTCCTTCCCGATTTCATACATCAACGATGCCATTCCATACACACCGGCATCTCCACTGCAGATTAGCGCTGCTTTCTTTCCTTTTTCCGCCTCTTCAAACGTCATTCTGCAGCGTTCTTCTTCCTGTCTCATTGGCGTAGAACGCATTTCTTTTCCTGCAAAACGTTCCTCAAGAAGATTTAAGTATACCGGATATCCGATAATGACATCCGCCTGCTCCAATGTCCGGATTGCCTCTCCGGTCATCATTGACTCTTTTCCCGGTCCCATTCCTACAACAGATACTTTATAGTTCTTCAAATGTCACCCTCCATTCTGTCTTTGCGATTGCAACGGTCATTCCGTCTCTCGCCTTTTTTCTCATGATTAAATTTCCTCCATCTTCACATCCTCTGAGCGCTGCCCGTTCACAGACATTGTCCACTCCCACCGTCTCTTTTACAAAAGATGAGGAAGAGAAATCGCCCTCCACTCGTTGCAGTTCCTCAGCAGGGTATGTCACGAAAGGAATGCGATACTTTTCACTCCAGTCCTTCAATGCTATTTCGTCCTTTTTCCGGTCAATCGAAACCAACATCCGAACTTCTTCCATCCTAATTCCACAAGTTTCCAATGTCTCTTTCAAAAATGTTTCCACATCCTCTGCTTCTTTTCCTCTCCGGCAGCCGACACCGATGATGTATCGCTTAGGGCATAGTGTCAAAGTCGCTTCGTATGCTCTTTCCTCTGTAATCACCACATCTACCGGAGATTTCGGCGGATACGGTACAATCTCCACACCTTTCGGCAGGTTCTCTTCATCTTCGATTCTGCTTCTTTCCACCGAAATGCGAATCTTCTCCCCTGCAAGGAGCTTTGCCGATACGATTGCAATTCCTTTTTTCGGAAAAAGATACAGATGATTCTTTTTCGCAAATAAATCGATTGCAAACCTTCGATTGACATCTGTTGATGTAGTCAGAACCGGTTCCATCCCTAAATAATGGCTCAAAAGCAACGCCAGTTCATTGGCTCCCCCCATATGACCGGACAGAATCGGAATGACATACTTTCCTTTTTCATCCAGAACAATCACCGGACTGTCTGAAAGTTTGCTCTCCAGATGGGGTGCAATAGCGCGTACTGCAATTCCACATGCTCCAATAAAAAGAAGCGCATTTCTTTGCCTCATCTGTTCCTTCGCCCAATGACTTATCGGTTCTTCCACGAACGCTTCCTGCTCTTTCATATCCCCTTTAAGCGCCGAACATTTTGTAAAAGTCCTCCAGGATATTCCGGGAACACATTCCTGAATTGTTCTTGCCAACTCCATCCCCTGTCTCGTAAAGCTTATGATACTTCCTCTCATACGTTATCCTTTGCCTTCCGGTATTCTGTAGAAAAATCTGCCGCATATAGCCTCGATTTCTCATAATGTCTGTGTGTGACTGCTTCTCCCACAATTACGAGCGCTGTTTTTGTAATATGATGCTCTTTTGCCGTCTGTGCGAGTGTGCCTACCGTACAGATATATGCCTCTTCTTCCGGCCAAGTTGCTTTATAGACCAATGCCACCGGTGTATCTTTGCAATATCCTCCTATAAGCAGTTTCTTGCTCAGCTCTTCTAACATCCCGGTGCTTAAATAGATCGCCATAGACGCCTGATGAGCAGCAAAACTTTCAATACTCTCTTTCTCAGGAACCTTGGTACGTCCCTCCATTCTTGTAATAATCAAGGATTGTGAAACATCCGGGAGCGTATATTCCAGATTCAGAGATGCCGCCGCTCCAAAACATGCGCTCACACCGGGACAACTCTCATACGGAATCCCCAGTTCCTCCAACACATCCATCTGTTCCCGCACCGCTCCATAAATACTCGGTTCTCCGGTATGTAAACGAACCGTCATCTTCCCTTCTTTTTCTGCTTGTTTCATAATAGAAAGCACTTCTTCCAATGTTAATTTCGCGCTGTTATATTTCTCACATGTTTCTTTTGCGTACTCCAGTAACTGTGGATTCACAAGCGAGCCTGCGTAGATAATCACATCTGCTTTTTCAAGAAGACGCATTCCCCGCACCGTAATCAAATCAACCGCCCCGGTTCCTGCTCCAACAAAGTAAACCATTCTTCAACCTCCTTACTCTTCGCCAATTCTCCAAACTCATTCGTATAGATTATGCAATCTACCTGTAGCTTCTCTCTGGCTCTTTTCTCCATATAATAACAGATTCTATCCACCATCCGCTTGAACACCGCATCTGCTTGTTCACTTTCTTTTAAAATCCGGATAGCTTCCTCCGTCGTAACACAAGCGAACATTCTTTGAATCTTCTCTATCTCTACCCCTTCCTGTATCGAAAATGCAGCCAGAAGTTCCATTCTCGCATCCGCTTCTCTGGAATGGGTATTCATAATTCCTCCTGCTACTTTTACCAGTTTTCCAACATGTCCTGTCATCAAAAGCTTTTGAAAACCAAGCTCTACCGCCATATCTATCGTCTCACCGATAAAATTACTGCATTTGATACTCCGGTCTAAATCATATCCGTATGCCTGTTTCATGAAATCCAACCCATAATTTCCAGGCGAAACCGCAACATAAGAATATCCTTCTTCCCTGCGTTGCTTAAGCTCTACCCGAATGGTGTCCAGTATCGCCTGACTGCTCATCGGTTCCACAATACCGCTTGTCCCGAGAATCGAGATTCCTCCCGTGATTCCGAGTCTCGGATTAAAGGTCTGTTTTGCAAGCTTCTCTCCCTCCGGCACCGAAATTGTCACCCGAAGTCCTCCGGTATAGTCCATTAGTCGACATACTTCCTCCACCTCTGTTCGAATCATCTGCCGGGGAACCCGATTAATTGCAGCGGCTCCAATCGGTTGGTCCAACCCCGGTTTTGTAACTTTTCCTACCCCTTCTCCCCCTTCTATTTGAATCTCTGCCCACGAACTTTCCATAGACTTCTCCCCTCGTTCCAGATAGGAGACTTCTGCGTAAATAAGGGCACCCGTTGTAATATCCGGGTCATCTCCTCCATCTTTTTCTACCGCACAGCTTACCACACGCTCTTTCCTTTGAACGTCCAGAATTTTTGCCGTATAGGGGATTCCTTTTGGTGTCTGAATTGTAATCTTTCGTTTCTCCCTCCCGGAAAGCAGCATATATGCAGATGCTTTTGCCGCTGCAGCCGCACAGCTCCCGGTCGTAAATCCATATCTCATCCGCTCTTCCCGTCCTATCTTGTCAACTCATACAAAAGGGCATTGCAAATTGCAGCCGCTACATTACTTCCGCCTTTTCTCCCCCGATTTACAATATAAGGAACACCGGATTCCATGATGATTTCTTTCGCAACTTCCACATTCACAAATCCAACCGGAACTCCAATCACAAAAGCTGGTTTCCATGTTCCTTCCCGAATCATCTCATCTAATTTTAGAAGCGCTGTCGGCGCATTTCCAATCGCGAAAATCACAGGTTTCGTAATCTTTGCCGATTTTTCCATACTGACAACCGCTCTCGTCGTTCCTCGTTTCTTCGCGATTTCTGCCACATCTGCATCCGCCATGAAGCAATGCGCTTCTCCCCCTAAGGAAGCCAACGCTTTCTTATTGATTCCGGACCATCCCATATTGGTATCCGTCACAATATCTGCGCCCTCCTGTAAGAGTTTTTTCGCAATAGAAACCGCGTGCTCCGAATAGCACATGGTTTTTGCATATTCAAAATCCGCGCTCGTATGAATCACTCGTTTCGTTATCATTTCCTGTTCTTTCGGAAGAACAATCTTCTGTTCTTCCAATTCTTCCGTAATGATTGCAAAGCTTCTCTTTTCAATTTCTTCCGGCTTTAACTGTTCGATGATTTTTCTTTCCATAATATCTCTCCCATCACCTGTAGTAATCGTTCATTCTCTTCCCGGCATTTTACTGCAATTCGATAATATCCCGGCTCCAATCCTTTAAAGTTCTGACAATCCCGGATTAAGATTTCATGCTCCAATAACCAGTCATACCATGGGTATTCGCTGTAGAACATTAAAAAATTAGCCTGGGACGGGAATGTCCGGATGCCTAATTTTTCTAATCCTTCCATCAGATATTCCCGTTCCTGCTTCACAAATTTTGCCGTTTCCTCTACGAATTTTTGTTCTTTCACGCAGGCAATTCCCGCTTTCTGTGCAAACACAGAAAGATTCCACTCCGGAAGCTGCCTCTGAATCTTTTGTCGCAGATTCCTGTGACTGCAAAGAAAATATCCCAGTCGTACTCCCGGAATCGAGTAAAATTTTGTAAATGCCCGCACAAGAATCAGATTAGGATATCGGTCAAGTTCTTCCAACATGGATAACGTCTCCTCACAAAATTCCACAAAACATTCGTCCAGTACCACAACAATCTCCCGTTCCTTACAATACGTCAGAATCTCCCGCATCTCGTCTTCCGTTCTCGTTTTTCCTGTCGGATTATTCGGATTCGCAAGAAACAGCATGTCCACTTCTTTCATCAAAGTTTCCCACAATTCTTCCTTCGTCTGTCCACAGCAGATAACGTCTGCGTCTACTGCTTCTGCCGCATGAAAATATCCATAAAAAGAAGGAATCGGAATGACTATTTTTTTCGGTTTTATTCCATGTACAATTGCAAGAAAAAGCTCAGACGCCCCATTCCCAAATAGAATCTCCTCTTCCTGCACTCCTAACTTTGCCGACAGGACTTGTCGCAACTTTGTCGCATGAATATCCGGGTAAGTATCTACCACATCTACCGACTGATGCAGCGCGTCCTGTACCGTCTTCGGAACTCCAAGCGGATTCATATTCACTGAAAAATCCATCTGCACCGAGTTCCGGTAAATATCGCCTCCATGTATCACTTTCATATTTCCTCCTGTCACCTCGATAAACTCCACATCACCAAAAGACAAATCAGCTCACATAAAAATGCCATTTGATACATCAGCCGATTGGCACGTCTGATATCTTCGTACTCCACATCCCGGATTGCATCACCAAGGAATGGTTTCTCCACTTCTTTCCCAAAATAAACGGCATTCCCCGCAAGTTGTATTCCAAGAGCCCCTGCGCAGGCTGCTTCTGTTTGCGCTGCATTGGGACTGGCATGCTTCCTCCGGTCTCTCCGATAGATCCGGATAGCTCTTGTCCCGGAAATATCTCCACGGTTTAGAAAAGCGGATGCAATCATAAGCCATGCGCTCACTCTCGACGGGATATAGTTCAAAACGTCATCAAATTTAGCGGCTGCCCTTCCAAAATATAGATATCTGTCATTTTTATATCCGATCATAGAATCCATCGTATTGGCTGCTTTATAGAAGAATCCAAGTACCGGACCTCCGATTGCAGTATATAGAAGCGGTGCAATCACTCCATCGGATGCATTTTCTGCCACCGTTTCAATTGCTGCTTTCGCAACCCCGATTTCTGTCAGGCATTCGGTATCTCTTCCTACAATCATGGATACTGCTTTTCTTGCTTCCGGGAGAGTTCCATGCTTCAGACAGTCATAAACACGCATACTTTCTTCTTTTAGACATTTGACTGCAAGAATGTAATATGTCATCACCGACTCTACTGCCACGCCAACATATGGATGCAATCTATAACTTCCATAAAGAATCATTCCCGTCAGCAAGATAGTCCCCCCGAGCACCAGAATCACAAGACCGACTCCTGCCCAAAGTTCTTTTCTTTCTTTTCGTTTCTCATCGTTTGGATAAAGCCACTGTTCTGCCTTTTGAATCCACAGCCCAATCCATCGAATCGGATGCGGAAATCCATGTGGATCTCCAATACACTGATCCAATAAAAAACCTACCAAAAAGGCTGCCATATGATATCGTATCATTCTGTTTTCTCCTCATTGTTTGTTTTTTTTATTTTTCTGACATCAAAAAACTGGGGATTGTCTTTCTTTCCATACACTTTACCAATATATCCGGTTCCGTTTTCACTTTGATAGGAAAAATACTCTCCTCCAAGATAGTAACTCAAAAGCGCCATAATCGTACCTCCATGCGCGATGATTCCTATACGCTTCGTTCCTTCTTCCCATGCTCTCTCACAAATGTGATTCCAGACTTTCTCGAATCCCCGGACTTGGCGCATGATAAACTCCTCCCGGCTCTCTCCTTCTGGAAATGCAATGGTTCCACCGCTTTCTAACCATCTCTGGTAAGAAGTATTTTCCCGCAGTTCCTCATAATTCTTCCCTTCAAACGCTCCAAAATCAATCTCGGCAAATTCCGGAACAATCACCGGAATCATCTCCGGATAGAGAAGATTCCCCGTCATACGACACCTTTGCATCGGACTCTCGTACAAACAATCGACGTTCGGGATTCCCCCCGCTTTCTTTTGCCGCAGAAGTTCTCTGATTCCATATTCGGAAAGAGGTTCATCTGTCCGTCCGATATAACGGTGCTCTTCGTTTCCTTTTGTCTTTCCATGCCTCAAAAGTACAATCGTTATTTGATTCTCTGACGAAGTCCGCATAATATCCGCTCCACCTCCTCAGCACGCTCTGCCAGCTTAACAAGAAGCCTTCCTGTAGATTCCCGATATTCCCGTTCCTCATAGGAAACCGGCACGATTCCATTGCCGATTTCATCACTGATAATGATACTTTGCGGATGATTTTCCAGGAATTTTTCCAATTGTATTTCCAATGATTCCCTTTCTTGCAGATGATTCTTCACCCACAAATGAAAATGATTCCATATCAGAATCGTATCCTCTGCATACGTTTCTTCCCGAAGTTCTCCATCCCAGACAACGATTCTCTTCCCTTCATATTCTCTGCATACTGCCCGCAGCTTTCCTTGTGCGTATCCGCCAATCACTAATTTCATATCGTTTCTCTTCTCCTCATCCGCTCTCTTCTTACATAGGCAACATATTTTCCATCACTGCTGCCACGCCAATCATGACAGCCTCGCAGAGTAATACAAAATACCCTGCCGTATCCCCAGTAATCCCACCAAATTCTTTCTTTGTTTTCCAACGATAGTAGAAAAATGTAACCCACGCAGATATCACAACCGCAATGCCGGGTACCGGGTTCTGCCAAATCATCCAGGCGGCACATAATACACTTTGTATAATCAATGCGATTCTCACCATTTCCTTTTTTGCCTGTCCTGCAAACAGACTCAACATCCCATCTCGTTTTGCAGTTTGAAATGTCACAACCGAAATACCGCTGAAAGCTCGCGCGAGAAAAAATCCCCCACATATAATTAGAAGTGTTTCTTTCTTTTGAATCTCTGAAAAGGCTCCCATATAACAAAGTCCATAAACACCTGCCATGATGACGGCAAACGCTCCGATATGAGAATCTTTTAGAATCTCCAGTTTTCGCTCCTTGCCCTGATAGGAATGCAATGCATCCATCGTGTCCAAGAAGCCGTCCATATGAAATCCTCCCGTAACAAGAAGCGGAATCGCTGTCCCGATTACCGTGTAACAAAATGTTCCAATTGAAAATGTCTCACATATGTAAAACCAGACATACAGACATCCTCCGATGACTGCGCCAATCCACGGGAAAAAAATCAACATGTACTGCATTTCTTTTTTCTCCCATGGAAACTGCGGCATCGGAATCTTAGAATAAAGTGCGCATGCAATCGCAATAGATTTTAATATCGTCACCTATCAATCACTTCCTTTCCAGAAAAACGGAATTCCCGCAACTACTTCCACAACGGTATCCGCTTTTTCCGCCAGTTCGATGTGAATCTCACCCATACACTGCAGATATTCCATCGTCCCTCTTTCATAAAAAATCCCGTCTTCAAACACATCATTCGTCACAACAATCAAGTGTGCCGTTTCTTTTTCCAGTATCTCCATACCTTGCAGCACCGTTTCTGTTACTTCTTTCATATTTCGTATCCCAGTTTCCAAAAACATCTCATTTGCCACTAGATTAGAGAGACATTCCAACAAAACAACCCCATCCGATGGAATCTTGCCCACCGCATCCGAAAGATTTCTCGGCTGCTCTATCGTCTGGAATCCTTTCCCGGCTCTCATCTTCCGATGTCGTTCCACTTTTTTTCTGCCTTCTTCACCATACACCTGCATCGTTGCAAGATAATATCGCGCGTTTTCCTCCGAGTGGCGCATCACATATGCTTCTGCATACGCAGATTTCCCGCTTCCACTCCCTCCAACAATCATTGTCATCCTCATGATGAAATCCTTTCATATTGCTCCAGCTTCATTTCCGAAAATGTACTTCCTTTCGCATATACGCAAAGCACCATATCCAAAAGGGACATCATCATTGCCGCCCCTGTTCCCTCTCCTAATCCGAGTTCTCCTTCTATCACCGCTTCCAATTGAAGGGCATTCAATAATTTTTTTACTGCCGGTTCTTTTCCTCTATGAGAAGCAATCAAGTAATCTTTCGTTCCGGGCACCAGCTTTTCTGCTGCCAAAGCAGCCGTCAGACTGATGATTCCATCCAGCACAATCGGAACATGATAGAGTGCTCCTCCTATGCAGACTCCCAGCATTCCTGCAATATCGAAACCGCCAACTGACCGGAGAATCGTCAATGGCTCTGCTCCATACAACTCATATCGATAAATAGCTTCCTGAATGATTGCCTTCTTATGCTGTAATTTCTCGTCTGTCAACCCAGCTCCCCGCCCAGTCACTTCTTGAGCCGGGCAGGATAGAAGCGCTGCTGCCATCGCACTGCTTGTCGTCGTATTGCCAATCCCCATTTCTCCAATACCAAGTAGTTGATACCCGTTCTCCTTACACCGCTGCACCAACTCCATGCCAGTCGCAATTGCCTGAAGCGTTTCCTCTTTCGTCATCGCCGCTTCCTTCCGGAAATTCCTCGTCCCCTTCCGTATCTTTCGCCCGATAACTCCTTCTGCGATTTCCCCTGTATTGACTCCGATATCAACAGGTATCGTATCAATATTGGCAAATCTTGCCATCTTTCCTACAGAAGACTGTTCTTTCCCCATATTTTTCATAACCGCCAATGTCACTTCCTGCCCGGACTGGCTGATTCCTTCTTCCACAATTCCGTTATCCGCACAGAAAATTAAAATTGCTCTTCTGGAAATATCTATGTCTTCCTTCTCTTGTATTGCTCCAATCCTTGCCGTTATCTTTTCAAACCTTCCCAGACCGTCAATCGGTTTTGCCACCTTGTCCCAGATAAGACGAATCTGCTCATACACCTTCTGTTCCGGTTTCCGAACTACGAGCATTTTCAGTTGTTCTTCCGTCAGATTCTGCCAGATTGGCTTCTCTAAGCATTCCATAAATTTCCTCCATATTCAGGCTTTTTCTCAATGTATCTGCCAATTTATCGTACTGCTGCTCTTTTATCTTTTCATAATCCTGCGCGATTCCTTTGAGAAGTTCGATTCCTTTTTTCTCGGCTAACGCATTCACAATACCATCTGCAATTTCTCCTTTATCAAAGATTCCATGTACATACGTTCCGTAAATCTCAGGACTTTCATGAAGAATCACATCTTTGACTCCTTCTCCCTCTTTCGTCGTTCTTCCCATATGAATCTCATAGCCTGTATAAGAAAGACCGGAAAGAGATGAAAAGATACCGGAAAGTTCCGGAAGCCGTCCGCTAACCTGCTTGCGTACCTTCTCCTCTGCAAGTTCTGTGCAAACTGGAAGCAGTTCCATCCCCCGTAAGTTTCCTCCTTCTTCTACTGCCATCGGGTCAGAAATCTCTGTTCCGAGCATCTGATATCCACCGCAAATTCCGAAAATCGGTATTTCTCCCACTCTTTTTTTGATTGCCGCCTCCAATCCACTCTGACGGAGCCATTTCAAATCTCCCATGGTATTTTTACTTCCAGGTAAAATAATAAAGTCTGGATTTCCCAGTTCCCTGACGGATGAAACATAGCGTACAGACACTTCTTTTCTCTGCTCCAATGGATTCAAATCCGTAAAATTTGAAATTCTCGGATACTGAATAACTGCAATATCGATTTCTCCGACTTGCTTTTTTTCGAAGCGTTCTGTCAAACTATCCTCATCCTCCAAGTCAAGCTCCATATAGGGAATCACACCAGCTACCGGAACTCCTCCTTTTTCTTCTAACATTTGGATTCCGGATTTCAAAAGAGAGACATCTCCCCGGAATTTATTGATAAGAAGCCCTTTCACTCTCTGATTCTCTTCCTCTGTCAGAAGGAGAAGTGTACCTAAAAGCTGTGCAAACACTCCTCCCCTGTCAATATCTCCCACTAGTAGGACAGGCGCATCCACAAGCTCAGCAAGTCCCATATTCACAATATCGTTTTCCCGAAGATTGATTTCCGCAGGACTCCCTGCTCCTTCAATCACAATGATATCCGCATACGTTTCCAATGTTCGAAACGCTTCCAGAATCTCAGGTATCAATTGTTTTTTATAAGCAAAGTAATCCCTTGCACTCATGTTCCCAAGTACCTCTCCGTGAACAATTACCTGAGAGCCTGTATGATTCGTCGGCTTTAGAAGAATCGGGTTCATACAGACCCTCGGCTTAATTCCTGCAGCCTCTGCCTGCATCACCTGAGCTCGTCCCATCTCAAGTCCTTCTTCTGTAATAAAGGAATTGAGCGCCATATTCTGGGATTTGAATGGTGCGACCCGATAGCCATCCTGCTTAAAAATTCTACAAAGCCCTGCCACAAGAAGACTTTTCCCTGCATTGGACATGGTCCCCTGAATCATGATTACCTTTGCCATTTTTCACCCTCCATCACAATTTCTTTCCCTTGCTCTTTCGCATAAGAAAGAAGCTGTTCATTCTTTTCTTCCAATGTACCAAACCGGTTCCTGCAGCAAATCACTTTCCTGCACATCTTTAACCGTTCTTTCGCATATTCAAAAACCTGCTCTGAAATCGGCTCAAACGGCTTTGATACAATCGTCTCGACCGCCAGCGCCTGGGCAACCGGGTATTCCACATCCTGCTCATAGAGAATGCCCGCTAAAAACGGAATCTGTTCACGCTGCAGTCTTCGGTAAACTCCCCGACCGCTTCCTCCTCCTCCAATCACGAATACTTCCGGTTTCCCCTCCGGCTTTGCAAGCTCCATGCTTCCATTCTCTTCATCAAAGCTTCCTGTTTTTATCTCAAACAATGATTGAATATACCCCGGTTGAAATATCTCTTCCGGCGTTCCGTATCGCTCTACATATGCGCCTTTCACACATAAAATCTGATCCGAAACACGCTGTGCAAGCTCCAATTCATGAAGGGACATAATCACCGTCAATTGTTTTTTTCTCTGTAAATTCTGCAAAACAGACAAAAATTCCAACTTATATTTCACATCAAGAAACGAAGTCGGTTCATCCATCAATATGATTTCCGGTTCCTGACAGATGGCACGCGCAAGCATTACCCGCTGACGTTGACCGTCGCTGATTCTTGTGAAGTCCTGATTCCGGAATTCTCCCATCTGTACCAGTTGAATGGCTTCCTCCACTTTCTTTCGGTCTTCCTCCCGCAGGATTCCAAAATGTCCGGTATAAGGATATCGCCCTGTCGCCACCACGTCTTCACAAGTCATAAGTTCCGTTCGGAGCTTCTCTGTAAATACAACCGCCATTTTTTTAGAAAGCTCGCTTCCACTCATCTGTTCCAATGACGCTTTCCCAAGAAACACGGTTCCTCCCACCAACTCTAATTGTCTTGCAATACTCTTTAGAATTGTAGATTTCCCTGCTCCATTCGGACCGATGAGCGTCAGGATTTTCCCCTGCTCTAATTTCACTTCAATCTCCCGGATTAACGGAACATGGTCATACCCGACAGTCAGTTTTTTTGTTTGAAAATAGTATTCCATTATACGATTTCTCCTTTTCTGCGTTTTACCATAACCCACAACACAACCGGAGCCCCGAAAATAGCTGTAACCGTACTGATGCTAAGCTCCGTCGGCGCCAATACCGTCCTTGCCAGCAAGTCGCAAAACAGACAAAACACACTTCCTCCCAGCACACAGGCGGGCATCAAAAGAAGTGGTTGCGCTGTCCCAAGCATCTTCTTCACAATATGTGGTGTGGCAATTCCAACGAATGAAATCGGTCCGGCAAATGCTACAATACATGCCGCCAACAAACTGGATAACAGGACAATCCATATCCGAAGAGCATGGACGTTTACCCCCATGTTCTTCGCATAGGACTCTCCCAACCGATACGCATCCAACGGTTTTGACAGTAAAAATGTCAGAATGTATGTAACTGCACATACGATGGACATAACTTTTACATTCTCCCACGTCATACCGGAAAAACTCCCTCTGGACCAGTTATGCAAATTCACAATCTCCGCATCATCGGCAAATGTCACAACAAGTTCTGTAATCGCAGAACAGATATATCCAATCATAACTCCGCTTACGACAAGCATAGACATTCCTTTCACCTTGGTGGACATCAGAAGCACAAATCCCATAGAAAGCAACGCTCCAATAAATGCAGCTAGAATCATGACAGAAGAGGAGACTGTCATTCCCTGACCAAGAAGCCCAATCATGACAAGCGCTACCACCATCTTGGAACCGGATGAAATTCCAAGCACGAAAGGTCCTGCAATAGGATTGTGAAAAAATGTCTGCAACAAATACCCGGAAAGTCCCAGCGCTCCTCCGAGAACCAATACCGCTACAGCTCTTGGAAGACGAATCTTCCATAAAATTTCCACTACATTTCCTTCCTTTACCACGCCTGTCAATGCATGTACAATATCAGACCAGGCAAATGATACACTTCCAATGCATGCATTTAACCCTAGAAATACAACGACTCCCATGCATAACACGATAAAAACGATTGTATATCTCACTCTTCTTTTTTCTGTCATGTTTTTCTCCTTCTCCTACTCTAATCGGAACAGATAATGCATATCTTCGGTTTTATCGTGCAGCATCCGGTTCACGTCTTCCATCAGATAACCAATCGAAAGGGACTGCTGATACATATTATTAGAAGTGCACCAGACATTTCCTTCTTTGACTGCCTTAAAGTCCTTCAGCACTTCGCATTTTTCCAATAGTTCTTCCTTATTTTTCACTCCACCGTCTATGGAACTGTTATAAATAAGATAGTCCGCCTCTTTCGCTCCATCATAAAACTGTTCTACCTGCATATTCATGGTCGAACGTTTTGTCTCCTCATCTCCGAGATTCGGGAAAATATACTTCCCGCCTGCCAGTTCAATCATCTTAGGAATATAATCATTGGATTGACGAACCTGAATCATCCCATTGGATGTGACAAAGAAAAATGCCACTGTCTTTCCTGTATTTTCCTGAGATAGTACTTCTTTGAGTATCTGTTCCTGTTCCTCAAAAATCTTCTCCGCTTCCTCTTCTTTTCCTAGAAGCGCTCCGAAAAACTTCACCCATTCCACTCTTCCCAGAGGATGCGACTCATAACTGGAACGTTCAATCATCACCGGTATTCCGAATTCTTCCAGCTTCTCCTTCACTTCCGGGGTATGGGAAATCATCATGTTTTCAATTGCCAGTGAACACTCTCCTGTTACAATTCTTTCATAATCCGGTTGATTATACTTGCCTGCGTATACGATATCCCCATTCTCCATCGCCTTTCTCGCTTCTTCAATATACCAGTTTTCTTCTTTCTGACCCGAAAATGCAATCGTATCCAGAGCTTGTAGTTCACTGAACATATCCATCACCGAAGAGGCGACAAGATAGATATTTTCAATCGGACGTTTCAGTACCACGACTTCTTCTTCCAAGTTCTTCGGCACACGCTTTCCCTCCGGTACAACCAGAAATTGCATTCCTTCCATCGGCATTGTAAGCATCGTATATCCGCCCTGATAATAGTCCACTTGAAAATTCTCTGCGTAATGAAGCTCCATGCAGCTTTCATGAACCAATTCGGAAGCGGATTCCTTCACCTGCTCTTTCCCTGAATTGGAAGAAGGACTGTCACAGCCCGAAAGCCCCAACAGTCCTGTTAAAATCAGACAAATCCATTTTCTTGATTTTTTTCTTCCCCACATATTCTTATCCTCTTATTCTGCCTCTTTTACCTTGTCTGAATGAAATGTAAGCTTATAATCAATCTCATGTGGTTCGCTCATGGCAACGGTATCTCCTACTACGTCCATCGGTTCATCAAACACAGTGACAGGAATCTCGAATACCGAGTTTCCCTCCGTATTCACCGGAAGATATTTCTCTCCGCCTACAAGCATATAATCATAATTTGGACTGCTCCATTCTATTTTCGCAGTCGCTTTTCCTTCTTTTATTGTCACAATCGCAGGAGACTGTACCTTGGCTTTCCCGCTTCCACCTTCAAAGGTCAATTCCATCTCATATGTTCCATCTGCAAGAGCTGCTGTCGACTCCTTAGCCACCGGATTGGATACCGATACTTTGTGGTCGTACCATTTGCCTTTTGTCCCGATAAGCGCAAGGTCAAATTCCTCATTCAAAGAAGGAACCGGAACATCATATCCATACACCTCTTCTGTCGCACCGTCTTCGTAGGTAACCGTATCAATTGTCGGCTCTAAAATTGCTGCCCCTTCCTGTTCTGCATCTTCTGCAAGACCCGGATACAAGTTCACAATCTTTTTCGACGCAAGCGAAATATGAATCGTCATCTCTCCGTCTTCTACGGTCAATGTTCCTTTTCCATCGCACGCTTCGCTCACATGAAACATCCCGCTATCTGTCTTAAAGTCCGCGGAATATGTACCGTCCTCTAATTCTGCCTTCTTCGCATTTTTTTCTTCTGTCTGTTCTTTTTTTGTTTCCTTCGGCTGCTCGCTCTTTGCCCCACAGCCTCCGAATACCAACATTCCAGCCAATAACAAACTGGCGATTGCCGTAATCTTTTTTCTCATATTTTCCCTCTGTTATTTCATCATATTTGCAGTATGTTCCACATAAATTTTCTGAATGGCATCAATTCCACCCAATCCGGTAATCTGAGATTCTACAGATTCAAACTTTCCGGATGCCTCAAACATACTTGCCCAGGAATCTTCTTCCGCTCCTGCCATATCATTATTAGCATGGTCTCCTGCAACAACCATAAGCGGGCGAAGCACTACCTTTTTATATCCGGCTTCAGATACCGCTTTTATCACTTCTTCACAGGAAGTCTCTTCCGGCTCTCCTTCTACGGTTCCGATAAACATATTCTCATAACCTAACTCTTTCATCTGTGTCTGCATCTGACTATAGGAAACTTTCGCCGTATGTGAAGTTCCATGTCCAAGGAATACAAATGCTGTACCTTCCTCTTTAGAAGTATTCACATCCGTGAATCCAGCCTCTTTGATTGAGGCATCTACTACTGCTTTGGCAACCGCCTCTTTATCTGCATTGATAACCGTCGCGTCTTTTCCGACCTCACCAAGAAGCGGTTCTGCTACTTTGACAGACTCAAATTTATCTTTGTACGCCTCTACTACTTCCATCAGCTCATCATACTCTGCGCCATGCATCAAATGTGTTGGCTGTACAACCAGATTTTTTACTCCGTTTTTTACTGCACGCTCCAAAGCCTGCTCCATGTTATCAATCTGCTCTCCATCTCTTGCCTGCACATGATTGATAATAATCTGTGCTGTAAATGCACGTCTGACAGACCAACCCGGATTCGCTGTTTGAATTGCATCCTCAATTCCTTTGATATCCTGTACCCTGCTGTCATTAAACGAAGTACCAAAACTTACAACAAGAATCTCATTTTCTCCGATTTCATCCTGATTTCGAGGGTCATCCTTCGATGCGTCTCCCGTATCTGCTCCGAAGTAATCCGGTGAAGCGAATTCTCCTTCTACCAGTTCTTTCTGTTTGTCTGTCAGTTTGTCCCAAGCTTCTTTTGCCTTCTTACACTGTTCATCTGTCTCATCCGTTCTCTGTTGTACGTAAATTGCATCGATTAAATCTGCAACTTCATCTGCTGCTTTTTTATCTGCGCTACTATCTTTCTGTGTCTCTTCCTGCTTTGTCTGTTCTTGTTTTTTGTCGTTTCCTCCACATCCGGTTATAACAAAACTGCCTGTCATAGCCATAGCGAGAAGTACCATAACCATTTTCTTTTTCATCTTTTTTCTCTCCTTTTCTCTTATTCACGAAAACAGTTCTTCTCGCCCGGCTCCTTTGTTTTTCTAACGCAAAAAATCCTTTGCCAAATGGCAAAGGATTGTACACAAAAAATAATCAGCAAAGTAATTCTTCAACTGAACTCTTCACGTACAACCAGTTACTCGTGGTCTGAAGCACATGCTTCCGTACAACAGCCAGGCAGGTCTCCCGACTCAAAGCTCATAGTCTTTGCCATCTTCCCAGTTTCCCAGTGATATTGCGGCATCAACTCCCTTATTACGGTGACGAGTTCGTACAGGATTCTCACCTGTTTCCCTTTTCACCAGAGCCAGACAATCTCTCATCATCTGCTCTGACACCTGACTGCTCTCTATTAAATTCGAATCATTATAGCATAATTTTTCTTGCTTTTCAATGTCTGTTCTCTTTTTTGTATTTCTTCTCTTCTTTTTTCTTCTGAATCGTTTCTTCCCACATGGAACTGCGGTATTCCAGCCGCCCTTTCTGACTCTTCTTCGCTTTCTCTTTCAAGTATTCTGCTTCAATCGGGTCAATCGGGTCTGCCGGATTCTCTTCCCTGCCTTTCGCTCTTCTCTTAAAGGACCTTGCCACCGCTCCTCCCTTATTATATACCCAGAAGGAATACGTCAGCGCTTTGCTTACCGGACCCATAATCTCTTTGGAAGCCTTCACGTGCATCGTTCCCCCGGCTTCCAGATTCGGTTTCTTGCGGATGAGCGTAATAAGCTCTGTCTCACACGTTACATCCTCCGGCAGAATCGTATAAGCCTGCCCCACGCAAGACTGTCTGTGGGAATCACTTCCTCCGAACATTGGTTTCCCATATTTTTGTGCCAGTTCGAATGCCGCCCGGTTCGATTCGTCCGGCTCACATGTATTAAACGCCTCTATAAAATCAAACTTTTGAATGATTTCCGGATTCTTCTGATAACCTTTCGTATTCACCAAACTCAGATATTTTTCTCCGCATGGGTGAGCAGGTCCTAAAATTCCGCCGTTTTTGTGTACAAAGTCAATCAACTTTGTAACCGGAAGTCCCTTTGCCTCTAAAAGACGCATACGCACGCCCTCCGGCATAATTACAATAATATGCCCCGCGTCACACGTATCATACTCGATTCCTTTTAGAACGACAAAATCCGTATGCCGTTTTCCTCGTATCTGGTCCTTCCAATAGCGGTATCCGTTATACGTATTATGATCTGTAATGAGCATTCCCTGAAATCCCTGCTCTTTTAACAAGGTAATATACTCATCCAGACTTACTTTACTGTCAATGGAGCCTTCTTTCACATGACAATGCATATCTAATTTCATCATCAGGCCTCCTTATATTTTCTTTTATCGAATATACAATTCTTCGATATATTTATTATATCGTAACACATTCCTAATATACTGACAACCAAAAACCGGTATTGCTTTTTGCTACACCGGTTTCGTTTTTCTCTACTTATTTACTTTTTTCATCACACAAATTGTTTCAATCATCAAACCAATTCCTATCGGAAGTGAAATCCATGCAGACTGCACAAAACCTGCAATAATATACGTTATAAAAGAAACAATCGCAGCCGTTACAACATATGGAATCTGTGTGGACACATGATTTACATGATCACACTGCGCTCCTGCCGATGCCATAATCGTTGTATCAGAAATCGGTGAACAATGATCTCCACAAACTGCACCCGCCATACAAGCTGAAATAGAAATAATCATCAATTCATGATTTGATTCCGCAAAAATAGCAACAACAATCGGTATTAAAATTCCAAATGTTCCCCAAGATGTTCCTGTTGCAAATGCAAGGAATGCACCTATGATAAATACAATCGCAGGTAAAAATCCCATCAATCCACCAGCTAATTTTTCTACACCTTCTGCTACAAATGCAGCTGCTCCAAGACTATCTGTCATTGCTTTCAAGGTCCATGCAAACGTGAGAATCATGATTGCCGGAACCATTGCCTTGAATCCTTCCGGAATACATGCCATGCAATCACTGAATTTCAATACTTTACGAACCATATATAAAACAATCGTAATAATCAAACCGAAGAAACTTCCAAGTACCAATCCTACAGATGCATCACTATTCGAAAACGCTTCCACAAAGCTGGCTCCTTCAAAAAAGCCACCTGTATAAATCATTCCAATGACACAACATACAATTAAAGAAAAAATCGGAATTACCAAGTCAATCACCGTTCCTTTTCTTCCAATTTCTTCTTCGGAAGCATTGGAATATGGACGACTCTCTGTTGTATAAATGTCTCCTTTTCTTGCATTATTCTCATGTACTTTCATAGAACCAAATTCACAGTTCATTACTACCATGCCTATCATCATCACAATTGTAAGCAATGCATAAAAGTTATATGGAATCGCTTGAATAAAAATTGAAAATCCATCTTCTCCTTCTACAAATCCTGTTACCGCTGCTGCCCAAGAAGAAATCGGCGCAATAATACATACAGGAGCGGCTGTTGCATCAATCAAATATGCTAGTTTTGCGCGTGAAATATTATGTTTATCTGTTACCGGTCTCATCACACTTCCGACGGTTAAACAGTTAAAATAGTCATCAATAAAAATTAAGATACCCAATGCAATTGTAGCAAGCTGTGCTCCTGCACGTGATTTGATATGTTCACTCGCCCATCGGCCAAACGCAGCCGAACCTCCTGCTCGATTCATCAGGCAAACCATCGCTCCTAAAATCACAAGAAATACGAGAATCCCCACATTATAGCTATCTGAAAGAACACTGATAATTCCGCCTTGGAAAATATGTACAACGGTTCCTTCAAAAGAAAACTCAGAATACAACAATGCGCCTACCAAAATTCCCACAAACAACGAACTATATACTTCTTTTGTTATCAGCGCCAACGCAATTGCAACAATCGGTGGAATTAATCCCCAAAATGTTGCATAATATTTTGTATCCGGCACTTCTCCCTCTGCAGCAAACACAGTCAGAGAACACATCAGTACACATAGCAGTACACAACTTATAACTGCTAATACTTTTTTCTTTGAAATCTTTCTCATCTTTCATTCCTCTTTTCTTTCTTTTTTCTGAACTACTGAAAAAAGTGTGTAAAAAAAGCCATGAACACACAGATATGTTCACGGCTTCCCTTTTTAAAAATATAAATCTATAATCTTTGATAGCTCTCCACACCTGTGACAGTACGCCGCATCTTCTGCGACATCCCAGAAAAGTTTCTCGGACAAAGAAACAATTCTTCGGCGATTCTACCTTTCTGATTTCACAGCCTGTCCAGCCTTATGTCAAATCTTACTCATTATCATCGCGCCTCTATCTTTTCAGTCATTCAATTTTTAATCTTGTTTACCTTATCACATATTTCATAAAAAAACAAGACCTCTTTTTATATTCTTTGATTATTTATAAACCATTTATGATAATGTCCTAATATACCCCAAGGGAAAATGTCCCATC
>CAJJYZ010000023.1 GCA_905197485.1 uncultured Lachnospiraceae bacterium | reverse complement strand
GGAAGGGTGGTATTCTTTTCATAGGCAGTGGGAAGGTCGATCCTGTTTGATTGTTTCGTTGTGGTGACTTAACAATACTACTTTTAGGACTTGCTTTCCACTGTTTTGTTATAGGAAAAAGAAAATCGCTATACCACAGCCTTGGCAGGCCATCGCGCAGCGATTTTGTTCAATTCTAATTTATCGTTTTCTTTCAGTATATCATAATTATAATCTTTCCATAAAACAAAAAATTTTAATTCCTACGGATTTTTCTACCAAGCATACAACCGCATATTATTACACTTTATCAGAAAAACTTTCTCAATCTCTATTAAAAAATCGTAGCCGAATATCCGACATTCTATCTATCACTAGTTTCTCTTTAGCAAATATAATCTTAGTACGGTATCCTGTTCCATCCGGTGCAAATTTTACTATACTTCTTATAGCTTCAAAAGCAAACACACCAACTACTTTCTCACTAAAAAAGACTAGAAGAGACATTTTCTCTTCTAATCCTTTATACTTTATCACAGAATACTTTTTGCTTTTATTTTTCTCATGGTCACGAGGTTTTTTTCGCTTAAATCTTACCTTTTGAACACGTGTTGTTACATATAAAAGTCTTAACCCCACTAAACACTCTTACCTCACCTCATAAACAACCTTCACAAAAACACCTCTTTTGTTACATCTATATGTATCGTACTCTTGCTAACTCCGAACTGCTTCGCCGTCTGCCGCACCGTCGCCTGATTCTCAATAATATAATTCGCAATCTCCACCGCGCGCTCTTCGATATAATCTTTCATAAAAACCCCTGCATAATTTGTTTATACAATCTATGCAGAGACATAAAGGAGTATGCTGAATGTATGTCTTCTATGTTTATAATTCCTCTGCTTTATATAGAATATATCCCTCGTAATAGTAGCTATGGTCTATTCCTTTCATATATACTTCTCTATCTCCAACCTTATCTGTCAGAGCCTGTTTTAAAACATATTTTATTTCAATATCTTTAATTGGACTTCGTTCCATTGCGAGTAAATAATCGTCTTTATCAACTGCCCTCCAATCGATGACCATATTCAACTCTTTTTTCAAAATCAAATCAAGCCATATTCTCATGCTTCTTCCATTGCCTTCCCTGAATGGATGCACAATATTCATCTCTACGTATTTTTCAATAATTTCTTCAAATGTTGATTGCGGCATCTTCTCAACATTTTCAATAGCCGCATGTAAGTACATCACCGGCGCAAATCTGAAATTCCCTTTTACAATATTTACAGTTCGTATTTCTCCTGCAAACTCATATATCTCGTCAAATAGGTATTTATGAATAGCTGCAAGCATCTGAAATGTTCCTGCTTCATACTTATCCAAATATCCATTTTCAAATAATTCAATCGCTTTTTTCTTACTTATCTTTTCTTCCATTCTAGCTAATTCTGTGGAATCTATGATGTGAAGTTTATTGTCTAACTCCATATTTGCTCCTTTCTCAATACACCACCTTCATATAAGTGAGGCAACAAGAATTTCTTGTAAATTACTTCTGCTTATAAAAGTGAGCTATCATCTCCTTAAGGTCATCGCTAAAATCACTTAAATCTTCTAATGTAATTGCCCCTTTGTTTAACAACGATAACATATTATAAAATTAATTCACCCAACTCGTTTCACACTGCACACCACAATCCTTCTTATCTTGAAGGATTCATTTCTCCAATGTCCAAAATTTATCTTATGCATTTCTTTCGGCACTCAGAAGTTCAATATACTCCTTATTCAATTCTTTTTTCGAAAATCCATTTATCTTTCATAACACCTCGTATGTCACTCTCTCAGATACTTTCTTTTCTATAAATATGGTTCTATCATAAACACCGTCTGCTCTCCGACTTTTTCACTTACTAATTCAAACAAATTTTCTTTCGTTGCAAACAAATTCTTCGGATTTCTTCCGATAATCAAATACTGATTCTTATCATCTAACGAAATATACTTCCTTGTATCGTCATCTAATAAAATATCCGCATTATCAATGACAACAAGTTTTTCCTCTGTCTGTCTGATTATTTCTTTTATATCTTTCTGGTAGTCATAATTATCCAAACACAAAATTTGAGGATTAATCGCCATACATTCTCTGATAGACGAAAATGTTGCTGTCTTTCCTGTTCCTGAATCTCCCATTAAAATTGTGATATTATTAGTGAATGTAAAATCTACCACGAACGAGGTGTGCACTGTTGAAAAATGTTTCATTACAACCGGTCTACTCTTCATTTTCCCACCACTCCTTTAATTCTTCATAATCCTCAATCACTTTACATTCTCCAATCTGAACCTTCACTCGTTCCATATCAAAAGGACTCATTGCATATTCGCTATATACATTCCCCTTATCAAAACCATATAATATTTCCAAAGCATTATTTCCACATTCTTTTAAGCAAAACACCTTGTCAGGAAAATATAATACATTCAATACAGTTTTACAACCTGTAGATTATCGAAAGAATTATCAAAAACAATTATATATTTATTTTCTTCATCTTGTAATGACTTTACTGCTTTTACTAACTCGCTATTATTCTTTTTACTTTCAACGATTATATTCGGAGAAAGTTGTTTCATAAAATTTTCCCAAAATGTATAGCTTGCTTTTCCTTTTTGGTCTTCTATCCACAAAAAAGTTTTAGTCATGATTTTTTTACCTGCTTTCTTTGTTCTATTTTAACCGATTTCTATCCATAACACAATAAAATCGCCCAAAAGAAAAGGACTGGCCATCACCAGTCTTTTCCAACAAATTTTCCTATTTTACCACACTACATACACAGCTTTCACACTCCCACCTACTTTGTTACGTCTATATTCATAGTACTCTCGCTAACTCCGAACTGTTTCGCCGTATGCCACACTGTCTCCTGATTCTCGATAATATAATTCGCAATCTCCACCGCGCGCTCTTCGATATGCTCTCCTTCAATCATTTTAAATGGCACTCTAATATCCATGTTTGGGGAGTAAAGCTATGCTAAAACAATTCAAATAATGATGATACATCAAATAATACATCATTCGGCAAACACCCCCCGTATGTTTCTATGAATGCATTTATAAATTCATTTGACGGTTCTTTATTTTCTTCATAGTCATTTTCAAGAACACTCTTAATTTCCTCAAACTTTTCATAAGCCTCTTCCTGACTGCAATAAATAATTCCATACATGATTCCATAGGAAACATAAATTTCATACGGATTATTAACTGCTGAAAATACACTCACTTCAACAGCTTCATCATAAACCTCACATATTTCTAAATATGTATTTGAATAATGTCTTCTTTCTTCCGAAAAAGTATCGGTCACATTTTTCCAAATTCCCATACACTTCTAGCTCCTTCCTATATGTTCTTGGTCAAAGTCATACTCTTCTGCCTTTTGTCATTCCCTAGTGCCATGGAATGTCGCTTCCAAGAGAGATAGCATAAAGGGCATAGCCTACTACTCTCACCCATCTGCGATTTCCGGCCAGCTCTGCAATCTAACCATAAGATGCTACCTTTCCTTCTGGTATCTGCTTAATTACTTCATATATTTTTTCATAGGAATTCATACACATCCCCCCTACATCAACGGCGCAAACGGCAAGAACACGCTTTCCAGCAGTTTTTCTTTTCTTCCTCGTTTCTGAAAGTCTTCCCACGTATAAGGAGTACATGCTTCAATATCCCGATTATAGATTTCATTGTACGTTTTCACAAGCTCATTCTCATAGAACACGCCGCATACCTCGTCATCTACCATCAGGCTTCTCATATCCATATTGACAGAGCCAACACAGCAAAGTTCCTGGTCGATAATCATCGTCTTCGCATGAATATATCCATGATATTTATAAACTTTTGTTCCATACTCCAAAAGCTGTGCACTGTAATAGTTTGTGACCGGGTCCAGAAAGAAACTCGCCTTGATTCCCGGAATCATAAGCTCAATCTGCACGCCGGAAGCCGCTGCCGTCTTGAGGGCATCCAGAATGGAGGCATCCGGTATAAAGTATGGGGACTGAATCCGGATTCTTTCTTTTGCGCTTCGAATCATGCTGAGATAGCACATTTTGACCGCTTCTTTATCGGTGTCTACCCCACCCACGATGAACTGACAGCATGCATGTGTCATTTTTTGAGATGGGAAAGAGATATTCTGCATATAGTGAATCGTGTATTTCCAGTCTCTATGAGGAATCGAACAAAGCCAGTCTGTCAGAAAATATTGTTCCAGGATAGAAGTGCATGCGCCTTCCAGACGAATCTGCGTGTCGCGCCATGGATTTTTCACCTCATCCATATTGGCATATTGTTTTCCGATATTCATACCGCCAATATAAGAAATCCTATGGTCAATCGCAACGATTTTTCTATGGCTTCGATAATGAGTAAAATATGGTTTCACACGAACCACTTTCCCTCCCGCTTCTACCAGAGGCTGAAACATCTTTTTCGGAGTTCCAAGATTGGCGATAAAATCACACATTACCCAGACTTCCACTCCATCTTTTGCTTTTTGTGCAAGCGCATCCACAAGCTGCTCTCCAATCATATCGTGATGAATCGTATAAAACTCGATAAAAATACATGTTTTTGCATGCTCAATATCATGAAACAACTGGCGGTAATGCGTCTCTCCATTGATGAAAAACTTCGCCTTCTCATAACACGTAATTTCACTGGCATTGTAAACTTTATTAAAGCGAACCACCTGTCTGTCTTCATCCGACAAGATACTTTCATCCACCGTAAATACAGGCAGTAACTTTTGATACCCCGGCTGCTTTTTCAATTTATTGGTCCGGATGAGCGCTGTTAGTTTTATCGCTACGGTACTTCCGAAAATGAGATAGAGAATGGTTCCAAAATACGGAAGAAACATCATAATCACTACCCACAGAAGCGCTTCTGTCGGGCGTTTCCGTTCTATGAAAATCACCATGAGAATCAATGCGAGATATATCGCAAACAGTAGTATTTTTAACATTTTGCCACCTTCTTCTGTGCTTTTTATTCTTAGCAAAAATTCCCCTGCATTTCCTGTTCTCACATAAAATACAAGGGAATTTTCTTCTTAACATTCTATCGTTTTTTCTGCTGCACGTATGACATGTTTTGCCAGCACCGATGTCGTAATACTGCCGACGCCTTTCGGAACCGGACTGATATAGGACGTTCGTGATTCTGCCTGTTCAAAGTCCACATCACCACACAGATTTCCCTGCTCATCCACATTGATTCCAACATCCACTACGACAGCGCCTTCTTTCACCATATCCGCCGTAATCATTCTTGCTTTTCCAACCGCCGCCACAAGCACTTCTGCTTCCCGGCATGTCTTTGCAAGTTCTACTGTTTTTGTATGACACATGGTGACTGTCGCATTCTTTTTCAGGAACATCATGGCAAGCGGTCTTCCGACTACCATACTCCGTCCAACCACAATTGCTTTCTTTCCTGTCAGGTCAATCTGATAGTAGTCCAGCATCTCCATAACTGCTTCCGCAGTACAAGGTGCATATCCGCTTTCATCACCCGCAAATATCTTCGCGATATTTTCCGAAGTCATACCATCCATATCTTTCTTCGGGTTCAGAATCCTCTTGATTGGCTCTTCGTTAAGCTGTTCCGGAAGCGGACGGAACAGCAAAATTCCATGAACCTCCGGATTCTCGTTTACTTTTCGAAATTCTGCCTCAAATGTTTCCTGGGAAATATCATCCGGTAACTCTACCACCCGATAGGAAACTCCTACAGATTCCAGCCTCTTTTTCGCACCTCGTTCATAAGACATATCATCCGGACGATTTCCAACCCGAACCATGGCAAGACATGGCGCGACTCCTTGCTCTTTCAATTTCTCTACTCTTGCAATCAATGATTCTTTCATGGCGTTTGCCACATCCATTCCCTTCATCTGTACGCTCATGTCTTTCCTCCTGTCTTTTTCGTTTCCTTCTATCCTTGACTAACGTTTTTTAACGAATCTGTCCCATGACATTCCGATATACGTCTTCTTTGAGTTTCCGCCCCTCCGAAATCAATCGGTCTGCCATACCGTTCAGTTCTTCTGCCTGCTCGTTATTTTTCATCATATTCGTATTGATAAATACGTTAAGAGATGCGCCTTCCAGCGCCGCCTCTGCGAATAAAATTCCAACTCCGACGTCGCTGACTGCCAGACGGCTTCCTTTTTCTCCCAGAATCTTCAAACATTTCATCGCCTCGAATACCATCTCCATAATCTGAAGCGGCACAATACTCGCATCATAGAGCGCCGTCTCCATCACACGTTCTTTTTCCGACTTTTGCTCCTCCGTCTCTTTCGGAAGCCCATAAGCTTTCGCAAGAGGCGCAAAACTTTCCGCATCCTGGTCCACCAATGTTACCAGCCTGTCTCTGAACTCCTCCAGCTTTCCACGAATGCCGATGACTTCTTCCTCTACTTCCGCGTATTTTTTCTTTCCAACCGTCAGATTCGCCACCATCATACCAAGGGCCGCCGCAAAGGCTCCGACTGTCGCAGAAGCGCCTCCGCCACCGGGAACCGGTGCAGAGGAAGATAATGTTTCCAGAAATTCCGTTGTTTTTTGTTCCAACATCATATGACGCATACCTCCTTATCACAATGGAAGGAAAACATGTCGTTTTGCAGGCTTCTGATAGAACTTTTATTTTTCTTCGTCTGTCTTGGAAGTGTCTGCCTGTTTCTCTTCCACAAGTTTACAATTATCTACTGCCCACTCTAACACTTCATTCTGGAGAATCGAGTCTTTGACCTGCTCTTCTCCCCATGACTGTAAGAGTTCCTCTGAGCTTGTATATCCGTTTTCTTTTGAAAACTTCTCAATCTCTTTATCGTACTCCTTATCGGAAAGCTCCAGATTTTCTTCCTCTGCAATAGCATCTACGACAAGCATCTGTTTTACATATTCTTTTGCCATCTCTGTAATCTGCTTCTTGTAATCTGCTTCTTTTGTTCCTGTCTGCTCCAGATAGTCTTCAAAGGAAATGCCATAAGTTTGTTCCATAATCGTTTTCATCTGCTTGTCCATCTGTTCTTCCGCTTTTTTCAGCTCGTCTTCCGGATATTTCACAACTTCCGCATTCCCCATAATCTCCGTCCACGCATCGTTCATCATCGTAGACTCCGCAGACTGCTTGTTGCTTTTCTCCAGGTTCTTCCGAACTTCTTCCCGATATTCTTTGACTGTCTTGGATTCTTTTGAGATGGTCTTCACAACTTCATCTGTCAGCTCTGTTGCCACTCTCTCCTCGATCGACTTAATCGTAACCGTAAACACGACTTCCGCATTGGATAATTCCGGTTTCTCTGTACCGCCATATCCTTCCGGGAATGTCACGTCAATGTCGAATGTTTCATTCAGATTATGACCGTAGATTCCCTCTTCGAATCCTTCCACATAAGTCTCTCCGTTTCCAAGACTTAATGTTCCCTCATCAAACACTTCCCCTGTTGATTTTAACTTTCCTGTATAGTCAAACTGTGCGATGTCACCCTCTTTTAACGGGCGGTCTGTCACCGGCTTTGTCTGCTCGCTTAACACAGCCTGGATAGAATTCTCAACATCCTCATCTGTCACTTCCGGCACTTCCGCCTTCTCCACTTCCACTCCTTTATACTGTGAAATCTTTACATATTCGTTGGAAAGACCTTTCTCACTCTTCTTATCTCCTCCACATCCGGCTGTAAATAACAGACAGCCTGCTAACATCAATGCAATAACGCTTTTTCTTTTCATGATTTTACCTCTTCTATATTGTTTTCTTTGCCTACTATATCATATCCCGGAGGAAAAGGAAAGGACTTGCACTTAAGGAAAAAGAATGATACAATATTACAAGTGTAAATATCATACATAGTATATTTTCAGGAGGATTTTATCATGCCAACATGGACAATCGTACTCCTTGTGATTACCGCTATTGTAGTAATCGCTTTAGTCGCATTATATTTCTTTGGCAAGAAAGCGGAAAAAAAACAGGCAGAGCAGCAGGAAAAGCTGGATGCAGTTGCACAGAATGTAACCATGCTTATTATCGACAAGAAGAGAATGAAACTCAAAGAAGCCGGCTTCCCGGCAGTAGTTGTGGAGAATACACCGAAGTATCTCCGTCGTTCTAAAGTCCCTGTTGTAAAGGCGAAAGTGGGACCGAAGATTATGACTCTTATGTGTGAAGAATCTATCTTCCCATTGATTCCGGTTAAGAAAGAAGTAAAAGCTGTTGTAAGCGGTATCTATATCACAAGCGTGAAGGGATTAAGAGGAGGACTCGAAACTCCTAAGAAGAAAAAAGGATTTTTCGCAAGATTTAAAAAAGAAAAAGAAGATTAATACAAGCGGCATCGGAATCCCGATGCCGTTTTATCTTACCGTAATGCTGTTGTATCTTTCCGCTATACTTCGATTCCCGCGCTCTTCGGCTGCACATGAATCTTTATCTCACATTCCGCAAGCGCCTCTTCATTGACGTCCAGATTATAATGAATCTCCACAAAAATCCGGTCCTCTTCTTCCTGCACCTCCATATATTTCGTATGAATTCCCATCATAAGCTGTCCGTACGGCGTCTTATAATTGGTCAGGTGATGCTTGTCCTTCTCGAATATCATGTGCGTATTCGTAAGCCCGCTCTTCATGATTTCGATGAGATTATCTCCGGTAATTTTTATTTTATTCTTTGTAACTCCCGGTATACCCTCTGCAACTTCATCATATAAGATGTAATGTTTCCCATTTTTGCAGAAATAGTTAGCAGGAGTAATGACTTCAATTGGCCCATCTGTTAAATCTCCTTTATCAATGGCGTCCGTATGCATTCCTGCAATCGTAATCAATACCTCTTTTGTCATTTTCTCTCCTAATATTCTTCTATATTAATGTGTTCAATCCAGTTGATATTACAAGGGAGAATCGCATTGGCAAAATTCTTGAATTTCACCGGCGCGTCGCTGGAGTAAAATTCATAGTGAACGTCCCCATCCCCTCGATTATCCAGTGCATTCGACTGTAAAATCCTTTGCAAATCAATCGCGGTCTCATATGCCGGATTCACAATATGAATGTCCTCTCCCATATATTCTGCAATACTGTCGCGAAGAAGCGGGTAATGTGTACATCCTAGAATCAACGTATCGATTCCCGATTCTTTCACATCCTGCAGATAAATGTCAATCACTTCTCTCGTAATGTGATGCTTCGCAAATCCCTCTTCAATCAGCGGAACAAACAGCGGACAGGCTTTTCCTACCACAGAGACGTCCGCGTCTTCTTGCTGCATCAATCTGGTGTACATCTCACTTTTAATCGTCGCTTCTGTCCCCAGTACCCCAATCCTTTTATTCCTTGTCTCCCGTACAGCCGCTCTAGCTCCCGGAACGACCACTCCGATAATCGGGATGTCTATTTCCTGTCTTACAATCTCAAGAGCGAGGGCACTTGCCGTATTACATGCGATTACAATCGCCTTCACATCCTTTGTCTTCAGGAAGCGGATAATCTGTCTGGAAAAGCGGATTATCGTGTCCTTGGACTTACTTCCATATGGTACTCTTGCCGTATCTCCGAAGTATACTAAATTTTCATTTGGAAGATGGCGCATGATTTCCCTGACAACGGTCAGTCCTCCTACGCCTGAATCGAACACCCCTATCGGTGCATTCTGTTTCTTACACAAGTTCCCTGTCTCCTTTATGATTAAATGGATAAATCTTTTGCGATTTTATACTGATATTCCGGAATCACTTTCTTCATCTTCAGCGCTTCGTCAATATCAAAATCTAAATATTCTCCATGTTTATATCCTACGACACGATTCGTCTTCCCTTCGCAGAGAAGTTCTACCGCTTTCGCACCCATGATGGACGCATACACTCTGTCTTTACATGTCGGGCTTCCTCCGCGCTGCATGTGTCCGAGGATTGTTGCGCGTGTCTCCATTCCCGTCGCTTCCTCGATTCTCTTTGCCATATTCATCGAGTCGCCGATACCTTCCGCGTTGATAATAATGTAATGCTTCTTACCGCGCTTTCTGTTCTCCATAATATTTGCAATAATCTGCTCTTCATTATAGTCATGTTCTTCCGGAAGAAGAATCTGCTCTGCACCGTTGGCGATTCCGCACCACAGCGCAAGGTAGCCTGCATCTCTACCCATAACCTCGATGATACTGCATCTCTCGTGAGATGTGGATGTATCACGCACTTTATCAATCGCTTCCATCGCAGTATTGACCGCAGTATCGAATCCAATCGTGTATTCTGTACAATCGATATCAAGGTCGATTGTTCCCGGAATTCCGATGGTGTTGATTCCCAGATTAGAAAGCTTCTGCGCCCCTGCAAATGAACCGTCTCCTCCGATGACTACAAGACCGTCGATTCCGTATTTCTTCAGAATCCCTGCCGCCTTTCTCTGCCCTTCTTCTGTACGCATCGCCTGGCAGCGTGCCGTCTGAAGAATCGTACCGCCTCTTTGAATCGTATCGGATACGTCTCTCGCGTTCATGCTGATGATTTCTTCTCTCAAGAGTCCATGATATCCTCTGCGGATTCCCTGTACGTTCAGTCCTCTTGCCAGTGCAGTTCTTACAACCGCACGAATCGCCGCGTTCATTCCCGGCGCATCTCCACCGCTTGTCAATACTCCGATTGTTTTAATCTGGTTTTCCATCTATGTTCCTCCATCCCCTGAGTCTAATCAAGTTTTCTTTGTTTGATAACACGATATCGGATTAAAAAACAACGATATCGTGTTTTATTTTACCCCATCTATCCTTGTTTTTCAATGGATTTTTCCACTACTTTTACCCGCTTCTCTCCGTAACGGTTCGTCAATCTGCCGAGCAGAATCGGATTGATTCCCACATTTCGGTTCGCCGGAAGGCGCTTCATTGCCTTCTCCGCTTTACAATAGATGACAACCGTATCGCTTCCTTCCGCGTCTCCAATCATCTGATAAAGTTCCCGTTCTTCCTGTAAAAACTCCGCTTTATTTTCATATTGAATCCACAGCTCCCTCTTCACCTCTTCAAACGGAATGATGGATTCGCAGATTAATTTGCTTGCGCTCTCGTCTTCTTCCGAAACCCGTCCCTTGACAAAGACTTTCTTATCCTCCTCCAGATACTGTCGGTTCTTCTCATAGTCTTTCGGGAAAATGACAATCTCCACCGTTCCGACCAGGTCTTCCAATGTAAGAAACGCCATCACTTTATTTGTCTTTGTATGTTTAATCGTCTTGGCAGCGATAATTCCTCCAACGATTTCCCTTGAGCCATCCCGAACTTTCGAACGCCCCGTATCCTCATCCGGCTGGAAATCAAGGGTCGTGGCAGAGATGCTTTTTCTCCACCGCTCTTCATATTCCTCCAGAGGATGTCCGCTTACATAAACTCCAAGCACCTCTTTCTCAAAGGCAAACAGATTCGCTTTCTCATATTCGCCCACGTCCGGAAGCGGAATATCAAATTCACTTTTCTGGTCTTCCTCCACAAGGTCGAACAGACTCATCTGTCCGCTCATAGAATACTTCTTCTCCTGATTCACCTGCTCCAGAATCTGAATATAAATCATCATCTTCTGCTTTCTCGTTCCTGCAAGGCTATCAAAGGCGCCTGATTTGATAAAGTTCTCTATCGTACGTTTATTGACTTCTTTTGAGCTTAAACGCTCGATAAAGTTCTTGAGCGTTGTAAATTCTCCACCAATTTCGCGCTCCTTGATAATCGCGTCAATCACAGGGCGTCCGATACTCTTAATCGCAGTCAGACCATAACGAATGTTTCCTCCGTCTACCGAGAAGTTTCCTTCCCCTTTGTTGATATCCGGCGGCAGAATCTGAATCCCCATCTGGCGGCAGGCGTAAATATACTCGGAGACTTTCCCCGGATTGTCAATTACGGAAGTCATGAGCGCAGCCATGAATTCCACCGGATAGTAGTATTTCAGATACGCGGTCTGATACGCCACCACCGCGTAGGCTGCCGCATGGGATTTGTTAAACGCATACTTGGCAAAATCTATCATTTCATCATAAATCTTATTCGCTACCTGCTCGGAAATGCCGTTGGCAATACATCCCGGCACTCCTTCTTCCTCATTTCCATAGACGAAGTTCTGACGTTCTCTTTGCATCACGTCTCCCTTCTTCTTCGACATGGCACGACGCACCAGGTCGCTTCGTCCGAGCGTATAACCGGCAAGGTCACGTACAATCTGCATGACCTGTTCCTGGTACACGATACACCCGTAGGTCGGCTTCAGAATCGCCTCCAACTGCGGGCAATCGTATGTAATGGAATCTTTGTCATTTTTTCCTTTGATATACTGCGGAATAAAATCCATCGGCCCCGGACGATATAAGGAAATTCCGGCGATGATATCCTCCAGATTCTGTGGCTTTAGCTCCTTCATGAAGCTTTTCATTCCGCTGCTTTCCAACTGGAAGATTCCGTCGGTCTTTCCTGTTCCGATAGAATCCAGCACCGCTTTATCGTTGTAATCAATCTTGTGCATATCAATGGTTTTTCCGGTGCTTTTCTCGGCAAGCCTTGTCGCATTCTGAATCACAGTTAAGGTACGTAGTCCCAAAAAATCCATCTTCAGAAGCCCCAGTTCTTCCAGTGTGGTCATCGTAAACTGGGTCGTCACCGCGCCGTCCGCCCCGAGCGACAGCGGGACATATTCGTCCACCGACTTCTGGCTGATAACAACGCCCGCCGCATGCATGGATGTATGTCTTGGAAGCCCTTCCAGACGAAGCGACATATCTATCAGCTCTTTGACCTGCATATCGTTTTCATACACGTTTTTCAATTCCGGATTCATGTTCAATGCCTTTGTAAGCGTCATATTCAGTTCCGTCGGAATCATCTTCGCAATGCTGTCCACGAAGGCATACGGAAGGTCCATCACGCGCCCCACATCCCGGATAACGCCTCGCGCCGCCATCGTACCGAATGTGACAATCTGCACAACCCGGTCGGAGCCGTATTTTCTCACCACATAATCAATGACTTCTTGACGTCTTTCGAAACAGAAGTCAATATCGATATCGGGCATGGATACACGTTCAGGATTTAAGAAACGCTCAAAAAGAAGCTGATATTTAATCGGGTCGATATCTGTGATTCCAAGGGTATAAGAAACGATGCTTCCCGCCGCGCTTCCTCGCCCCGGACCAACCATAATGTCATGGTCTCTCGCATACTTGATAAAGTCCCACACGATTAAGAAGTAATCTACATATCCCATTGTTCGAATAACATCCAACTCATAGTTCAGACGCCCTTTGAGTTCTTCCGTCACCGGAACATATCTGCGCTCCAGCCCCTCAAAACAAAGCTTGTTCAAATATTCCCAGGAAGTGTAGCCATCCGGCACATCGTATCTCGGAAGCTTCGTCACACCGAATTCGATTTCTACATCACAACGGTCTGCAATCTTCTGGGTATTTTCCAACGCCTGCAGGGCATACGGAAATAAGGCCGCCATCTCTTCCGGTGATTTCACATAATACTGACCGCCCTCATAACGCATACGATTCTCATCGTCCAGTTTCTTTCCCGTCTGAATGCAAAGAAGAATGTCGTGCGGTTTTTCATCTTCCGCAAATGTATAGTGCACGTCGTTCGTCGCAACAAGCGGAATCCCTGTCTCCTCGGAAAGTCTGACTAATTGCTGATTCACCATTCCCTGTTCCGGAATCCCATGGTCCTGCAGCTCCAGGAAGAAGTTTCCTTTCCCGAAGATTTCTTCATAGCGCTGTGCCGCCCGCTTTGCCTCTTCATACATGCTTCTTGTGAGATTTCTCTGCACTTCCCCCGCAAGACAGGCGCTGAGAGCAATGATGCCTTCATGATACTGCTCTAAAAGCTCCATATCGACACGCGGTTTATAATAGTATCCTTCTGTAAATCCTTTCGACACAATCTTCACAAGATTGGCATAACCCTGGTTATTTTCCGCGAGAAGGACAAGATGATAGTATCTTGCCTCGTTGGTCCCCGCTTCTTTCTCGAATCTGGAGCCCGGCGCCACATAGACTTCACAGCCGAGAATCGGTTTGATTCCTTCTGCTTTTGCCGCCCGATAAAAATCAATCACTCCAAACATCACGCCATGGTCTGTGATTGCCGCACTGTTCATCCCAAGCTCTTTGACCCTTGCCACATATTCTTTTATCTTATTTGAACCATCTAAGAGACTGTACTCCGTATGGACATGTAAATGTGCAAAATTCATACTGCTCCTCTATCTCTGTTTCTCCACAATGCTCGTTTCCGTAATCCCAATCTTTCCTTCTTTCAGAAGACGGCCTACCGCACGTTTGAACGCGCTCTTACTGAGCCCGAATTCTTTCTGAATCACTTCCGGAGCCGCCTTATCCGTAAACGGAAGCTCTCCACCATATTTCTGCAGTCTTTCCCAGATAAGCTTCGCGTCTTTGTCCATCTGCTCCGGAATCTTACTACGAACGCTTAAATTCAATTTTCCGTCTTCCTTTACTTCTGTTACGCGCGCTTCAACCGTCTGTCCTACCCGAAGATTTCCATAGGCTTCTTTTTTCGGAATCAAAGCGGAATACTGGTTGTCCACCGCAACGAACACACCGAATTCCGGACTTGTATCATAAATAATTCCCTTCACCTTGTCATCTTTTTTATATGGGGAATCCTGACGGAGCATCCCGTAAACTTTCATGGTTGCACAGAGTCTTTCGCTCTTATCAATATAAAGCGTCACGAGACACTGGTCTCCTTTTTCTACTTTTGCCGTCTGCTGGCGAAATGGCAGGAACAGGTCTTTTTCCAGTCCCCAGTCCAGGAATGCCCCATATTTTCCGGTATCCGCTACGGTAAGAACCGCAAGCTCACCCAGCGTTACCTTCGGCTCGTTTGTCGTAGCGATGAGACGGTCCGAAGAATCTTTATATAAAAAGACTTCCACAGGGTCACCGATTTCCAGTCCTTCCGGCACCTGCTTCTTCGGAAGAAGCACCCTCTCCTCTTCATTTCCAAGGTACACCCCGAAATCTACCTTTTTCACTACCATCAACATCTGTTTTTTTCCTAATTTCATCATATTGTTTCTCCTGTAAATTCTACTGCTGCGAAAAGTTGTCCTTCTCTTCCGCAAAGTTTCACGATTGTTTTTCCTTCTTCTCTATGTATCATCGGACAAATGATATCTCCGTATACGGCTGATTTCTTATATTCCACACGAATCTGCCCTAAATACTGCTCCCTCGGAAGCACTTCCATCGCCATCTCGATATATCTACTGTTATTGACATGGCCATTTGTGTCTATCTGACACTTTCTCACCGGAAATTCCGGCAGATTTTCCCAATTCTCCGGAAGCGTAATCTTTCGGGACGCATAGTCCATCTCCAATTCCGGCTCTAACCGGTACGCCTGAATCTCCTCCTCTGCCGGCTTCGTCGGACGTCCCTTTTTCACATCCATAAATACCCAGACGGAATTGGCATAGGCAAGCATTTCGCCTTCTTCATCTTTCATCACGAAATTTCTTGTTCCGTAAAGTCCTTGAAAAGAGGTTGGCCATGTTCCGACTTCGATTGCTTCCCCGATTTTCGGATAACGATTCACCACAATCTGCCAGGAGGAAAGCACCCATCCTCGTTGATGTGATTTCAGAAAATCAATCCCAAGTCCAATATCCTCCGACTGAAATGTACTGCAATCCTGAAAATAATTCACAACGCCTGTTAATGTCAAATGCTCTGTATGGTCTGCCTCGCTATATCTCACTCTTTCTCTTATTGCATACATATCTGTTCCTCCTAGTTTTTGTCTCCTCTAAAAAACCACTTTATCTTAAACTTGGATGTGGCGGTCACCATCTCGTACTCCTCTTCTTCCAGCACCGCCTTCAATTCCTGCTTTCCCTCTTCCGGTACTACCGCATGAACCGCATCGATGAAGCAGAGATTGGGATAAAGGACGCACCACCAGTTATGACCTTTCGCCTCCCCGATTTCTATCCGCAACGCTTCATAGTATCCCGACGGAAATGTCACATCCCCATACGTTTTATCCGGAAAATAACTCGTCGTAAGATTCGCCTTCACATCATAATCATAACCTTCTTCTTCGATGACCTTCCTTGCTGCCGCTTCCAATTCTTCCTCATGACTGCCTGTCCATTTTTTTGTCTCTTCCACGCTCTGCGCGTCCGGAAGCTCTTCCTTCATATAAGAAATCACCGCTTCTTTGACCTTCATCTTCAACGCCTGGTCTTCTTCGCTGTCGCTGTTTGCCAACACATGAAAACGCAGAACTTCTTCCGCCAGTTTCTGCTGCGTCACCGCCATCTTCGCCTCGACTTTCCAAAGACTCCGCTCCGTCACCATCCCGGTTGTGATTCCTGCGATTAAAATCGCAATTACCATGCAGGTTGTCTTGCGCGTGATTCGTTTCTCTCTCATGATGCCATCCTCTCTTTCTATCTCATCATCAACTCTTATTGTTCCTGTGATTTAGAAAGAGTATTGCCGGAAATCCTCCGGCTATTCCAAAAATCATTATTGTTTCGTCCGGATGGAATCTATCACCGCCGCAACCTGGTTGTCGATATGGCGGCATACGACTTCCGCCGCCTCTTTTTTATTGCGCTGTTCGATATTTCTTATAATCTCCTGATGCTCCGCAATCAATGTGGCGTGTACTTCCTTTTTCTTCAAATGTTCCACGCGGTAACGGTACATCTGCTCTCTGAAATTATTCAAAAGCTGAATCAGTCTTTCATTATCCGTCGCCATGAAAATGACATCGTGGAATTTCACATCCACCTCCGCAATCTTTGTCACATCATCAATCTTCAATATTTTCTCGAATTCTTTCGCCGCTTCTTTTAAATCATGCATCTGTGCCTTCGTCATTCTGTCGCAGGCGAGATTGACCGCCAGCTCTTCTAACGCTTTTCTCACTTCCAGAACGTCCCTCAGACTCTTCTCGGTGATATCCGCCACTTCTGCCCCTCTTCTCGGAATGACAATCACAAGTCCTTCCAGCTCCAGCTTCCGGATTGCTTCCCGAATCGGAGTCCGGCTTACCCCAAGCTTATTGGCAAGCTGAATCTCCATAAGCCGCTCTCCAGGCTTCAGTTCGCCGCGCAGAATCGCCTGACGAAGCGTCTGGAATACCACGTCTCGAAGAGGCAGATATTCATTCATATTTAACGTAAAGTTAGCGTCCATATTTTTCCTTATCTCCTTCTCGTATTATGTATATTGGTCAGATAAATCTGTTTTGCCAGTTTCTTCTCCCTCATCTTGTCATAAGCTCTCTTCGCCGTCTTCCTGTCTTCAAAAATACCGAATACCGTCGGACCGCTTCCGCTCATCATCGCGTTGAGCGCTCCCTCCTGTTTCATCGTTCGTTTGATTTCTTCGATGACTGGATATTCTCCAATCGTCACCCCTTCCAACACATTTCCCATGGAAGAAGCGACCTTATGGAGATTCCCTTCGTCCAATCCACGAATCAGGCCGTCAATATCAGGATGTGCGACTTCCGTCAACGCATCAAACTTCTCATAGACCGTCTTTGTAGAAACACTGATACCCGGTTTCGCGATAAGAACATAGCATTTCGGCATCGGAGAGAGGGGCGTCAGAATCTCACCGATTCCTTCTGCAAGTACAGTTCCTCTCATAATGCAATACGGCACGTCCGCGCCAAGCGTCACACCCCGGTCCTTCAGCTGCTGCTCCGAAAGCCCCAGTTCAAACATCCGGTTCATTCCGAACAGTACCGCTGCCGCGTTCGTACTCCCGCCTGCCATACCTGCGGATACCGGAATAAACTTCCGAAGCTTTATCTTCATGCCTTCCTGTATCTGAAATTCCTCCATCAATAGCTTTGACGCCTTATAGGCAATATTATTCTCATCTACCGGAAGGTATGAAAGATTCGTCTCCAAATGAATTCCCGGTTCTCTCGTCTTCTCAAGCGTCACATGGTCATACAGATAAATCGTCTGCATCACCATCCGTACGTCGTGATATCCGTTTTCCCGTCTCCCCAGTACATCAAGCCCCAGGTTAATCTTTGCCAATGCTTTAAGCTCTAATTTATCCATAGTCCGCTCCTTTGTATCTTGTATACATGATACCTAGAGTATACTCATATTTTCTTTAAAAATCAATATCCGTTCTCCTTCTTTTACGACATCCTTTTCCAGTCCGTTCACTTCCCTGAGACGCTCCATCGTCGTATGATACCGCTTTGCCAGGTCCCAAAGTTCTTCCCCTTCCCGAACGGTATATCCGATGATTCCGGGCTGCCTTGCATTCTCATCCATCGGAATCTCTTCCATGGTAAGCCCGGTCATGACCGCTGTCCGTACCGGATGTTTCACAAGACTATGGAATGCAAGCACTGCTTTCACCTCTACTTCTCCGCTTCCGAGAAGAGAAACCGAGAGTTGTTCCAATACATGCTGAATCTCAAACGTCACCCCTTCTTCTACCGATTCACAATCCAACAGATAAGAAAACGGAACCATTCCCTGCCATACTGCAAATGGAGTTTCATCATTTTCTTTCACATAGAAGATTCTAAGATGAAGGATTCCTTCGATTTGGATTCCATGCTCTGCGGCCTCCATCTTCTCAATCTGAAGCCTTCCGCTGTTACAGCAGATTTGCAGAATATCTTCCCGAAGCTCCGGCAAAGACAGTTGTTCTGACAGCTTGCATTTAAAATGATTCTGTACAAGCAGTTCCTCACATGTCATTTCTTCCCGCTCTATCTGGCATTCTTTCTCAATCAAATACACATCGTCCAGAACTTCCACATTTTCTTCCTCATAAATGGCAATCCGAAGTTCCAGCGTTCCTTCTACTCCGATGGAACGCATTTCTCCATCTTCATCCATTTTCACTTCCACATGGATATCTTCCAGAGAAGTATGAACATGATGGAACATGGACTCGTCTGCTCCGGAACACGCTACCCTTCCATTATAAGGAAGAACCTGTTCTATCCAGTCCGTTTTCCCCTCCGGGGATTCATACAGGCAGAAGAGCATCAGTTCTCCGGAAATGTTCAGTTCATCTTCTCCGAGCTTCGTATCCAGCTTCCGGCTCTCCACCTCGCTCCACAAAAGCGTTCCGATATTTTCTTTCGTTCCCGGAAGCTTTATCTCCTCTTTGATACGGTACGTATCCTTTTTCGCAGTATGTAACTGCAAGAGCTGCAGATTCTTCGTCTTCTTATAAAAGTCTTCCCCTTCCTCCACATCTATCGGCAACGTTACGTCCTGCACACATTCTGTCCCAATCTCAATCTCCACCATCGCACGCAGGCTCATCTTCCGCGAATGAATCAACGACGGCGAGAACTCCACCGCGGTATTTCTCACAACATAAGACGTATCTGTCCCTTCTGCATACACCATCTCCTCGAAGGAGCACGTTCCGTTCAGAGAAGATAGATGCGGGTCTCCGCTATCGGTCACATAGAGCACCCCATAGTATAATTTCCCGCTGACCCGCACATAATTCTCCATCCTCTGTATCTCTTCCACCGACAAGGTTCCCTTCCCCATCACGATTCTTCCAATATCATCCTTGCTATCCGGCACATTCACGTCATCGTCAATGTAAAACTGGTCCACGATAGACTTGCCGACATCATTGATATGAATCTGTTTTGTAAGAAATTCCATACATATTCTCCTATCTTTTCCACAATTCTAATTAAAAATTACAGGCTTTTCCACAGCGGAAAGCGATATCACTACATGGGGATTCGTTTTTTCCCTCCGAAGCTTCTCTCCCTTTTCCGGTCCAAGAAGCTCGGTATGAATGCAAATCGTATTCTCCGTCTCGTAACATTCCTTCACTCTTACGCGATATCCGTCGGTTTCCCGTTCCCCATATCCTCTCGCAATATAAAGTTTCTCCTGCTCGGTATACGTCATTCGATAATCTTTCATCTGCTCTGCATCCATCCGTTTTTTCAGTTCTTCCGGTATCTCTTCCTCCTGCAGAACGACGAATTCCAGGTCCCGTACCTTCTCTTTGCTTTTCTCCCTGACAGAACAGGCAGAAGATGTCAGGAGAACCCACACGCATACCAGATAAAATATCCTTTTTTTCACGCATTTTCCCCATGCCGTATCCTCCCTATATCCTATTATCTTTCTTGTGTTTTTATGTCCACTCTAGTATAATAATCCCGTAGGAATTCCTACATAAGGAAAAAAGAAGGGATGAAACCTATGAAATTTGAAACAGCAGAAAATACTTACGAACCGGAACCGCGCGTATCCGGTATTTTACTTCATCCGACTTCTTTTCCTTCTCCGTATGGAATCGGAGATTTAGGAAAAGAAGCCTATGAATTTATAGACTTTCTTTGGAAAGCCGGACAGCATCTGTGGCAGGTTCTGCCACTTACTCCTACCGGATTCGGAGACTCTCCATACCAGAGTTTCTCCGCCTTCGCCGGCCAGCCTCTCCTCATAAGCCCGGAGCATCTTTTAGAACTTGGACTTCTTGAGCGTCAGGACCTGACTTCCCACCCGGAATTTACAGAAGAACGGGTCGACTACGGAAGTATCATTCCATGGAAAACGGACATTCTAAAAAAAGCGTATGAAAATTACCGCCATACCTCCGACAAGATGCTCTTGGAGGAATACGATTCTTTCTATGAAAACAACAGATTTTGGCTGGATGATTACGCGCTTTTCATGGCATGTAAGGACGCCCACGACGGCGCCCCATGGACTTCCTGGGAGAAAGAATACCGGACGCCTTCTACCGCCTTTCTCACAAAACTGAAGACGGAATTAAAAGACAGCATTCATTATTATCAGTTCGTCCAGTTCCTGTTCTTCAAGGAATGGTATGAGCTCAAAGAATACGCCAACAAAAAACAGGTGAAAATCATCGGAGATATTCCTATCTTCGTCTCCATGGACAGCGCCGACGTGTGGGCAAACCAGCACTTATTCCAGTTGGATTCCAAAGGGTTTCCTACGGCAGTCGCAGGCGTTCCGCCTGATTATTTCTCCGAGACGGGACAACTATGGGGAAACCCTCTTTATGACTGGAACACTCATAAAAAAGACGGATACCGCTGGTGGATTTCCCGTATCCGCAACCAATTAGACCTGGTAGATTATCTGAGAATCGACCATTTCCGCGGATTCGAAGCTTACTGGTCCGTTCCTTACGGAGAAGAAACCGCCATCAACGGCAAGTGGAAACCGGGGCCGAACGAAAATTTCTTCCTCGCAATCGAGAAAGCTTTGGGAGACGACCTTCCAATCATCGCGGAAGACTTAGGCGTGATTACTCCGGAAGTGGAGAAGCTTCGGGACCGTTTTCATTTCCCTGGGATGAAAGTACTGCAATTCGCATTCGAGTCCGAAGGAGAGAGCAGCTTCCTTCCACACCAGTTTACAACAACAAACTGTATCTGCTATACCGGCACACACGACAACGATACAACCCGCGGTTGGTACGAATCCGTCAATGAAGCATCCAGAGATAAAGTGCGGCGCTATATGAATACGGACGGCGGTATTGTCCACATGGACTTTATCCGCACCTGTCTCGGAACGATTGCAGCCTATGCCGTCTTCCCACTTCAGGACCTTCTCGGCATCGGCAAAGAAGGACGAATGAACACACCGGGCGTCGCTTCCGGCAACTGGGAATGGCGTTACAAAAAAGGCGCGCTTACAGAAGAACTGGCAGAAAATCTTCTGGAAATTTCACATCTATATGGAAGATATTAGGAGGAAAATCATGATACGTTTTATATTCGTTGCCTCAAGCGTAATTTTATTCTTGATTCTTTTCAGCCCGGTTCTTGTGGCAGAATGGATAATCGGCAAATTTAATAAAGAGAAGAAAGACTACAGTTCTCTTCGGATTGTACAAAGAGCCTTTCGTTACATCCTCTGGCTCACCGGAGTGAAAATCACCGTCATCGGTGAAGAAAACGTGCCGGACGAACCGGTTCTTTTCATCGGAAACCACAGAAGTTTCTTCGATATTCTTCTGACTTACTCCCGCTGCAAGAGGCTGACCGGTTACATTGCCAAGAAAGAAATGGAGCGTTTCCCGCTCCTCAATAACTGGATGCGAAATCTCTACTGCCTGTTCTTAGACCGCGAGAATCCGAAAGAAGGTTTAAAAACAATTTTAAAAGCGATTGAATATATCAAGAACGGTGTTTCCATCTGCATTTTCCCGGAAGGAACACGAAATAAAGGGGAAGAACTCAGCATGCTGCCATTTAAGGAAGGCTCTTTCAAAATCGCTTCCAAAACAGGATGCGCGGTTATCCCAATGTCGCTAAACAATACCGCGGAAATTTTTGAGAATCATTTCCCAAAAATCAAAAAAACTCATGTAATTCTGGAGTACGGAACACCGATTTACTACAAAGAACTGGATAAAGAGACACAGAAGCATTTCGGCTCCTACTGCCAGAATATTATCCAGGAAACCATCAAAAAGAATGCGGCTCTGCTCTAGGCACAGCCAAAAGAGGACGATACTATGAACAGTAGAAATTTAACATTATTGACTGACTTTTATGAACTCACTATGATGCAAGGCTATTTTCAGAACAACGAAAAAGACCTTGTCGTATTCGACGTCTTTTTCCGGGCCAATCCATGTAACAATGGATATTCCATTGCCGCCGGGCTTGACCAGGTCATTGACTATATCAAAAACCTGAATTTTTCTTATGAGGACGTAGATTATCTCCGCGGTCTCGGTATGTTCAGCGAAGAATTTCTTCACTACATCAGCGGCTTTCATTTCAGCGGAAGCATCTATGCGATTCCGGAAGGAACCGTTGTCTTTCCGAAAGAACCGCTTATCAAAGTCATCGCTCCGATTATGGAAGCGCAGCTTGTGGAGACTGCCATTTTAAATATCATCAACCACCAGTCTCTTATTGCGACAAAGACAGCGCGGGTTGTCTTCGCCGCCGGAGGCGACCGCGTACTGGAATTCGGGCTTCGCCGGGCGCAAGGCCCTGACGCCGGTCTCTATGGAGCAAGAGCCGCTATGATTGGCGGATGTGCCGCCACTTCCAACGTACTTGCAGGAGCCGAATTTGACGTGCCAATCAGCGGAACCCACGCGCATAGCTGGATTATGAGTTTCCCGGATGAATACACCGCATTCAAGAAATATTCAGAATTATATCCGGCATCCTGCTGCCTCCTCGTGGACACATACGACACGTTAAAATCCGGTGTTCCGAATGCCATCCGCGTATTCCAGGAGATGCGGGATTCGGGAATCGAATTGAAAAATTATGGAATCCGTCTCGATAGCGGAGACTTGGCATATCTCTCTAAAAAGGCGCGTAAAATGTTAGACGCTGCCGGATTCGAAGACGCGTACATCTCCGCTTCCAACGACTTAGACGAGTATTTAATCCACGATTTGAAAATGCAGGGCGCACAGATTACAGCCTGGGGAGTGGGAACCCACCTCATTACTTCCAAGGACTGCCCTTCCTTCGGAGGCGTCTACAAGCTGGCTGCCATCGCAGACCAGAACGGAACTCTTATCCCGAAAATCAAGTTATCGGAAAATACGGAGAAGATTACAAACCCTGGCAACAAAACCATCTTCCGTATCTATGAAAAAGAGACCGGAAAAATCAAGGCAGACCTCATAAGTTTTGCTGATGAAGTCATCAATCCGGAAGAAGATTTGCTCTTATTTGACCCGGTCGATACATGGAAGAAAACATTGCTGGAAGGCGGTACTTACGAAGTGCGCGAGCTCCTTGTCCCGGTATTTGTCAACGGGGAGTGTGTATATCAGTCTCCGTCTGTCATGGAAATTGCAGCTTACTGCGCCAAGGAAAAAGAGACGCTCTGGGATGAGACGAAACGTCTCTTCTACCCTCACAAAGTCTATGTAGACCTCTCCCAGAAATTATACGACGTCAAACAAAAACTGCTTAATCGCATGAGCTTAAAAGAACAATAAGAAGGAGGCTTCCTTATGAAACATCTATCACTTAGAAATATCGCCAATGCCTGTGGCGGAACCTACTATGGCGATACGTCCATACAGGATTCTGAAATCAGCGGAGTTGCCATCGACAGCCGCAAAATCGAGCCGGACTTCCTCTTCGTTCCGATAAAAGGAGAACGGGTAGACGGACATACCTTCATTCCGCAAGTCATGGAGCAGGGAGCCTTATGCACCCTCTCCGAACATGAACTCCCGAACGCAAAACATCCGTATATCCTTGTTTCCTCTACGGTACAGGCTCTTCAGGATATCGCCGCGTACTACCGCCGCTCTCTCGACATCAAAGTCGTAGGCATTACGGGAAGCGTCGGAAAAACAAGCACAAAAGAAATGGTCGCTTCTGTGCTGGAACAAAAATACCATGTCCTGAAGACTGCAGGGAATTTCAACAACGAGATAGGACTTCCTCTTACTATCTTCAATATCCGGGAAGAACATGAAGTTGCCATTCTTGAAATGGGAATCGACGGATTCGAACAGATGCACTGCCTGGCGAAAATCGCCCGTCCGGACATCTGCATCATTACAAATATCGGATATTGCCACTTGGAAGCGCTCGGTGACCGGGACGGCGTCTTAAAGGCAAAAACAGAAATGTTCGATTATATGAATGAAAATCCGGTGATTCTTCTGAACGGAGACGATGATAAATTAAGTACAGTACAGGAAGTCAAAGGTCAAAAGCCTGTATTCTTCGGACTGTCCGAACAGAATAACTTCTATGCTTCCGATATCAAATCCCTCGGATTGAAAGGAACAACCTGTAACTTACATCTTCCGGAGGGAGAAACATTGACTGCTGAAATACATATTCCGGGCAACCACATGGTATACAACGCACTCGCCGGAGCCGCCGCAGGATGCGCGCTCGGTCTTACGAAAGATGAAATCAAAGCCGGAATCGCAAGCCTCGTTCCGGTAGCCGGACGGAACAACTTAATAAAGACAGACAGCCTTCTCATCATCGATGACTGCTATAATGCCAACCCGGTATCCATGCGTGCTTCCATCGACGTTCTGAAGAATGCTCTCGGACGCACCATCGCCGTCATCGGAGATATGAAAGAGCTAGGTGAAAATGAGAACTCCCTCCATTTTGAAACCGGAATGTATGCCGCGGAAAAAGGCGTGGATATCATCTGTTGCATCGGCCCTCTCGCCAAATACATGGCAGAAGGTGCAAGAGAAGGAAAAGAGTCCCAGGACTTCAATCCGGAACAACTTGTCCTTTACTTTGAGACGAAAGAACATTTTCTGGAGCAGATAGATAAGATTGTCAAACATGGAGACACCGTTCTTGTCAAAGCGTCCAACAGCATGAAATTTACAGAGATTGTGGAGAGATTGCAGGAAATGAAGTTATAGAAAAGAAAACGGAAGATACCAGGATAAACTTCTGATATCTTCCGTAACAATTCCTTATTTCCCGCTCTCTATCTTCTCCGCTTTTCCAAACAATATAAATCCTATCACAAACATCACCGCCAATATGGCAACTCCCCCATTCGGGCTCCCCGTAATCTGGGCGAACATTCCCATCAGAGCAGTTCCCATAAAGGAAGCGCCTTTTCCACAAATATCGAAAATTCCGAAAAATTCTCCCGATTTCTCAGCCGGAATAATCTTCGCGAAATAGGAACGCGATAACGCCTGTACCGCTCCCTGGAACATTCCTACACATACCGCAAGCGCCCAGAATTCCCACTGCTTGTCCAGCTGAATGGCAAAAAGCGCGATACAGATATAGGCGAGAATACACGCTTTGATTAGTTTTCCCGTCTCATATTGCTTCGCGAGTCTTCCAAAGATTAACGCGAACGGGAAGGCTACAATCTGTGTCAGAAGAAGCGCAAGTAAAAGTCCTGTCGAGTCCAATCCCAAAGCGCTTCCATACGCCGTTGCCATCTCAATAATCGTATAGACACCATCAATATAGAAGAAAAATGCCAGAAGGAACATAAAAATCTTCTTGTGCTTCTTCATCTCCTTGAATGTACCCGCAAGTCTTCCGAAGCTGGAACGGAACACATGCTTCGGTCTCTCGATATAGTTCTTCTGTTCGTAATTCTTGAGAAGCGGAAGCGTTGCAAGAAGCCACCATCCTGCATTCAGAAGAAACGCAATCGTCATGGCAGTCCCCATACTGATTCCAATTGCCTCGTTTCCCAATACAAATATCAAACTGATGATAAACGGTATACAGCTTCCTATATATCCCCACGCATACCCATGAGACGATACCATATCCATCCGCTCCGGTGTTGTCACGTCAGAGAGCATCGCATCACAGAAAATTAAACTGGAGGAATATCCGACTTTCGCAATCACGAAGACTGCCAGAAAAATCACCCACGATGTCGGCACAGAAAGCACCGCACATCCAAGTACCCCCACCATCATGCTCATAATAAAAATCGGTTTCTTATACCCTCTCGTGTCTGCAATCGTTCCAAAAATCGGACCAATCACCGCAACAATTAATGTAGAAATCGACGCCGCATATCCCCAGTATGCGAGATACTGCACTTCCGACAATCCTTCTCCTGCCGCAAGCGCATTGAAATAAATCGGAAGAATCGTCGCAACCAAAAGAACAAACGCAGAATTCCCCACATCATAAAGTATCCAGTATTTTTCTAGTTTCGTCAGCTTTTTCTCATTCATTCGTATATCCCCCGCCGTTATTCAAAATTCCGGTCAAACCTTTCGCTTAACTCTGCCCCGTCAAGATAATCGTCAAACGCTTTCATCAACTCCTCTGCCAAAGGAATCGCCTTCAGAAATCTCTCATACAATCCTTCACTGCTCTCCTTACACTTCGAATTATCCGTTGGTTTTAACAAATGTCCCTGTAATTCCTCATAGTGGCCGCTCAGCTTCATTCCCGTATCAAGCAGCGTATATTTGACCTTTCCCGGAGCTACAAGAAATGATTTGTAGTTCTTCATGGACTTCAAAGCATATCTTGCCTCCTTCGCATTCACTCCTTCGTAAAATTTCACGATGCATTCCGCAGTCGCCGTATCCGTCGGGAATGTTTTCCCCACCGGATAGGACAGCGGTTCTTCTCCGTTTTTACGCATCATAAACTTCTCAAACTCGCTCTCAATCTCGATGTGTCCTACACCGGTTCTCTCTATTTCCTCCGCCACAAACGGATGGCATTCGCTGTCCAATGTAAAATGACAGATGAATCCCATAATATATCCGTATTCCGGTGAATCTGTCCCGCATCTCTTGATGACTTCCTTCGCATGTTCCATAAATTCTCTCGCAGGTCTTTCATGAATCTGAAATCCAATCTGGCTAATCGGATTTCTGTGCAGAGGCTTATAGAAAAACAGATAATCCGGTCCTTGAAGCCCGATACGAAATTGACGCAAATATTTTAAAATCGCAACGCGTCTTTCTAATTCCACTTTCTGTAATACTCTATTTCCAAACTGATTGTGTGCATAAAGCGCTGGCATACCTATGTCCTCCTTGTATTTTTTGTTAGTTCAAATATACCACATCTTTCTGTCTTTTAATATAGAAGAGTTATATTTTACAGAACTTTAACCGGAGTTTCGTATTGACTTTTCCAAATCTAAAGTCTATAATAAGTTTTGAATAAAACAGTTCTTTTTAGAACTAATTGTTATCAGAAAGAAGGAATCTTCATGAGTTCACATCCAAACATACTCTTGAACATGCGCCAGATGATTAAGCTATACGATTCATTTCTGGAAGAGATTCGTAAAAAATACCACCTGACTCAGGTTGAGGTTACGATTATCAGCTTTCTCAATAACAACCCCGGAAAAGATACTGCAGGAGATATTTCCAATCTTCGGATGATTCCAAAGGGAAACGTATCCCAGGGAGTGGAGTCACTAATTCAGAAGAAATATCTCATAAGAACGACGGATGAGACAGACCGTAGAAAAATCCATCTCTCGCTTTTATCGGAGGCTCGGCCTATCGTGAAAGAAATCGAAAATACAAAGCTTCATTTCCGGGATAACCTTCTAATTGGATTCACAGACGAGGAAGTACATCTTCTGGAAGATTTGAATGAACGCATGTTTACAAACGCATTAAAAATGATAGAAAGGAAGTAATAAGACATGAAAGATGACAAAGACTTTTTAGGTACGGAACCTGTCGGGAAGCTCTTATTAAAGCTCGCCCTTCCAACCGTTGCCGCCCAATTAATTAACATGCTCTACAACATCGTAGACCGTATTTATATCGGTCATATCCCGAAAGTAGGGTCTCTCGCTTTGACAGGTGTCGGCGTCTGTATGCCAATCATCATGATTGTGTCCGCATTTGCCGCACTTGTAAGTACCGGAGGCGCACCGAGAGCCTCCATCGCTATGGGAAAAGGGGATAAAGAAGAAGCAGAACACATCCTTGGCAACTGCTTCTCCATGCAGATTATCGTATCCCTTGTATTAACCGCCATTCTCCTTTTGTGGAACCGCCCATTTCTGTTAGCTTTCGGAGCCAGTGAAAACACGATTCAATACGCGGTAGATTACATGAATATTTACGCAATCGGAACTATCTTCGTACAACTTACATTAGGTATGAACGCATTTATCACTGCGCAGGGATTTGCCAAGACAGGTATGCTCTCCGTTCTTATCGGAGCTGTCATTAACATTGTTCTGGACCCTATTCTGATTTTCGGATTCGATATGGGTGTAAGAGGAGCTGCCCTTGCCACAATTATTTCCCAGACATGCTCTTGTATCTGGGTTCTGACTTTCCTCTTTGGAAAGAAAACAACACTTCGGATTCAGAAGAAATATATGCTTTTAAAACCGGCTATCTGTCTTCCGACACTCGCCCTCGGACTTGCCACATTCATCATGCAGGCCAGCGAAAGTATTATCTCCGTATGCTTTAACTCTTCTCTGTTAAAATACGGCGGGGATATCGCGGTTGGAGCCATGACTATTCTTACAAGCGTCATGCAGTTTGCTATGCTTCCATTGCAGGGACTCGGCCAAGGAGCACAGCCGATTATCAGCTATAACTACGGCGCAAGAAATGCTTCCCGAGTGAAAGCCGCCTTCAAGCTTCTTCTGAAAGTGGATTTGCTCTACGCGGCAATTCTTTGGATTACAGTACAGGTATTCCCGCGGGCATTCGCGAGTCTGTTCACAACAGACCCCGCGCTTCTAGATTACACAGGCTCTGCACTTCGCATTTACTTCGCAGTCCTCGTAATCTTCGGAGTTCAGATGGCTTGCCAGATGACATTTACATCCCTCGGAAAAGCGGCGGCATCTATCACAGTAGCGGTTATGAGAAAGTTCGTTCTTCTCATCCCATTGATTTACATTATGCCGGCAATTTTAACATCCAATCAGACAATGGCTGTCTATATGGCTGAACCAATCGCCGACATTCTGGCTGTTACGTTTACCGCAATCCTGTTCACATTCCAGTTCAGGAAAGCGTTAAAGACAATCGAAAATTAAAATTGCTTTAGAATTCTTTAGATTTCTTTACTATGAAATGAAAAGCCCTCCTGTTAAGATGATAATATCATATCATCAAGGAGGGTTTTTTATAGACATCAGTAATACAATGTGAGAGTAAAAGCTTGTTTTGAGCTAATCGTAAAATACTTTTTCATAGTTTCATCAAATTGTGATTACTTCAAAATACGGTAATGGGTATTTTTTCCTTCTTTATGTCGTCCACTACAATCGACTTCAATTCCACAGTTTCGCTTTCCTGAAAAATCATCTCATCGCCTCCTATAAATATTCTACCCACATTCTAACCATTCTCGTCAATAACTGGTTAGAATAATGGTTAGAATAACAAAAAGTGGAATAAAATCTGAAAGAGCATGGACAACACTTCGGATTCAGAAGAAATATATGCTTTTAAAACCGGCTATCTTCCTAAAATCTTTTCCATTTTTCATCATTTTATGTTTCTCTTTTGGTGATGTGAACGGCGCATAATATTGTACAGGATTAATCTCAAGAACAATTCCAATATAAGGACGTGTCTCTCGTTTATTTTAAGCTACTTTTATGTCATATTGTCTCAAAAATTGAATATAACTATCTTTAATATTGTAAATTCTCATATTTCTCCTATGTAGAAAAATTTACTTAGACGATGCGAATATCTATCATTATTCCGACTCAATTAATTATTTCTTGAACACTTCTCTGCATCAATAGCAAGCACTACCATAAGAGCTCCAAGAGCATCCTTCGAATCTTCAATTTCAATCACATACGTATCCGTCCAGTTAAAAATCTCTTTCTTTACAGTTGCCACCAACATCCCTGCAGAATCCACAATGGAATAATCCCATTCTGTCCAGTTGCCTTCTACGCTCCATCCATTACAATCAAGCTGAAATTTCGGTTTAAAGGATGTAAGTTCTTTCGTAATGCATCCAACATAAGAATCACCTACGTAAAGTTCAAACTTCGGCAAAAGAGAAACTATTTTCTCTTTAACCGTTCCAAGCGCTTCGCCTTCTGCCCCAAATATCTTCAGGCAATGTCCCCACGCTATCTGTCCTTTGACTTCATAGACGGCATTTCCCGACTCATCATAAATATCATAACTATCAAACCACGAAAAAAATCTCTGCTTAAAATATAATCTCATATACACTCTCCTATCTTGACTACACGCCTGTCATGCTTCCTATTCCAAATCCCGGCACCGGGATTTTATTGCCCCAGGTCAAACAGTATATTCCTCTTCACTATCTGACGACTCTACCTCAATCTCTTGAATATTTGCTTTTACCGGATTGTCTTTCAGAACATTCCGACTCAAAACAATCGCACCTGCTCCTATAAGCACTAAAGCACCTATCAAAGCAATCAGAATCTTCTTTTTCATACTTCGCCTCCACGTTAAGCCAACATGTTTCATATTTTGATTATACTTTTTCCCATTGCATTTGAATAGTCATTTTTTAGAATTTCTGTTGCACGTCCTTATATCCTGATTTTCCGAACACAAAACCGGGCGTCTCCACCCGGTTTCCACATTTCTTTTTGAGTTTATACAATATGATACTCTACTGCCTGTTTCAAAAACTCGGCGCATCCTTCCACGTTCTTATCATAATAAGCCTTAAACCTTTCGTCCGCCGTATACATCTGCACAAGCCCGCGGTGCGCCTGCGGCGAATAGGTTGCCCATGTGAATCCGAGCCATTCTTTGTGGAGCATCGCCACTTTCTCTCCGATTTCATCTTTCACATACTCGTGACTCTGAACCGCCTCCTCCAATAATGTCAGAATCTCCTCTCCCAGTTTCTGCATCCGGTTATACTGTTCTTCACTAAGACCCATCAGCCTGGCATTGCTTTCCTCTACCATGTCGTCTCCATACTTCCCGCGGATTTCTGCTCCATATTTCTTTTCATTTTTTTCAATAAGTTCCTTCTTGAATCCTTCAAATTTTTCTTTATCACTCATTTGATTTCTCCCTTCTTCTTTCCCGATTGTTTTCGTCACATTTGCAATCAGAAGGTCGATTTGATGTCTCTTCTCTTCCAGTCTTTTTAAATGTTCCCGAAGTGTTGTAAGATTATCAAAATCCGGTTTATGCACCGCCTCTTTTATCTGTCCTAATTCTAAGCCCATTTCTTTATAGAAAAGAATCTGTTGAAGTGCGTCCACTTCTTTTGTTCCATAAATCCGGTAACCGGAAGCATTTACCCGCGCGGGTCTAAGAAGCCCGATTTCATCATAATATCGAAGCGTTCTCGTGCTGATTCCGGCAAGCTTCGCCAGCTTTTGAATCGTGTATTCCATCTTTCTCCCTCCTGATGTTTCTTACGATACACCTTTACGTTACGTCAATGTCAACACTTTTGTCGCAACTTTTTCCACAAATTTTCTGTCATGCTCCACGAAAATCATCGTCGGTTCAAATCTGGCAATCAAATCTTCAATCTGTATTCTTGAAAAGATATCAATAAAATTCAACGGTTCATCCCATATATAGAGATGCGCCTGTTCACACAGACTTACCGCAATGAGCACCTTCTTCTTCTGCCCTCCGCTAAAATCTTCCATTCTCTTTTCCAACTGCACCCTGGAAAAATCCAGTTTTCGAAGAAGCGCTTTGAACAGACTCTCATCCAGCTCTCGACTCTTAGCATACTCCGTAAGTGTTCCTTCTAATTGTGACGTATCCTGTGAAACATAGGAAATTTTCAGCCCACTCGCCTTTTCTATCGTCCCTGTATAGGAAATGTTATCCCCGAGAAGCGTCTTGATGATGCTGGATTTTCCACACCCATTCTTTCCTGCAATCACAATCCGCTCGCCGGTTTTTACATCAAATGATACAGGATGAAAAACTTCTCTCCCATCATAAGATACCTGCAAATCTTCCACATGAAAAAGCACTTCCTTGTGGTGGCGAAGCGGAAACAGTTTCAAATTCTCTGCCTCTTCAATGTTTTTAAGAAGCTTCTTCTTATCCTCCACCGCCTGAAATGCTCGGCTTTCTATCACTTTTGCCCGCTTCATCATCTTGGCAGACTTATGTCCGATATATCCCCTGTCTGAAAATCCCGGATTGATATCCCCGCCTTTATTTCCGGACTGATATTTCTTCTTCTCCACCGAATTGGACCAAAGTTCTTTCTGCTTCGCCGCCTGCGTAAGCCGCCTAATATCTCCCTTTAAGCGCTCATTTTCCGCCAATTCATACGCATCCTGCCTCTGCTTATTCTCCCACCAGGAAGAAAAATTGCCTTGTACCACATCGATATTTGACTTATTAATTGACATCACATGGTCGATACACTCATCCAAAAAACAACGGTCATGAGATACAAGAATGAAACCTTTCTTTTTTCGCAAATATCCTGCCAACACTTGTCTCGCTTCCATATCCAGATGATTTGTCGGCTCATCAATAAGCAGGAATGCATTTTCTTTGGAAAACAATACTGCCAATAACACCTTTGTTCTCTCTCCGTAACTTAATGTATCAAACGGACGATATAAGACCTCACAATCTACCTGAAGAAGATGAAGCTCCCGACATATTTTCCAAAGCTCATAATTGTTATCCACATCTTCTATGATATCGATTGTCATTCTCCACATTTCCTTCACTTCAAAAGGAAAATAATCAAATGATACCGGACTCATCAGCTTCCCTTGATATTCGTATTTCCCCAACAATAAATTTAAAAAGGTAGTTTTTCCTCTTCCGTTTCTTCCAATTAAACCAAGCTTCCAATCCGTATCAATCTGAAAGGAAACATTCTCAAAAATATTGTCATAGCTTCCATCATAATAAAATGTCAAATTACTCACACAAATCTGCGACATCTATACACCTCCTGTTTTGTTGTCTCAAATAAGCTGCGCATCCTCACACGAAGTGTCTTTTTTTATGGAACAGGATTCTGTTGGAACCCTGTTCCATAAAAAAGACGCAAGGAACATTCCCTGCGTCTCACTTAAAACATATCTCTCATAACTGCTATTTTTTCAAAGCGCTAGATTAACTCACTATTGCTTCTCATATTCTTATATTCAGCTACGGAACGGTCGAATCCCTGAATGTGCTTGTAAAGCCATTCTGTCACTCTCTTATTCACCTGTTCTGCAAATTCAGGTGTAGGGCCTTCCTGTTCCTCCAGCATCTCGTGAAGTTCTTCAATTGCCTGTTTGAACTCTGCATGCTGTTTTTTATGTTCTACAATACCCGGATACTCAATCTCTTCCTGTAATTTCTCTTCCGCTGAGAAATGGAACTCCGTATAATCCGCAAGGTAATTTAAAGTTTTTACCGCTACTGCAAGCTCTGCATTTGTCTCGCAGCTTCTCATAAGACCATTAATCTTTTCAATCAACTCTTTGTGCTGAGAGTCAATCATTTCATTTCCTGTTACTAAGTTTTCCGTAAATTCTGCGTACATAATTAAACCTCCTTTTGGTAAAACTACCTATACAAGGAGTATAGCATGAAACAGATTGATTTTGCAAATATTTTTAAAGTATCTCTTGGATGCAGCGTCGCTTTTGCTCTGGCGGAAGCATTCGGACTGCAATCAACGACTTCCGTTGTAACCATCACATTGTTAAGCATTTTGAAAACAAGAAAAGAGACGTTTCTCGTCGCATGGAAACGGGTTCTTGCCTTCCTGACCGCCGCCTTTATCGGAACAGTTGTCTTTCATCTCATGAATTATTCGATTCTAAGCCTTACCATTTATCTGATGCTCTATCATCTGATGTGTCAAATCGGAAATTTCATGGAAGGCTTCTCCATGAGTACGGTTCTCATGCTCCATATCTGGAAAGTAAAGTCCATATCACTCCTGATTCTTATGAACGAATTTTCCTTGATGCTGATTGGAATTTCTATGGGTATTATCATGAATCTCTACATGCCGAACCGCATCGGACGGATTCGCCATATGCAGAGACGAATCGAATCGGAGATGTCTCAAATTCTATTTGAAATGTCGACGGCTGTCTTTCACGATACAGAAAACGACTCCATCCGTCAGAGGTTAGATTACTTAGAGACTCTCATCGGAGAGACGTTGTTCCATTCCCATTACACAGAGAAAAATTTTATTTTCCGGGATATGAGCTACTACGTCTCCTACACAAAAATGCGGATGGACCAGGTACAAATCCTCAAGAGAATCTACCAGAATCTTCCGCGGCTTCAGGAAACTTATATGCAGACAACTCTTGTCGCAAAATTCATGAGAATCACAGCGATTTCCATGGATGAATACAATAATGCCTCCGACCTTCTCCATTACCTGAGCGAACTTCGGAAACAGTTCCGCAAAGCGCCGCTCCCAACCTCACGACTGGAATTTGAATCGCGCGCTGTCCTGTATGAGATTGTAAATGAATTACAAGAACTTTTGCTTTTGAAACAAGAGTTCTCCGAACATTTAACAGCCTACCAGATTGAGACTTTTTGGCAATAACCTCATTCTTCCGTTTTCTGTCGTTGACGTTCTATAAAAGAGAGACTATACTATTCGATAGAGACAAATTTTCAAATTATATTTTCGATATGATTTGACATTCTAGGAGGTTAACCATGGAAAACAAAACTTACAGCAATGTGCCGGTATTTGAAAATGGAATGGCACAGCCGGTTTTCCCGTTTACAGATGGAAAAAGTGGCGAAAAATATGACCCTAGCACATCAGATATCGTAAGATACTGTGTCTATGTGGAATCCGATTACGATATGGATGGAGACGGAAAGCGGGACCTTGTCAAAGTCCTCGTTCAAGTTCCTAGAAGCGCTGTGGAAGGACACTATAAAGCCGCTTCTTTATTTGAAGCCCGTCCGTACTGTGCCGGTGTTCAGGCAGACGGATACGACCATATGAAGGAAGTTGCCGAGAAAGAATACCGCACATTCGATTTCGCTGACCTTGAGAAAGAAGTTCCGGCCCGTATTCCTACAGGTTCTATCAGCGCCATGGAACTTGCCTTACAGGCAAATCCTTCCGACTGGTATTATCCGGACAAAGGCGATGGCGACAGCATGGTATACGAGAATCTTGAGAACTTTAACTACTATCTTGTCCGCGGATTCGCAGTCATTTTAAGCGCCGGATTCGGAGCGCTTGGTTCAGACGGCTTCAACTTCGTCGGTTCCGACTACGAAAGAGACGCTTTCAAATCTGTTGTGGAATGGTTACATGGTGACCGCATCGCATACGCAAACCGGGAAGGCACCATCGAGACGAAAGCAGACTGGTCCAACGGTAATGTTGCCATGACAGGACGTTCTTATGCCGGAACTATGCCGTTCGCAGTCGCAACAACCGGTGTAGAAGGGCTGAAAACTATTGTTCCTGTTGCCGGAATCTCTGACTGGTACAGCCAGCAGAATCAGCAGGGCGCACAGCGTTACTGGCCAAAAGAGATGTTAAATAGTTTCCTCGCATACTATTGCTCCAGCCGTTATAATGATGCATCTTTATCTGAAAAACAGTTGGATGATATCGCTGCATTCCATCACGAATTAAGCCTTCAGCAATTAAAGTGCGGCTTCGACTACAACGAAGAGTTCTGGGGAAGCGGTAACTATCGCTTAAACGCAGACAAAATCAAATGTCCTGCACTCATCGTACAAGGATTGAACGATGAGAACGTATCCACCAAACAATTTGAAATGATGTACAAAGCCTTTAAGAAAGCCGGACAAACCGTAAAAACAATCGTACATCAGGGACCGCACATCACGCCGACTATGCCAAATAAGAACTATGGTATTCTGGTTGATGGAAAATTCTATGACGACATTGTAAACGAATGGATTTCCCATTATCTATATGGAGTGGAAAACCATGCAGAAGCTATGCCGGAAGTTCTCGTTCAGACAAACTACGACCAGAACAGATGGGAGACTGCAGATTCCTGGGAAACAGCTTATTCCTTCAAGCTGGAAAGTGCAGAAAACGGCACAACTGTCATCGATACCGATTGGGAAAAAGCCGGAATCAGCGCAGAGAACTTCGATGATGTGATGGCAGTAAAATCCACAAACATGGCACAGCGTTATGTGACAGCGCCATTTGAAGAAGCTGTCACAATCCAGGGAACGGTTTGCCTGAACTTAAAAGCAGCGCTCAAAGATGGAGATACCGAGAATGACTTCAACCCGGAAAACAGAAATGACGCAGACAGTCTGACTATGAAACTGGGCGCTTCCAAAATATCCGGAAAAATGGACGATGTGGAAATCGCAGTTCTTCTCTGTGACGTATGTGACAAAGAATTTGACAGCATCCAGACCGTAGACCCGGAAAGAAATATCATTCCGGTCGTAACTGTAAAAGAAGGTGGAATCGTGAACGGAGGAGACCTTCCTGCATTCAACGAAGCAGAATTTTCAACCGTACATAAAAACTATCGCGTCATCACACGTGCATTTGCCGATTTATGCAATCCGGAGGCAGGCTATGAACCAGAAACTGCCGCAGACAGCATCCAGCTTGTAAAAGGCGAATACCACGATTACCACGTATATCTCAACGCAACAAGATATACGGTAGAACCAGGGCACAGCCTTGCCCTTGTCATCGCCACAGAGGACCCTGTTAACTGCCTGATTCACAAGACATACTCTATCGAGATTGACAACGCTTCTGTGAACGCGGAAGTTCCGGTCACAAAAGCAACAGAAAACCGGACATTAAATATGAAATAAAAAGATTGCGTAAAAACACAATCTCCCCCGAAATAAAATCAGAGGTCTTGATATCTAAGATTTTCTTACGATATCAGAACCTCTGATTTTTTATCTTATTCACGTTCCACAATGAGTTTCACACCCATAATATCTACCACTTTCACCATATCCCCTACTTCGAAAGTTTCTGTCGGATTCTTCGCTCTGGCAGTCCATTCCTGTCCATTGACGCTTGCCGCTCCCTGCTCGTTCATGTTATCAATTTTCTCGATGACTTTCACCGTCTTGCCGATGACTTCCTCATAGTTCGTCTTCGTTCTGTTTGCATTAATGAATTTCTTCGCAAACGGTCTTGTGAATACCATCAAAACAATCGAAACGGCAAAGAACACAAGAACCTGCCACACAATCCCTACATCAAAAAGATTCAGAAGAAACGCTGCAAGAGCTCCTCCTGCCATCCATATGGATGTCAATCCGACGGTTGCAATCTCAATCAGTAAAAAAATGATGATAAGCGCTAACCAAATCGTACCTGCCATAAAAATCTCCTCCTTCATCACATATCTTCAAGGAATTCCGGACATTCTGCTATAAACGCCTTATATTCCTCTTCTGTCATATCCCGAATAAAATCTTTCTTATATTCTTTGTCATCCTGAAGCATTCTATGAATTGCCCCAAGCATTTGTTCTTCCGTTAATTTCTCTCTCATATTTCATTCCTACCTCTAACTTAAACTTTTCTTTCCGCACATAGAGCAAATAGCTACCATACGGTTGCATATTTGTTTTCATTATGCCACTAAATAGTAGGCAAGGCAAGCACATATCAAAAAAAAAGCCCTAACCTCCTTCGAAAAAGAAATTAGAGCTTTCGGCTGCGGATGACAGGAATCGAACCTGCACGGTCTCCCACTAGATCCTAAGTCTA
>CAJJYZ010000022.1 GCA_905197485.1 uncultured Lachnospiraceae bacterium | reverse complement strand
GTCTATTGTTTAATTATCAAGGTTCTTTGTTTTTGTTTTGCTCTCTTGCGACAGCCATATTAGAATATCACATCTTTAAATCTTTGTCAACAACTTTTTTAACTTTTTTAAAAGTTTTTTTGAAGTTGTTTGGATGTGTTTGCCTGTCTCACAAGCGCTTAGTTATAATAGCAAACATCCCGACAAATGTCAACACCTTTTTTCACCTTTTTCACTTTTTTTGCATTTTTTTATTTTTTTCGATTTTTCTCGATTTTCTCTATAGTTTTTGAGGCTTTGCGATTCCCTCTGATTACGAAATCAGTTGAATCGCCTCGTTTACCGAACTCACCGGAATAATCTCAATTCCTTTTATGTTCTTCACACTTTCCATGCACACTTTCGGAATGATACATGTCGAGAATCCGAGTTTCTTCGCTTCAGAGACTCTCTGCTCCGGCATATTCACCGCTCGCACTTCTCCGCTCAAACCGACTTCTCCAAATGCAATCACCGTATCTCCAATCGGTTTGTTTTTATAACTGGACACAATCGCCAATACGAGCCCTAAGTCTATGGCAGGTTCATTCATTTTTATCCCTCCGGCAATATTGACATATGCATCATAATTGGATAACGGAATCCCTATCCGTTTCTCCAAGACCGCCATAAGAAGGTTCACGCGGTTATAGTCCGTTCCTGCCGCTGTTCTTCTCGGCAATCCAAAGTTACTCTGACAGACAAGCGCCTGAATCTCAATCAGAATCGGTCTTGTCCCCTCCATCGAACACGCCACAACCGAACCGGAGGCATTCTCCGGCTTTCCATTTAACATGAATTCTGACGGATTTTTCACTTCCACAAGTCCGGACTGACGCATCTCGAATACTCCGATTTCGTTCGTAGAGCCAAATCGATTCTTCACCCCACGCAGAATCCGATAAGAAGCGTGTCTGTCTCCTTCAAAATATAAGACCGTATCCACCATATGCTCCAACACCCTCGGCCCCGCAACTGTACCTTCCTTCGTCACGTGTCCTACTATAAAAATAGAAATACCGAGACCTTTCGCAAGCTGCATCAGTACGTTTGTAGACTCCCGCACCTGTGACACACTTCCCGGTGCAGATGATACTTCTTCATTGTACATCGTCTGAATCGAGTCGATAATCACAATCTCCGGTTTCCGCTGCTCTATCACCGTCCGAATCGTGTTCAGATTCGTCTCGCATAATAGAGAAAGGTCATCGGTAAATTCTCCCATACGCATTGCCCGCAGTTTAATCTGCTTCAAAGACTCTTCTCCGGAAATGTAAAGCACTTTATGATATTCCTTGGAAAGATTCTGGCAGACCTGCAAAAGAAGCGTAGACTTTCCAATTCCAGGGTCTCCGCCAACAAGCATGAGGGAGCCGGGTACAATTCCTCCTCCAAGCACTCGGTCTAATTCTTCAATGCATGTCCGAATACGTTCTTCCGCATCCGTCTGAATACCGGATAGCGGCACAACCTCAATCTCTTTTGCAATTTTCCCGACACTGATTCCATTGCCCGTTGTAATTTTCTCCTCTACAAATGTATTCCACTCTTTGCACATCGGACATTGCCCGAGCCATTTACTCTCCTCATGTCCGCAGTTCTGACAGAAAAACATCGTCTTCTTCGCCTTTGCCATCTTCATTCCAAGTCCTTTCTGATTCTCACGCCTACGACGGTCGTATATGCGGCATTTACAGCTTACGCCGCAATGCGCATCCTGCCGGAGACTTTTTATGATATAGAAACGAAATCTCCTATATCATAAAAAGGACTGCAGATTCCTCCACAGTCCCTCTTCGTTATCGCCTAAGCTCTTACAATCTTAACCTGCACGCCTTCATGTCCGTTCAAAGCTGTGCTTACGCTTAATTTACCGCTTAAGTTTGTCTTCATGCGTCCTGCATTCACATCATCCATATATACCGTATATTCTGTGTCCGCCTCGAGTTCTACGGTAAACTGAGCATCGCTCTCACCTGAAACAACAAAAGATAATGTATCTTCTGTCACCTTCAAATTCTCTACCGCTGTTCCCGGAACAGACTCATACAGAAACATTCCGTTCTTCTCAAGTTTCGTAATCTCTGCAAACGTTTTTACTTTATAAATATCTCCCTGATATTCAAAATTCTCCAGCTTTGTCTTAGATGATAATGTGTAATCTCCAAAGCTTAATGTTCCGTCTGCTTCTATTCTAAGCAATTCTTTTACTGCTGCCATCGTAATGTCCTCCTAGTGGTATTCTTTTGTTATTTCACATTATATAATAATTCAAAATCTTTGGCTAGTTATTTCACAGTTTTGTGATAAATTTAATATCTTTTTTAGATACGCCCACTTCCACTTCTGTTCCTCTGCGGATTTCTCCATTCAAAATCGCATCTGCCATCTTATCTTCCAGAATGTTCTGCATTGCGCGGCGAAGCGGTCTTGCCCCATACTTTGTGTCAGTTCCTTTTTCTACAATCAAATCTTTTACAGAACTTCTTATGGTAAGTTTGATATCCAACTGTTTTTTCACCCGCTCTGACAATTCTTTGCACATCAGCGTTACAATCTTCTTCATATGCTCCTTTGTCAGCGCATGGAATACGATGGTCTCATCGATTCGATTCAGAAATTCCGGTTTGAAAATCTGCTTCACTTCATTCATCACATTAGATTTCATCCGCTTATAATCGCTCGCTTCATCATCATTGAATGTGAATCCAAGTTTCTTCGGTTCTATGATGGACTTTGCCCCTGCATTCGATGTCATAATAATCACCGTATTCTTAAAGTCCACTTTTCTTCCCTGGGAATCTGTCACATGTCCGTCATCCAACACCTGCAGTAAAATGTTGAACACATCCGGATGCGCCTTCTCAATCTCATCAAATAGAATCACAGAATACGGATTCCGGCGGACTTTTTCACTCAATTGTCCACCTTCCTCATGTCCTACGTATCCCGGAGGAGAGCCGACCATCTTCGATACGCTATGCTTCTCCATATATTCCGACATGTCGACGCGAATCATCGCTTCTTCTTTCCCGAACAGAGCTTCCGCAAGCGCCTTGGAAAGTTCTGTCTTTCCGACGCCGGTAGGTCCTAAGAATAAGAAAGAGCCAATCGGACGATTCGGGTCTTTTAATCCTACGCGCCCACGCTTTACCGCCTTGGCAACAGCTGTCACCGCTTCCTCCTGCCCTACTACGCGTTTATGAAGCGTGGATTCCAAATGTTTCAAACGCTCCGTCTCACTCTGCGCCAGCTTCTGAACCGGAATCTTCGTCCAGGCAGAAATCACTTCTGCCACATGCTCTTCTTCCACTTTCAGATGCTTCTTCCGATTCTGATTCTGGAAACGCTTTCTTGTGCTGTCAAACTTCCGCTCCGTTTCTTCCTGCTCGTGGTTCAATCTGGATGCTTCCTCAAAATCGCCCGCCTTTATCGCCGCTTCTTTCTCGCTTATCAGTTCTCGAATCTTTGCTTCCAATTCTTTCAGATGTTCCGGCGCTTTGAATCCGGCAAGACTTACTCTGGAACAAGCCTCATCCATAATATCGATTGCCTTATCCGGAAGATAACGGTCTGTCACATACCGTTTGGACAACTCGACCGCCGCGTGAATCGCTTCTTCCGTAATCTCCACGCCATGATGCGCTTCATACGTTCCTTTCAAGCCATCTATAATATCAACGCATTGCTCCTCGCTCGGCTCTTCTACCGTAATCGGCTGAAATCTACGCTCCAAAGCCGCATCTTTCTCGATATATTTTCGGTACTCTGCAATCGTCGTCGCCCCGATTAATTGAAGCTCTCCTCTCGCCAAAGACGGTTTCAGCATATTCGAAGCGTCAATCGCTCCCTCTGCACCTCCTGCCCCGATAATGGTATGCACTTCGTCCAGAAATAAAATCGTATTTCCGAAAGCCTTCACTTCCCGAATCATTTTCTTCATGCGGTCTTCAAATTCTCCACGATACTTCGAACCCGCGACCATTCCCGCCAAATCAAGCGTCACAATCCGTTTCTTTCTCATACCGGCAGGGACGGTGCCATCCGCAATCCGCTGGGCAAGCCCTTCCACAATCGCAGTCTTTCCAACTCCCGGCTCTCCAATCAGACAAGGGTTGTTCTTCGTGCGGCGGCTCAGAATCTGCATCATTCTCTGAATCTCTTCTTCCCGTCCCACAACCGGGTCAAGTTTCCCTTCTTCCGCCCGTCTTGTCAAGTCTGTGCCGTACTGCTCCAGTGTCTCCGCAGCCCCATTGCCATCCTGCATCTCCTTCAGAAGTTCAGGTTCTGCCCCCGTCGCTTCCAAAATATCTCCTGCAATCTTCTGCAAATTCACATTCAACGTAGTCAATATCTTCGATGCCACACACTCGCTGTCCATCAATATCGCCAGAAGCATATGCTCCGTTCCAATTTCCTTGGAGCGAAACTTCATCGCCTGCCCTACGCTATTATCTAAAAGATACGAAAGTCTCGGACTCTCTTCCGGCTTCGCCTTCGTCTCATTCTCTCCAACCGGAGAAACCAGTTCTTTCACAACCTTCAGAATCTCATCTTCCTCAATTCCATTGGCGGCAAGCACCTGTCCCGCCACTCCCGTATAAACCTGTCGAAGCGCTACGAGAAGATGTTCTGTTCCTATATAAGGATGCCCCATCTGCTTTGCCAGCTTCTTCGCTGCACGAAGCACTTCTTCCGCTTGTTTTGTATAAGATTTCTGCATCAATAACCTCCTGTCAAACCTCTCATTATTTATACTCGTCAAAAATTTCTCCTACTAACGCATGTACTTCCTCTTCGGTAATATTCTTACAGATTCCCTTTGCTAAAATAATCCGCAGGTTCTGTTTCATATCTTCCAGCGCCTGCAACTTGTCAATATCTACCGCAATCACCGCGCCTCTTCTCCTGTCAAGCTGGATAAAACCTTCCTGCTTCAAGACAGTATACGCTTTGTTGACCGTATGCATGTTAATTCCAATATTATCCGCCAGATTCCGAACCGACGGAAGACTGTCTCCTTCCCGAAGTTCCGACGTCGCAATCCCCATGATAATCCGGTTGCGAAGCTGCATGTAAATGGCTTCATCACTGTTAAAATCAATCTCTATAATCAATATAGCCACCTCCTCCGGTTTAAAACTCAAAATACACAAAATATCTTCTGCATGGCAAAAGCCGATTGTTATAATCATGTTATAACAATCGGCTTTCTTTGTCAATTCATTGTTTCACTCATAATCCTTTTGGATACGCTTCCAACATTTTACCCTTCAATTTTTTCCATGCATTCATTCCCTCTTCCGACGTTGAGAAAAATTCATTCTCCTCAACTTCCGTATACGGCACATACGTGCTCTCTTCACCGACAGGAACTACCAGATTCTCCACCTCTTCATAAGCAAATATCGGCGTAATCGGAGTTTCATCATATATTTGATATACCGGAAGCGACTTATCAAATGGTTCCAGCTCACCTGATACGAAAATCAGATAATCTGAATCCGCTTTCGGGAGATTCACAAACCCTAATTCTGCCGTTCCACCTCCATCTTCTGCTACCACATTCCAACCGGCTGTCACGTAAACAACATCACCTTTTTGAAACGAATCCCCCGCATATACTTCCTGAACACATACTTTCTGCCGACTCGTTCCAAAAAGATACTCTACCTCATCCAGAAACTGAACCCGCAATATTATCGGAAGTGTCGGAAGGTTCTTCTCCATCTCCGAACAGGAAGACACCGCCAATTCTCCCGGTATTTCCGCGACTTGAAGCTGTTCCAGATAATTCTTTTCCTTCGTAATCTCTGTATAAGTTTTCCGGTTCACCGCTCCGAACGCACCTGCTGCTATAATCATCAACATCGTGCCACCGATTAAAATCCATCTTTTCACTTCCTATTCACCTCCTGGTGAACGATACGCCCTCCATCAATTTTATAAATGTAGTCTGCCAGAAGCCGGATATCCTCCTGATTATGGCTTGCAAGAAGAATCAACGCACCCCTTTCCTTCTCTTCCAGTATGAGTTGGCGAAACTCCTCAACCCCTCTTTCGTCCAGGGAATTGGTCGGTTCATCCAGCATGATTACATCCGGACATTCCATAATTGCCTGCGCAATAGCCAAACGCTGCTTCATCCCAAGAGAATACTTTTGATATTTTCTACGGTCATCCGGGTCAAGCCCCACTCTTTGTATCGCTCTTCGAATCTCCTCATCTTGAATCTCATCCTTAATATCCGCAAGATAACGAAGATTTTGCATTCCGGTCAGATTGGAATACAGACCTACATTTTCCAATAAAATCCCCAGACTCGGAAGAACCGAAAAATCTTTGTGCAGCACTTTCCCATCTAAGGTAATGACGCCGGATGTCACAGACATCAAGCCGGACAACGCACGAAACAGCATCGTCTTTCCCGAACCATTAGCTCCGATAAATCCATAAATCTTCCCACCATGCAATTCCAAATTAATATCCGAAAGTATCTTTTTCCCTCGAATCATTTTATGAACTTTTTCCGCTCTTAATTCCATGTCAAATCCTCTCCCCCTCCGTATATGTATTCAAAAAGTCATGTTTCCATACAAGATACATACCGCAGACTATCACCACAACGCTGATGCCTACCATCCAGAACAGTGAGCTTTCCATATATACTCCATGATATGGACTGTCCAACGCCTCACGAAGAATCTCTACTCTGCCCGTATGCCAGCCTATCACAAGATGTGCAATCGGATTGCAATTGAGAAAGTATCGGCTGAACTGCGGCATGATTTCATATAAGTTTACAAGTTCCAAAAGCGCTGTGAATGCAAATTGGATTCCCCCTACAATCAGAAACGCATGATTGCTTCCGAATTGAATCGCCAGAAGATTCAAAAGCAGCGTCATCGCAAAAAACCACATCGCATACACAACAATATGAAACAGCATCAGAACGATTCCGGATTGATTCACAACAACCTGATAGCGCAACGCTGTCACAAATATGCTCGCAAACATCTGCATCATTTGTACAAAGAGCGTCACAATCCAGACTCCTGCCACTTCCTTCATATACCAACGTATTCTATGAGGTGTGCGGGAAAACACATAGATGCTTGCAGTACAAAAATGATGATACAATTCCGTTCCCAAATACATTTCAAAAATATAATTTGGCAGCAGCCTTATCGTAAAAGAAATCAAATCCCGAAATACCGGCATCAGCGCAAATTCCCCCGACGAGCCGCTCAATTGAAGAACCGCTTCCGAAAGTGAAATCTCTCCCTGATACGGATTGATAAAGAGAAAGGCAAGAAGAACCCCTCCTGCCAATCCGATTCCAAGTCCCGGAAGAAGCTTATTCTTAATTACATACAATCTTTTCTCCCTCCTAGATAGGTGGCTCCTACAGTAAAGAAAGCCAGCACCAAAATCATCACCAGAAAATAACCCGCGTTTTTCGGTTCATCATTAAACAATAAGAAATAGTGATACCACGATAGACGAAATCCTAATCCTTTTTCAAATAATATCCCCGATATAATCTCTGTAAGATTCAGCAAGACAAAAACCGGAAGAAAGAGAAAAATTCGATAACGGAACTTAAATATCGAGGAAAATGCCACCGTAAAAGCCGCCAGCAATCCCGATAATACCCCAAACAATATCGTCCCTAATCCGGCGCTTAAATACGGAGAAACCAGAAAAATGTTGCCGAACAAATAATTCCCCACACTTTCTTTATAGGCCGAGTCATAATAATTCCAGTTACTCAAATCTCCTTGCGCCGCCAAAGGGAAGGATATACAGTTCAATATCATTTCAATCAAAAACGGAAGTGTAAATATAAGAAATGTCACAACAAATGCAGCCAGCACTTTACTGAAATGATACGACATATTCCCCATACGCGCCGAGAATAATGTCTTCTCTCTTGTCTGTTGCTCCTCTGCCAGTGAAAATCCGGAAGGACATACAACCAACAATGGATAAATCTGCAAAAATCCCAAGAGCAAATCTCCGCCGATTAATGTCCGATTCCAACTCAGCAGAAGTAACTTCATCGGTTGGTACATCATCCCGACATCTGTCCCTCGGAACAAGAGCACATTCATTACAAAATTAGCCAATACCATAGCTAAAAGAACATAAAAAATGACAATTGCCTTCTTCTGTTTCAACATAAAATTCACCTGTGAAACCATTGCTCTCAAAAACATCCCCCATCACCTCTCTGAAGTTATTTGCGAATCCGAAATTTTCATCTCAAAAGAACCATGGATTCCTCCAAAATGGAATGATTGCTTTTAAAATGATTCCGGGTATAATTTCAATCCCTCCCATCAAAAAGAACCATGTAATCGTAGCTGCTGCAAGAAAATTTATAATAGAAAATATAATTTTTACTGCTTTGCTTCTATGTACAATCCATAAGAAAACAGAACTGTAAAATGCAATCCACACACTTTGTAAAGTAATTTCCCAACTAACTGCAAAGAGCATAACCGGGAAGATACAAGCAAACACAACACTTATCACTTGAAGAGCTTCACTATTCCGTAACCTTTTCACATTTAACATGTACTTTCACCTCTTTTTCTCGTTCATAATTTTCTCCTGAATGATACAATAAAGTAATCGTTCCATCTTCTCCTATCTTAGCCGGAGATGCAAGGTATGTAGTAACCGAATATGCAAACTCCTTATTCGCAACTGCCATTTCCAGATTTTCCAGATACGGGAAATCACTATGCTCCGTTCCCTGGCATGTTAAATAAAACTTCCAATTCTTATATTCCCCGGATATTTCCTGTGGCGTCTCTAGAGTCATATTCTTCCTACTGTAAATACGAACCATCATTCCCCAATCCGTCAATCCCCGGATTCCGGTAATATACACCCCGTCATCCAGCTTAGCAACTCCATCAAAAGAAAACACAGATGCTTCTTTATCCGGATGATAAAATTTATCTTCTTCATGTTCTCCGCTATCCGGAATATCATAATTTAAAAAATAGGCTTCTTCTCGATTACACATCTCTTTCCATCCACTCAATGTACCTACTTTCCTTCTAAAACAGATACTATCGATTCGTGGAAGGAGTATATAGACTCCAAATCCCAATAAGATAAGTAAAATTATAAAAACTATCCACTTTTTCTTTTGTTTTAGAAAAGTTTTCCCCAAATGTATCACTTCCTTTCTTACTGCAACACAATATTCTTCTGCACAGGATATGCTGTTAGAAACATCATCATTTTTTCCTTTTCTAAATGATTCCAATGATATTTCGTAAACATATCTCTTCGTAAATTAAATACCAACTTAGCATCAAATTCCATATTATCGTGTAAAATAATTCCCATCCCTTCTGCTTTTGGATTTTCTAACATAAAGAATTCTTCATTTTGGTCTGCATAATAGTCAAATCCGCACATCATAATATCTCCCAAAAAAAGTCCTTCATTTTCTTCATCTTCTATCTTCTTATCCATTCTTACAGTTACATCTACAATACAAACTTTTTCTGAAAAATACTCAAAATCATCCGTTGTTTGTCCAAAACGTTCCAAATATTTGTCCGTATCTAATATTTCATATCCATTTGCTTTGATACTATATCCTTTCGGGTAATATCCATACGCGTAATCATCTTCATAAGAAACATATTCTCCAATTTTATAATTCTCCTCTGGTATATCATCCAAGCGATATTGTTCGATATTAAACTTTACAATCATAATCATCCAAACAAGCAAAAGCACTACCGCTCCCACAATGCAAAGACTTCTCTTCTTTTTCTTCATCTCAACACCGCCTATACAATCGTTCCATTCTGTATTTCACAAATAACATCTGCAACTTCTTCTAAAAACGAAGTTTCATGCGAAGCAACAACGATAATTCTATTCTCATTTTTCATCACTTTGATTATTTCTGATACCATTCGAATCCCATCCGAATCCAAGGCATTTGTCGGCTCATCTAGCAAAAGAATCTTAGGATTTTCCATAATTGCTGCTGCAATTCCAAGTCGTTGTTTCATTCCCAATGAATATTTCTTATATTTTACATTCATAGCATCCTCAAGTCCTACTTTTTTTAAAATTTCAATCACATCGCTCTCTTTTGCCTCATTTTTCAACTCCGAAATCATCTGTAAATTCTTTAGTCCACTAAACTCTCCTAAAAAAGCCGGAGTTTCTATCATGATTCCTACAGATTCCGGATAATCCATATCTTTTCCCAATTTTCTCTCATCAATGTATATCTCACCTTCTGTTGGTTGTATCAAACCGCAAATTGCACGTAAAAGCATAGTTTTTCCAGAACCATTACATCCTCTAAGCCCATAAACTTCCCCACTTTTTAATATAGCATTCACATGTTTCAATACCCAGCGGCCGCGAATCCTTTTCGATACATCTCTCATTACAATCTGCATTATACATCCTCCTTCTTAAGAACAAGCATATCTTTCTTTTTTACAAATAGCACCCCCATTATCCATACCAAAGCCATAATTCCAATACACCATAAGATTGCTTCTCCTATTCCTATTCCATTTTCACAAACTAAAGCAGAACGTATTGTCATCGTATGATTTGCTAATAATATCGGAGAATCTAGTAATACGGAGCATACCAATATTCCGATACTAAGCAAGTACGCAATGTAAGGATTAATCCAAACCGCCACAAATAATTGAAACATACTCATAGCAACAATTCCAAGTAGTGGTAATACAATCAATAAAAGTATATTTCCCCACACACTTATTTCCAGTGAAGAATGAACTCCGTTGCCTCCATACAACGCTTCATAAAACTTTTGATTATTATGCATGGAAATGGGCATTTGTTTTATCAAGCAAAATAAAAATATAATCATTATCTGCAACAGAAATGTAAGTATATTTATAACAATCGTGTAAATACATTTTGCATTCCACCAACTTCTTCGAGACGTTCGAATGAGATATTGGCTTCCCCATACTTCCATACTTTTTATTGGATAGTCTAAAGGCATTAAAAGGTACAACAACATAAGCATAAGCCAAACAGGAGGAATAACAAATTCACTCATAGTATTTTTACGTATCATGGGTTCTATCCCTTGAAAAATAAATGCAAAACAGTTTGCCATTGATGGATTCGATTTTCCAAACAATTCTAACCCATCCTCCATTAATCCCGAAAAATTCATACAGCCTATCAAACAAACAATTACAAACACAGGATAACGCATTTTTTTCCGCACTCCTAATACGATATCTCTTTTTGCCAGTTTAAATGTTTCCACAGTTCATCCCCCGCTTTCTGTAAATAATCAAAATACCTATAAAAAGAACTGTCATATAACCTATCACATACCATGTAGGATTCGGCGCCATACATATTGCTCTCATTAATTCTGTTGGTCGTACTTCCCAATTTGTAAAACCTGTCCAGAATTTTATTTGTAGTAACAGCACCCCCACGAAATTTAACAAAATTAATGGTGAAAGGATAATCAAAATCTTATTTTTCAAAAACATACCCGTCGTCAAGGATATTGTCGAACAAATCCCACCCCAGACAGAACTTAAAATCAAACTAAGCAGTATATATACAAGCGGATGACTGTAAAAGAGTTTCGAAGCAAACGATTCTTGTCCAACATACACTACCAACGATAGAATACGTACTTTCCCCAATGGACAAATCAGCGCATTTACCATCAGATTCAGTAGTAACGGAATCATAATAGACAATGTTCCGCTAGCAAATGCAGCAATCCATTTTGCATACAGATATGCTTTTCGGCCACTTCTTGTAATAATCTGTATCGAATATCCCGTTCTTTTTTCCGTAAAATAAGAGGCACTAAATGGCATGGATGCAAGTATTGGAAGCGCCAAAAAAAATATGCTTCCAATCGCCGTTCTATTATCAACTCCCAGCCAGAAAACAAGTAATGATGTACTGTCAAACCCCGATGGGTGGATGTCCGAGCCCTCATTTACCCATTGCACATATTTTGCAGTCTGCACAGCCTGTGCTCCCGCCAAACATAGTCCAAATATCAATGCAATCCAAAACAATTTTGAAGCAAATACTTTTTGAAATTCTATTTTCAATGTCTTTTTCAACATTATCTTTCACTCCAATCAATATTATAGTACTCTCCATCTTCACTTCCACCTGTATTTGACAAATATAATTTCCCTTTTTTCATGTCCAGCTCTTTTCCGTCCAAATTATCTCCCAAAATGAATCCTACATTATAAGTAATACTTTCACCAGGTTTCAATTCGTAAGTCGCCCATTCATGGTCTCCATCTTTTCGTAAACTGTAGTATTCTACATTTTTATACTTTATCTGCTCTTTTCTAGACATCTTATCCGACAAATAGCAAAGAAAAATATTGTCCGCCCGGAATATATAAGGATTTTTGTATTCATCTTCCAATTCGTATGTTGCACCTTGATTTGTCACTTTGATACTGCACACATATAATTTAGCAGGAGATTTTAATATTCCTTTATTGTAATCTTCAAAATATTCTGGATATCCCATGTTTTCCGTTTTCCCATTTTCATTCATATAACTAATAAAAGAACATTCATCCAACATGTGAATATCAATTCCGTTTTTATTCAATTCCGTAGTTACATAAGCGTCTTCCAGTTCATACTTCATCGTTCCTTTATGCCCCGTCAACCCCAGTTCCATCCCTTGTTTCACAGGTTTTTCGTTTACAATATTTATCTTATTCGCCATCCCATTACACCCAACCAACGAAGCTAACGAAACAGCAAGCACTACACAATATATTTTTTTTCTACAGTTCATAGAATCCCTCCTGTTTATTATAAAGGTCCAGCTTAATGCCGGACCTTTTATTAATCAGTACTATTTCCATGCATGAGTATATTGTCTTGTGCTATCAGGACTCCATACTCCCTTTACTCTCTCTGAATTGATTAAATTTTTACTTTTAAATGCTACTTTCGCCGTTCTATAGCCTTTTTCATATATCTGACTATGTACAGAGTATTGCACTCCTTCTTTACATGTTACATAATCCGTTCTTTTTCCTGTCGTTCCATTTTCCGTCAAATTCATTTGGTCTGAACCCTTTACTCCAATTGCTTTGACATAAGCAGAAGTATTATTTGCCAATGATGTAATATGTAAATATACTGCTGTTTTATCCTGCTTAGCTGCATCACCCGTCGTCTTCTTGAAGTCCTTCGCATTGATATCAAAATTAATTTTTCTATCAGTTGTATTTCCAGCCATTACGCTCCCACCCATCGAACAAATCATCATTGCTGTCATTGCCAGAGCACATATTCTTTTTTTCATCATTTTCTTTTTTCCCCTTTCTTTTTCCATATTTCCATTCAGAAAGCTTTCTTTATCTTTAAATTACACTAATAAATTACTTTTGTCAATAATTATTTAGTTTTTCTAAATATTGATTTTCAAAATATTTTTATTTATAATAATATGTGAGAAAGGAGAATTAAAACAATGGATAACAAAAGTAATTTTAGACGTGGTTCTGTTGAATTACTCATCTTACATTTGCTTCAGGAAAAAGATTACTACGGCTACGAGTTATCCCAAAATATCAAATCTCGTTCCAACGGAATTATCGATATTCCAGTAGGTTCTTTATATCCTGCTTTATACAAATTAATTGATAACGGATATATCACCGATTACAAACAACAGGCTGGAAAACGATTAGTAAGAGTTTACTATCATATCGAAGATTCCGGATTAGAACGCCTGAATCTTTTACTGGAAGACTATTACGCAACAAACGAAGGAATCCAACAGATTCTCAATTATAAAAACGAAAGTGCATAGAAAAGGAGAATATCATGACGAATGCACAAAACAAAATTGTTAAAAATTATAAACGGGAAATTCGATACCTTTTCCCTATTTTTACTAAAAAAGAGAAAAGATTTTTTATCGACATCTGTAATACCATTACAGATTACACAACAGATAACGAAGACTTCACTTTAGAATCTCTAACCAAAGAAATCGGTGAACCAAAAGATATCGTTTCCCGTTATCTACTAGATATGGATGGTGAAGCACTGCGCAAGTCCTTATCCCGTAACCGATACGTACGTTTTTCTGTTGGAGTCATTGTTTTAGTCATAATTGTAACAAGCGCATTCAAAATAGGGACAGATTATCTTGCTTTTCTCGAAGCAACTGACGCATATATTCACCGGGAAATTATCGAAACTACGATTTACGAGGAATCAGACACTCCCTCAGAGAATACTACAGAATAATGAATCTTTTAGTGTCAAACTATAATTTCTCAATTTTTTTGCAAAAGGAGTATCTCATGACTGGTACACAGAATAACATAATCAAAAAATATAAGCGGGAAATTCGACAGCTCTTCCCTATTTTCACCCAAAATGAAAAACGTTTTTTTAATGATATCTGCAACACTATCTCAGATTACACAGAATCACATGCAGACTTCACTTTAGAATCTTTAATCGAAGAAATAGGCGAACCAAAAGATGTCGTTTCTCGTTACCTTTTAGATATGGATGGCGAAATACTTCGCAAATCCTTATTCCACACAAAATTCATACGTTTTGCTCTGGGAATTCTTATTTTACTCATCGTTACAATTGGGGGATTCAAAATAAGAGCAGATTATCTTGCATTGCAAGAAGTACGCAAAGCCTATATTCATCAAGAAGTTATCGAAACTACTATTCTTGAGGAAGCTGATACTTCTTCGAAAAAAACTAACAAATAATATTTAATAGGAGATTTCATTTATGAAAAAAATTTTTAATTATTCTTTTATTTTTATCTTTTTGATAGCAGTATTTTTTTCACCTGTTTCAGTACGTGCAAACGATTCCATTCTCTCTTCTCAGAAAGAATATCTGGAAAATGGAGATTATTTTGAAATCACCACTATCAAACACGATAGTAACGATTTTTTCTCTACTTCAAAAACAATAACTGCATCCCGAACAGCAAAATATGTAACTTCTAGCGGTACAGTATGTTGGAGCGTCACCGTAACCGGAACCTTTACCTACAATGGTTCTACTTCTAAATGTACAGCTTCGAAAGTCTCCGCAAGTTCCAATAATTCCAATTGGAAAATCGCCAGCAAAAGCAGCAACCGTTCTGGAAGTACCGCAAGTGCAACAGCAACCGCCAAACTTTACAAAGGTTCCACAGTAATAAAGACATCTACGAAAACAGTTAAGCTATCTTGTTCTAAGAACGGAACACTTTCCTAAAAATCTTATTACAACATAAAATCCCCCGCACCCAGATTTTCATCTGTTCTGCGGAGGATTCTTCTTTATCCTCTAAGCCTCATCAATCGCTTTTCCGATATCATTTCTCTTATATTTATTTTCAAACTGTACCCATTCTGTTGCGGCGTAAGCATTGGCTCTTGCTTCTTTTAAGTCTGCGCCTTTTGCCGTCACACCAAGGACACGTCCGCCGTTCGTCACGATTGATTCACCGTCAAACTTCGTTCCTGCGTGGAAACAGTAGTATCCGTCGTGTTTTTTGAATTCTTCCAGTCCTGCGATTGGAAATCCTTTCTCATATTTCTCCGGGTATCCGTCGGATGCAAGCACGACGCAGACTGCTGCGTTATCCTCAAATTCCAAGTCCACTTTGTCTAACGTTCCGTCGATACAAGCCTCAAACACATCCACGATATCCGTCTTCATACGCGGAAGCACAACCTGCGTCTCCGGGTCACCGAATCTCGCATTGTATTCCAACACCTTCGGACCGTCTTCCGTCAGCATAAGTCCGAAGAAGATAATACCTTTGAACGTTCTTCCTTCCGCGCTCATGGCGTCTACCGTTGCCTGATAGATGTATTTCTCACAGAATTCTTCCACTTCTTTTGTATAGAAAGGACTCGGGGAGAACGTTCCCATTCCACCTGTGTTGAGACCTTTGTCTCCGTCTTTCGCACGTTTATGGTCCTGAGCGGACGTCATGGTTTTAATCGTTTTTCCATCTACGAATGTCAGAACAGAGACTTCCCGTCCCGTCATGAATTCTTCTACAACCATCGTGTTTCCGGATTCTCCGAACTGCTTATCCAACATAATTGTGCGGACACCGTCTTTCGCTTCTTCCAATGTATTGCAGATAAGAACACCTTTTCCGAGAGCAAGACCGTCCGCTTTCAACACGATTGGGAACTTCACAGTTTCCAGATAAGCAAGTGCTTCTTCCGGATTATTAAAGTTCTCATAAGCCGCTGTCGGAATGTTATACTTCTTCATCAAATCTTTGGAAAATGCTTTGGAGCCTTCCAGGATTGCCGCTTTCTTATCCGGTCCGAACACACGAAGTCCTTCTGCCCGAAATACGTCCACGATTCCACCCACGAGCGGGTCGTCCATTCCGACAACCGTAAGGTCGATTTCTTTTTCCTTTGCAAATGCTGCAAGTTTTTCAAATTCCATGGCGCCGATATTCACACATTCCGCATACTCTGCGATTCCAGCATTTCCCGGTGCACAATATATTTTCTCCACTTTTTCACTCTGGGCAACTTTCCATGCAATCGCATGCTCTCTTCCGCCGCCGCCTACAATCAATACTTTCATCTTCGTCCTCCTGTATTTTTAAGACTCGACAATCCGAACCTGTCCGTCTTCTACTTTGATTTTATCATTGGCAATGAGGTCGATGGCATGAGGGAGAATCTTCCACTCTGCCTGTTCCATCACGCGTCTTTGCAGAATCTCCGGTGTGTCTCCCTGTTCCACATTTACCGCCTTCTGTAAAATAATCGGGCCCGTATCCGTTCCCTCATCCACAAAATGCACCGTAGCTCCTACTACTTTTACGCCTCGTTTTAATGCCGCCTCATGTACTTTCAGTCCATAATATCCCGTTCCGCAAAATGCCGGAATCAAGGAAGGATGAATATTAATGATACGGTTTTCATATTCGCGAATCATCTTCGCCGGAATTACAACGAGGAAGCCAGCCAATACAATCAAATCCGGATTCAGTTCATGAAGCGCACAAAGGAAAGCATCGTTAAATGCTTCCCTTGTCTCATAATCTTTCGGTGAGATGCACACAGCCGGGATGTTATGATTTCTTGCACGTTCCAGAGCATAGGCATTCCGGTTATTGCTAATCACACCGATAATCTCCGTATTTGTAATTGTATTAGACTCTACTGCGTCGATAATTGCCTGGAGGTTCGTTCCGCCTCCGGATACTAATACAACAACTTTTAGCATAATGTAACTCCTTTGTCACCATCTTCAATATGACCTACAATGTAGCATGCGTCTCCTGCCGCCTCGATAGCAGCCATTGTCTTCTCTACATCTTTTTCATCTACCGCTACAATCATTCCGAGTCCCATGTTGAATGTGTTATACATCATCTCTTCTTCCACATTTCCGTTCTTTGCAATCATGTCAAAGATTGGAGGAACCGGATAGCTGTCTTTTTTCACAACTGCGTGTGTGTTCTCTTTTAACATTCTCGGAATGTTCTCATAGAAACCGCCGCCTGTGATGTGGCTGCATGCTTTTACTGTCACACCCGCATTCTTGATGCTCTTCAATGCTTTCACATAGATTCTTGTCGGAGCAAGAAGGGCTTCGCCAAGCGTTTTTCCGAGTTCATCATAATAAGTATCAAGGGATTCTTTTGTCATCTCGAACACTTTTCTCACGAGAGAGAAACCGTTGCTGTGTACGCCGGATGACGCCATACCAATCAGAACGTCTCCCGCTTTTAAGTTCTCTCCTGTAATCATATCTTTCTTATCACATACGCCGACTGCGAATCCTGCGAGGTCATAATCTTCTTCCGGCATAAGTCCCGGGTGCTCCGCTGTCTCACCGCCGATTAAAGCAGCTTCAGACTGAAGGCATCCCTCTGCCACACCTTTTACGATATCGGCAATCTTCTCCGGATAGTTCTTGCCACATGCGATATAGTCGAGGAAGAATAACGGTTCTCCACCTGCACATGCGATATCGTTCACGCACATCGCAACCGCATCGATTCCGATTGTGTCATGTTTATCCATAATCATCGCAAGTTTTACTTTCGTTCCACATCCGTCTGTACCGGACAATAATACAGGCTCTTCCATCTCTTTAATCTTCGCAAGAGAAAATGCACCTGAGAATCCACCAAGTCCTCCAAGGACTTCCGGACGCATTGTCTTCTTCACATGTTCCTTCATCAATTCTACTGATTTATAACCGGCTTCAATATCAACGCCCGCTTTCTTGTAATCCATAACGAATCCTCCAACTTATCTTTTCTATTATTTGTTCAAATATGCTTCGTATCCGACTTCTGCCAGTTTCTCCGCCTTCGCTTTTACCGTCTGGCGCATCTCTTCTCTATAGTCTTTCAATTTGTTCAGAAGTTCTGCGTCGGATGCGGCAAGAATCTTCATTGCAAGAAGCGCTGCATTCATCGCGCCGTCCACTGCCACCGTTGCAACCGGCACTCCCGGAGGCATCTGCATGATTGAAAATACTGCGTCCATTCCGTCAAGATTCTTGCCGGAAAGTGGAACTCCGATAACCGGAAGTGTGAACAATGCCGCACACATACCCGGAAGCGCTGCCGCCATGCCTGCCCCTGCAATCATGACCTTCATTCCGCGCTCTTCCGCGCCTCTGCACCATTCGATTAATTCATCCGGCTCTCTGTGAGCGGAGATAATCGTCATCTCATAATCAATTCCAAATTTCTCAAGTGTTGCCGCAGCCTTGCTCATCACCTTAAGGTCAGAGTCGCTACCCATTACAATTCCTACTCTTGGCATAGAATTCTCCCTTCTGCATATCAGATGTCTCTAAATCATTTATAAGTTACATCAATAAATCCATTTTATTTATAAGATAATTTTACTAATCCGGAGCAAGTATGTCAACTACTCTGCTCCGGATTACTGATTATAATTACTTATAAGGATTCATTCAATTTTTGAAAGGTTCGTTCAATTCCTCCGTTCCCGGCACAACAAATCTGCCGTCCGAAAGAATCATAAGTTTCTCTCCTGTTTTTGTGATAACGCTGATTTCCTTCAACTCCTCATACGGAATCGTAATGTCGGTATGACATTGGAAATATGCTTTACTGATATCTTCTTTTCTTAAAATCGAAACTTCATTGTCTCTTGCCACAATCTCTTTTCCATCCGGATTGTACACTTTTACGTCTTCACTCCAGCTATAACATGTATCGCCCACCGCAAAATGAGGTCCCATCTTCTCTGCAATCAGAATCGGAAGTTTGTCTTCAATGCCATACTTCTGCGCCATCACATACGCCGTTGTGTTCGTTCCAATCGCAAATTCGCCAAGCGGCAGCGTGTCATGATTATAGAGAACATTGCTGAACACATATTTCTTATTCTCTTCTTCGTTGTCGAAGTTCGTGCAAGTATAGTCCCGAATCATGCCATCCTCAAATCGGATTTCCAGATTCTGATACTGTAACTCATGTAAAAATACTTTACTTACATGCAAGGTTCCGTTCGTTCCTGCAAGTCTCGGAGAAGTGAATACTTCCCCTACCGGAATGTTGCAGTCCGCTACACAGTTTTCAAAAATCGTCTCCTTCTCCGGATTCTCCAGTCTATGTAACTGAACGTCCAGATTCGTCTTGTTGCCATCTTTTCCTTCAATATGCACATATTCACCCTGGTCCAGCACATCGATAAGGTTCTTCTGAATCTTCCCGTAAAGTTCCGAATCCAATGTATTAATCTTAATGACTTCGTTGAAAATCTCTTCATATTGTTCGCCGATAGACGGAAGCGGATAAGAAATAATCGTAAATCCTCTCTCGTCCCCCGGAATGTACTCATTCGTCAACTGTCCGGATTTTCCTGCATAGAGCACTTCCAACTGTTCCTGCTTCTTCGTCAGGCTGATGTTCTCCGGCTTACTCACCGGAGCAAACGGCGTATCGCCGAAAGCTTCCATGACTGCCGGACCTGCCATTCCTTTCGCAAGTTCCTTATAATCCTCATAAGTACTCTTCATCACTTCCAGCTTACGTTCCACAAACTGTTTGTCTAAAAATAATCCGCAATCAAAACGATGGTCATACTCATACTGGCTGTTTGCCATTCCGCCGTAATATCCGGTTCTGTTCTTTCCTTTTGTAAGGACACTTACCGAGTTGCGGAAAATAATCGGCTGAAGCCCCATCTTCTCGAAGTTCTCAATCGCTATTCTTACTACGCGTTCAAACCCGAGCAGATAACGGATGTTCACTGTTTTCTTCTTAGACAAATCTTTTCTTCCGTTGACAAAACACATCCGATATCCTTCCGTATAAGTATCCGCCATCTTACGGATTACTTCTTCCGGCAACTGATTCAGATGCATCGCTGTCTTTCGCTCATTCTCGGAAACGTACTCTCCATAATCGTAAAGATATCCCAAATCTGACAAATCGCTTTCCCGGATGATTCTCGTTGCGAAGTCAAGAGACGGGTCAATCTGTTCCCTCACTCTGTCTGCCACAAACACGTCCGCATAATCGCTGGCATACCAGTAGACAATCTCCTTCAGTTCCTCGTAAGACGGTTCAGCATCCGATTCAAAACAATTATAAATCTCGATAAACAACTCGTTGCATACCGTAAGATACACGTCTTTCTTCTCAAACGCATACACAATCTCCCCGCGAATCTCTGTATAGAGGAAACTTAAAAGTCTTCCGTAATCCTCGCCAAGCATCCGCACCGCATATGCCGGGTTTGCGTAACTCTCCTCATAATGCTTCGGAAGAATATCTTCGTAAAGACTTTCATTTTCTCTCTTCTTCTCGTCTTCCGACAGCTTCTGAAAACTTCCGTTCCCAATCATCTCCCTGATTCTGTGAATCTTTAAAATAAATGCAGAAACTTCTCGAAAAAATCCTCTGAATTTCTCTCCAACTGTCTCTTCTTCTCCGATTCTTCCAATTCTGTCGATTGCAAGTTCATAACGCTCCATAATCTGTTCTTCCATTTAGAAAATCCCTCCAAAAAAGAATATCAATAAACTGACCAATAAAAATATATTCAGTGCCAACCCGATTTTACAGCTTCGATAATGTCTGTCTCTCTCTTTAAATCCCCGCGCTGCCGTTACAATACCGACAATCGTGAAAATCATTGCGCTGATGCCGAAGCCCCCGATGAATCCGGCTGCCTTTCCTTTCAGCACATATGTGATTCCTACAAGAAGAAAGATAATGCACGCGATAATTCCCGCAATGCTGCAGGACACAGCGCCTCTTCTCGACGGTTTGAGCTTCACCTGACCATATTTCCCCTCGAGTCTTCGCTTCTGCTCTTTTTTCTTACCTCTCTCCTTATCTTTTTCTTTTCGCATGTCTTCTCCTCACAGTATTGCATATTACAAATAAAATATATCCTAAAATACCACCGATTGTATTCAGAAGCAAATCATCCACGTCAAAGCTTCCGACTCTTGTAATGAGTTGGAACACTTCGACACAGAAACTGATTCCAAATCCGTAAAACGCAGTTACTAGAAAACTCCTGTATTTGCTTGCCATCGGCATAAAAAATCCAAACGGAACAAATACCGCAACATTTCCCAGAAGATTATAGATAACCGACCGCATTCCCAATTGGTCGCGGTATATCCAGAATCTCTTAATTTCTTTGAATAACACTAGATTATAGTGGTATTCCTGCATCTCACCGCTTCGGCCATACCAGTCTGAAAGAAGAAGGAAGTAAAAAATAAATACAATATACAGTACAAACAACACTTTTCCAAGCGCTCTCACCCTCTTTTTGGTCTTAGCTTTCAAACCAGTATCCTTTCTTTAAAATGTAATATTTTTTCTGCCTGACAATAATCTTGCCCCGCTGATAATCGTAAGGATTCCTGCAGTTAATCCCGTAACTGCCACAATGATTCCAAGAGCAATATTGGATGCCCCTACATTTCCCATTGTTTTATATAACTTTTCCATTCTCTCCATCCTTCCCGACTATTTTGCTCCGTACTGTTCATAGTATGCGTCAATCGCTTCTTTGATTGTGTCGTCAATCACAATCTCACCATTACATGGCTTGTTATGTAAATGTTCTACCACTTCTGCCATTGTCACAATCGCATTCGTCTCGAATCCGTATAAATCCTTCACTTCATCTAACGCGCATTTCACGCCGCCTTTTCCGACTTCCATGCGGTCTAAGGAAACCATGAGTCCCACGATTTCAACGTCTGCAGCTCCTCTCACCTTTGGCACAGTCTCTTCCATAGATTTACCGGAAGTTGTCACGTCCTCAATCATCACCACGCGGTCTCCATCCTGAAGCTTGCTTCCTAAGAAGCTTCCTTTGTCTGCGCCATGGTCTTTCTCCTCTTTACGGTCTGAGCAGTAACGCACTTCTTTTCCGTATAATTCGCTGTACGCAATCGCTGTCACAACGCTTAACGGGATTCCCTTATATGCCGGCCCGAATAATACGTCAAAATTATCCCCGTATTTGTCGTGGATTGCCTTCGCATAATATTCTCCTAATTTTTTAAGCTGTGAACCTGTCACATATCCGCCCGCATTCATGAAAAACGGTGATTTTCTGCCACTCTTTAAAATAAATTCTCCAAATTTCAACACTTTGCTTTCTACCATAAAGTCGATAAACTCTTTCTTATACTGTTCCATCTCTTCTAAAACCTCCACATTTATATCATTTTGCTATTTTCTTCTTTCGCATGATTAAAAATTTCCTCTAATCTACTTGATTTTACCACAAATTGAATGTTTGTTCCAATGTTTTTATTATTTCTGTCTCATGAACCCCATGTATTTTCAGATTTTTCAATTCAGCGTCCGTAACATGAAATTCTCTGATAAATTCCACCATGTCCGCTCGTACTTCTTCCGTAATTTTACAAGGTTCCAAAACAATTTCTGATACCATTCTCACAATATCATTTTTATGTTTTTTTATATCTCTCGAGTCAACATGCTCGCCTTCCGCCAACCTTTTATTCAAATCAAGCCAAGCCTTTACTTTAAATAGTATTAGACAGGATGGTTGCAAAATTGAAATCTCCTCTATTACTGTTCTTCCTTGTAAAAGTAATTGGTAATATGCATCATTTAGCAAAATCGCTGATAAACTTGAAACCGAATCATCAATATGGATTGGTATTAATCCCATTCCCTTTTCCTCTAGACAATCACTTCTTGAAAATAATTCAATCATAGCTGGATAACCCGCCACTTCCGGCTTATCAAATCTGTAAAATTGTGGTTTCCCATTACTTTTTGCACGATTTCTATACTTCCCTTCATGAATGAAGTCCCAAAATTTTTGTGCAAATTCTTTCGTTTGGGCTTCTACTACAAGTACCATATCCAAATCCTTTGTAGCTCTAAACTCTAAATCATTATAGGAAAACGATATATCACACGCAGCTCCTCCTATTAACACATATTGTTCCGTATATTCAGAGAAGTACTCTCGAAATAAATCTAATCCCTTTACCATACATATTCCTCCAACATCTCTTCCAACGCCATCCCTACCCTTGGGTCTTCTGCATCACGCAACAGCAGATAAATTGTCAACGGGTCAATCACATCATCACCATGAAACGGAATGCAATATCCCAATTCTTGAATCATGCATCCAGGATTTTCTTCTCTTGGTATTTGTCTCTTTTGTAAAATCCCCTTCTTTCTCACTTCATATTTTGTAATCGCGTAAGTCGGATAAGTATTATCCTCCAACATAGAAAGTTCCGCCAACCCTGAAATACCACTCTTCATTAAATCGTCTTCTATCTTTTCTTCAAGTATAAACTCCTTTAACAATGGATTCCTCATGAAAGGTTCTATATTCTCCCATATTTCTTTTTTTGTTCCATATTTGCTGTACCTTCTTGAACCGTTTCTTTTACTTAGAACCGGAATATTTAAATACTCAATTTCATCAAAGACCCTCGTTATTGACATTTGAGAAACATTCATCTTCTGTGCAATCTCGGATGCCCTCATATCGTCCCATCCCTCATAAAGTGCCGTCAAAAGTACTTTTTGTGATAAAAAGGATATCTTTGAACAGATTGATATATCTCTTACTTCCTTTTTTTGAAGAAAAACTCCCAAAAACGGAATATAAATCTGTCTATCCTCTAATACAAAAGCAATTCCTTCTTCAATCATTTTTTCTTTAGCATAGTAATTCATTTTCGTCAAATATAATACACACCGCTCGTTTGCTAATTGTTCAATTCTCTTACATTGTTGGCGAAGCGCAATTAATCCAAGTTCTTCTTTAGGTGCAGCTAAAATGCATTTACATCCCATCATTTTCATTTCATAGAAGCTATAATTCACACGTAAAACTAAAGGAAACACTTCTATGTTTTTATAAATTTCTAATTCAACTTTTTGATGCAATGTATCTTCAATAAATTTTTTCATTTTCCCACCTTTAACTTATTTTTTTTAATTATAACTCTTTTTACGTTAATAAGCAAATTTATTATTTCTTTCTTCAAAACTATTATTTAAGGAACAAAGAATCTCGCTTGCGAGATTCTTGCGCCTGCGGCGGTCGCATATGCGGCATCTACAGCTTACGCCGCAGTGCGCATCCTGCCGGAGGCTTTTTATGATATAGAAACGAAGTTTCCTATATCATGAAAAAAGAGAACCCAAAGTATCTTTCCCTTACTTTAAGTTCTCCCATTTCATTTTTTCTATTTCAAATTCTTTACCAAAAACTTCCGATACAGGAAATATGATACTACACACGCCAGCACTTCTGTAGTCCAGAACGCATGCCACACTCCCGAAACTCCCACCAATTTGCTTAACACAAATGCCAGCGGAATAATGAATACAATATAACGAAGTCCGGAAATCACAAGGGATGCGATTCCCTCTCCCAAAGCTTCCAACGCTCCACAAGTTGTAATCGAAACCGCTGAAATCATAAATCCGATACTGATGAAGCGAAGCGCGATGCTTCCCTGCGCAATCGTCTCACTATTTGTCGTGAAAAGTCCCATAAGCTGTGCCGGTAAAAACATACAAATCGCAGTTCCAACCAACATAATGACCAAAGAAAAGCCCAACGCTGTATGATAGATTTTCCTTACTCGTTTATACTCCTTCGCCCCATAGTTAAAACTAATCAGCGGACGGATTCCCTGCACAATTCCATTTGCCGGCATGTAGACAAATGTCTGAAGCTTGTAATAGATTCCCAAAATCACCACATAAATCTGAGAATATGCAGATAAGATTCCATTTAACGCCGAAATCAATAAGGATGGAAGCGCCATATTCAAGGTGGCCGGCACACCGATATAATAAAGTTTTCCGATGACCTTTTCTTTATTCAATCCCTTCGGAGAAATCTTAACCGGCAACGGGTCTCTTGTATAGAGAATCGCATATAAAACCACAAGCATACTCTGACCAATTCCTGTAGCAAGCGCAGCTCCAGCAATTCCCATCGCCGGAATCGGACCAAGCCCGAAAATCAGAATCGGGTCCAAAATAATATTTGTCACACATCCGACAATCAATACGACCATGCTCGTCTTCATCCGCCCAAGCGACTGATAAATCTTCTCTAAACCAATTCCTACATTGACTGAGATTGCAAATGAAAATGCAATATTGGAATATTCGATTCCGAGGGAAATTACATTCTGATTCGTTGTAAATAACCCTAGGAATTTCGGCATTACACCGATGCAGAAAAATGTAAGAAGGATTCCATGCAACAAGCTGAGCAGCATCCCATAGGACGCAGAAGCATCCGCCGCCTTTTGGTTCTTCGCTCCCATGTTAAGCGCTATCATTGCATTGATTCCCACTCCGAATCCCACGCCGATGGAAGTCACAAGATTCTGCATAGGAAACACAAGCGATAAAGCCGTCATGGCATCTTCGCTGATTTTCGCCACGAAGAAGCTGTCTACGATATTGTACATCGAATTAACAAGCATCGATAAAACATTCGGCATAGACATCATAATGACCAGTCTCGTTATCGATTTTTCTTTCATTGATAATTGTTCCATATTTACCTCCTAATAAAAGTCTGAAAAAAATACCACACAACCTTCCGAAAAAGATTGTGTGGCGAAAATAAATCAAATTTGAAAAATCCACACCCCCATAAGGGTTTTAGGACTATTGAATTTCCGTTCAATAGGATACTGTAAATAGGAACGATTGTCAAGACCTTTCTTTCACTACGTCTTTTCTATGCGTCCGGATATTCGTTACATAATAACCGATAAGGCGCTTCATCCTCCTCGATTTCCGGAAAGCGTCCTACTTCTTTATTATAAAAGAAATTATCGTTTTCATCATCATTACACATGGAAACTTCTCCTAAAAGAACTGCTCCTCCTGTTTTCGGTGTAATGAAATCGTGGTACATATATGGTGTGATAGTAATACTTTGCCCTGGCTGAAGACGCACTCTTGTTCCTGCAGGTACCACTTGTTTTTTCCCATCCGAACAAACAACCACATCCGTATCTAACATCTTCCCATCCGGAGCTCCATTATATACTGTAATATAGACATCATTTCCTCCCCGATTAATGATATCCTCCATTTTTGCCACATGATAATGCATTGCCGCTGTCTGTCCTTCATAAAGCATCAATAACTTTTCAGCATATGGCTTCCTATATTTATCCGGCATTTTCTGATTTCCATTCCGAATAGTAAATAAGGAAAATCCTACTTCCTCAAATCTTCCCAATCCGAAATCTGTAATATCCCAACCAAGCTTATTATCCCGAATTTCATCATATTCATGCCCGATTTTCTTCCATTCCTCTTCTGTCCACGATGCAAATGGCGGCATCTCAAATCCATGCTCTTTTATCAGGTGTTCCATATCCTTGATTATCCGGTTTACCATCGAACGCTTCATTTCCACTTCCTCGCTTTCATAATGACAACTTCTTATTTTAAATTTTGTTCTCTGACAAAATCAATTCTAATTTATCTGCATGTCTCGCTCTAATGATTTCCTCGTTCGTGACAAAGTTAAGGAGCGCATCAATAACTGCCGTTTCATTCAAGTGTACATACTCTTTATAATAATTAAATTCTTCTGCGGTTCCAGCTGACAAAAGCACATAATCCGCAATATAGGATAAAGGCGACCTTGCATACGCTGTAATTGCTATGGTTTTCAACCCTTTTTCCTTTCCTAGTTCTACTGCCTGTATCACCTGTTTCGACATACCGGATTGAGAAATCGCTATAATAATATCATTTTCCTCCGCAAGATTTACATGGTTCAAAAAATATTCAGACGCAACATTATAAGTACAGCGTACTCCCAAACGCCCCAGTCTAAATCCCATATATTGGGCTAAAGGGCTGGAATTTCCCACCGCTATAATGTGTGCATGAGCGCAATTTTTCACTAGATTCGCACTCGCAATCATAATCTTTGCATCAATCCGTTTTCCAATTGCATACATTGCCTCTGCATATTTATGAAACACCTGCTCTACTGCATCTCCATCTTGTTTCAACACCATACTGCTATATTGCTGTTTTCCCAAATCTCTCGATAAGGTAATACGAAATTGATAGTATCCCGTATATCCTATATGGTGACACATCCTTACAACCGTAGCGTCACTCACACCGCTTGCTTTTGCAAGTTCTGATACGTTTAGCTCAACGGTTCGCCTCGGATTGTTCAGCACATAGTCTGCCACTCTCTTTTCAGCAGCAAAAATATTTGCATACTCGTCTTTAATTACTTGCAACACTTCTCTTTTTGTAATGTCATCATTCGCCTTAACTTTACTCACTCAATTTTACCTCTCTTTATCATTTAGTATAAAGAGGCTTTTCCTATCGTCTGGAAGAGTTCCAATTTATGTCTTGCAACTGCTTTCATAGCCTCCATACATACAGGCTCAATCACATTTGGTTCGCGCAGACTCTTATCCTGAAGCACTTCCCGCATCTTATCAAAATAAGCCGCTTTGATGTCCGAAGAAATATTAATCTTCTGAATACCAAGTGTAACTGATTCCCCAATCTCTTTATCCGGATTGTTAGAGCCTCCATGAAGCACGAGCGGAACATCTACTTTTGCTGCAATATCCTTTAAAATGTCTAATTTAAGTTCCGGTTTCATTCCTGCCGGATAAAGTCCATGGCATGTTCCAATGGCAACGGCCAACGTATCCACGCCAGTTTCCTTTACAAACTTAGCTGCATCATCTGGATTTGTATAAATAATTTGTGCCGTACCACCTTCCAAATCCTCCGGATTCAACGAACCGATTGTTCCAAGTTCCGCTTCTACCGAAACATTGACCGGATGAGCCGCCTCAACAATCTTTTTCGTTCCCGCAATATTCTCTTCAAAGGAAAGATGGGCTCCATCAAACATAACAGATGTAAATCCGCTCTGAATTGCCCAGATAATTTTTCCAAAATCTTCACAGTGGTCGAGATGGATACACACAGGAACGGAGGATTTATAAGCTCTTTCTTTGATTGCCATTACCATCTCTGCACCAATAAAAGTCAGTTCATCCGGATGTATTTCTATGATTACCGGAGAATCTGTTTCCTCACAGACATCCATAATTCCTAAAAACATAGAATAATCACTAATATTAAACGCCGGAAGCGCAAACTTATTTTCCTTTGCTACAGCTAAAATATCTTTCATGTTCATTAACATAACTTATTCCTCCATATCTCCTATTTCTTATTTTAATTTCATAAATATACACTTGTCAACCCGACAGACCAACATTCATCTTCTCTAAAAACACAATTGTACGCCGCCAACAAAAGAATCGCCTAACCCAATGGTATAACGCGGTTTATCCATATACTTTGACGGTACGAGCACAACTTTTCCTGCATATTCGCCTTTCTCTATCGTATGGTAGTGTTTCAGTCCTTTTGGGCTTAACGGAAACTTTAAAATCTCTTCTACCGTTTCTTTTGTTCCATACCAACCGTTATAGGCTTTTGCTGTGGCGAGCATATTCCCATACATCAATCCTTTTTCAATATCCGCTTTCAACTTTTCTCCAACATACATCGAATAGTCTTTTGTATGGATAATCACCCCTTTTCGAAGCCCAAACTTATTCCTTATATGCTTCGCACCTTCAATGCAGGATTCAATCTCTTCAATATCCACCGGAAAATCATACATCTCTTCTAACGTATATTTTAGTTCTTCTTCGTTCAAACTTACAATATCCACAAAAGAATATAAAGTTTCCAGACATAGCTTTTTCACTTCACCATCATGATAATGTGCATCTTCAAAAAACACTATCCCTGCCGGATTGTTTTCTCGATATCTCTGTATATGTTGCTCTACTTCTTTTAATCGTTCTTTTAGCACCTCCTGTTCAAGAACTGCATTCAAACTGGAAATCACATTACTTCTTATATAGACTGCATGTTCCTCCACCCATTTAAGATAATTTTTCGAAAGAGGCACCGATGCATTAACTGTGATTTTTGTTAATATCAGACGGTTGGAACATGGAATTTCTATCTCTTCTTTCCCCAGTCGTATCACAGAGCCTTTCTGGAACTGTATAATACAATGTACCTCTTGTTCCTGCGTCTGTTCTATACAATCTGTGTGTACCGCTTTTCCCTCTTGTGAAATAGTATAAACAAACGGAGATTCCAGTAATCTGCATACTTCTCGGGAGTCATCCGTCAAATGAACGATAGAATCACAATGCAATCCAGCAAGAGCCAACGCCGCCTGAACAGCTGTCCCTCCCATGCCTTCTTGATAATCGAAACACATTTTCACAAGTTCTACATCTGAAACATCCGCCTCTCCTCCAATTCCTCGGATACAATAATATACGATAGTCCTCAAAAGTTCTTGTACATTCTGAATCAAAGGAACTTTTTTCATATCTATAAGCTTTTCACCATGGAGATACTGTTCAAGTAACATATTTAATCGTTCCGTATCAAATTCACATAAAAGGTCTAAATTACTCGTACACCCCATAGCCATACCCGCTTTAGCTTTTCGTCTTTCTTCACCAACGTATAGCAGCTCATTATATGCTTCTTCATATTTCTTTTCCAAATCCATCTTTTCTCTCCTTGATACCGAACCTCTTTTAACTTTTCACCGAGCCTGCTGTCATCCCTGCAATAAAATATCTTTGAAAGAACAGGAATAAAATCAATATCGGCAAAGAACCAAGCACACTCATTGCCATCATCTGATTCCATTCATAAGAATGTTGTCCCATCAGAAGATTAATTCCTACAGGAACTGTTCTCATATCATTCGTCTTCGTCAAGGCAAGTGCAAACAAATATTCATTCCATGCCTGCATAAACGTATACATTCCCACTGACACGAGACCAGGAACAGCCGTCGGAACAAGAATTCTCCAAAGAGCTGTAGAACGTGAGCCACCGTCAATCATTACAGCCTCATCCAGTTCTTTCGGCAATGTATTCATATATCCCGTTGTCATCAAAATACAATATGGTAATGTGAAAATCAAATATGTTAGTATCAACGCCCCATATGTATTATATAATTTCATTGTCACAATCAGGCTCAGATAAGGAATCAAAAGTGTAATAGGCGGAACCGCTTGCACACTTACAATAATTGTATTTATTACACTTTTCCCCGGAAAATCGAATCGGCTAAATGCATAAGATGCCAAAATTCCTATCCCCAGCGTCAGAATTACCACAACCGCTGCAATCACATAACTGTTTATGAAAAAGCGAATCTGTTCTGGATTCATAAAGATAGCCTTATATGCATCTAAACTAAAGTTTTCTGATATCCATGTAGGAGGCCATGCAAAAATCTCCGCATTTGGTTTGAACGAATTCAGCAACATCCACAAAATCGGAAAACCCGCCCATATTGCTCCGACAGCCAATAAGATAACAATCAAAATTTTTACCCATAACTTTTTCTTCCCGAGCATATTTTAATCCCTCGCTTTCTGCTGTCTTACATAGAAAATTCCGATAATGGTACAGATTATAAGAAGAATCACCGCACCGGTAGATGCCATCGAATACTGATATTTACTAAATCCTTGTTTATAAATATAAGTACTTACCATCTCAGTTGCATTTACCGGACCTCCTCCTGTAGTCATCCAAATCAATGCAAACTGTTGCAATGTCCATACAAAATCCAGCATAACCAAACTGATTAAAATCGGTTTCAACTGCGGAAGTGTGATTCGAAAATATGTCTGAATCGTTCCTGCCCCGTCAAGAGCAGCCGCTTCATAAAGGTCCATCGAAATCCCTTGCAATCCTGCAAGAATACTAATCATATAAAACGGATATCCCGACCATATATTGATTAATGTTACTGATTTCAGCGCAAATTCTCTTGACGCCAAAAATTCTATTGTATCCGCACTTAAATGGAATGTCTGCAATAAATAGTTAATCACTCCGTTTGGGTCCAGCATTACTCTCCATAAAATAGCAATGACAGATGCCGTAAACATCCATGGCAATGCATAGATAACCCTAAAAATTCCTTTCGTTCTTCTTCCCAGATACCTGGTATTCAGTAAAAGCGCAAATACCATTCCAATCAACATGTGTGCAACAATGCTCACGATTACGAAGAATAACGTATTCCTGATTGCTATATGGAAATTGGAATCTAAAAGCACCGTCTTATAATTCTCCAATCCTACAAAAACAGGATTTTTATTAACAATTACATTATCATACAAAGAATACCCTATCACCATGACAATTGGGATGAGTAAAAGAATAAACAGCAGGATGATTGTTGGAAGAAGATACCCATATGGCATAAGTTGTTTCCTTATATTCTTTTTGTTTCTTCTATTCTTTGAAACCAATTCGTTTCCCTGAGTCATCCTTGTTCTCACTCCTTCCATTTTTATTCAAGGACTGTGCATTTTTTTACACAGTCCCTCATTCTGTTGTCCTGTCAAATTTCTAATTATTCAAATGCCGGCTCCCATGCTTTCTGAACTGCACTTAACATTTCATCTGATGAAGCTACGTCTCCATCAAGATATAATACAAATTGCTCATTAAAGCTTCTCATCAAATCTTCTGATGTTGGTGCACCCGTAAATTCGTTGATTGCATAACCCTTTCCGAAATTCTCATAGGCCTTTTTAAACAATTCATCATTTGCTGAATAGTCCGGTTCCGATTTGGAATTTCCAGGGAATGCATTTGCAAGCTGTGCTAATTCTGCATTTACTTCTGGGCTCATCAAATATTCTACAAACTGCATTGCTTCTTCCTTATGTTCACAATTTTCTGCAATGCCAATTCCCCAGTTCGCCACATCAAGACCGCTTTCTCCAGTATATCCATCTTGAACCGGCATTGGCGCATAATCAAAGTTTAAGTCCGGTGCTTCTTCTTTAATCAACGTAAGATGTGAAATACCATCTACCATGAATGCCAATCTTCCATTTTGGAATTCATTCACCATATCCTGTTCTTTCATCGCGTTAACACCTTTGGCAAGATATCCTTTTTCGCTCATTTCTTTAAATAAATCTGTTACTGCCGCAATCGTTTTATTTCCTTCCAGACCAGGTTTTCCTTCATTTAACATCGTTCCACCGGAAGCCCATACCCAACTCATAAACTGATTTTGAATGCCATTTGGAGCTTCAGACGACAAAGGAATTGCATATGCTGCTGCGTCTGTATTTTTTGTAATTTTTTCACAAGCATCCAAAAACTCTGTCCACGTCGTAGGTACCTTCTCTACACCAGCTTCTTTCAGAATATCCATATTTACATATAGTGGATACGCAAAGTTTACAACAGGAATCATATAAGTATTATCTTTATATTTAATCTGGTCTGATAACTGACTCGCATCATATCCGTCCTTTTCCATAAGCTCTGTCAGATTAGCAATTGCGCCTTGCTTTGCAAAGTCATATACCCAGGAACCATCGAGTCCGACTACATCAGCCATCGTTCCTGCTGCTGCACCAGCGGCAATCTGCGTCTTCGTATCCGCATATGGATTGCTTAACAGTTCAATCTTAATTCCCGTATCATCCGTAAACTTCTGGCAAATTTTATCCAATGCTCCTTCTGGAAGTTCTACACCCCACCATTGTTGAAATTCTAAAGTAACTTCTCCGTCATCCTTTCCTTTTGCATCTCCTTCCTTTTCCTTCGAACCACACGCTGCCATTGAAAATACCATCGTTCCTGCCAATGCTGTAGCGAGAGCCTTCTTCATTACCGATTTGAATTTCATAGTTCATCCTCCTTTTTTAATGTTAAGACATTGCTCTTTTCTCTTCTTGTTACTTTCATTATAAAACTTTATTTCATGATGTCAATTATTTTTATCATTTTTTGTTTATTTTATTTCTTTTTGCTATTTATTTTTGTGCATTTTGCATTATCTTGAAAATATTTTTCTTGCGTTTAAGTAATTTTATTTCACGAACTGCAAAAAAAATGTGGAACAAAGGTGTAAACATTCTACACTTTCATTCCACGTTTATTCCTATCTTTCCTATCCTCTCGCTTCCATCCGCAGGAGCGCAATCGCCTCATCCAGCGTGTCCAGCACCTTCCATGCCCGCATCTTCGTCTCCTCGTCCGGTTTGACAAGGTCCGGTATCATAATAACATCAATTCCCGCTGCTGTTGCAGACTCCACGCCCGCAGGGGCATCTTCAAAGGCAATACAATACTCCGGACGAACGCCAAGTATTTCAGCGCTTTTCCGGTAGATTTCCGGGTCCGGCTTCGATTTCGTCACCATATCTCCAAACATGCATCCATCAAAATAGTGAAAAATTCCGGCTTTCGTCAAAATATCCACCGCATATTCTCGTCTGGAAGATGTGACAAGCCCTATCCGATACCCCATCTGTTTCGCGTAAGAAATCAGTTCCTTCGCCCCTTGTTTCAACGGAATCCCTTCGTTATCTGCCACTTCAAAAAAGGCTTTTCTCGAAAGCGCCTGAAACTCATCGTATGGAAATTCTTCCCCCAATGCCTGTTTGAAATACGCAATTCTTCCGGTTACGTTCATGCCAAGCGTCTTATAAATGTGCTCGCCTACTTTCCCATAGCCGAGCTGCTTGCCCGCCACATTCCAAGAATACTGTACAACCCGTTCAGAGTCTAACAGTAGTCCATCCATATCAAATAACAATGCTTTTATCATCCCTGTCCATCCCGTTTTCTATAAATTTTTTAATGCCTTACGAATATAAGAAATCGGGAGTCCAACCACGTTATAATAATCTCCCTCTATCTTCTCGATATACGGCGCGAATTTTCCTTGAATCGCATAACTTCCGGCCTTGTCACAGTGTTCCCCGGTCGCCAGATATGCGCGAATCTCCTCTTCGGTCATCTCATCTACGAATACCTTCGTTCCTACTGCGCGGTTCACTACCGTCTTATTGCCTTCTTCATCAAAAGAAAGAATTGCAATTCCTGTATATACAAAATGAACTTCTCCTTGGATTCCTTGAATCATGGCAAACGCATCCGCATCATTTTTCGGTTTTCCGAGAATCTTCCCTCGATGCGCAACGACCGTATCCGCACCAATTACAATGAGATTCCGCTGTTCATTTTGTCCTGCGATATCCTCCGCTTTCAAAAGCGCCAATTCCTTCACGACCTCATCCGGTTCTGTGCTTTTGTAAATTTCTTCCTTCTGGCTCACCTGAATCTCAAACGTATATCCTGCCTGTTCCATAATCTCTCTTCTTCTCGGCGAACCCGAAGCTAATATGATTCTCTTATCCATCTTATTTCTCCAATTCTTTTGCTCTGTTTATAATTTCCACACAAATATCCTCAGAATTTTTATTATCTACACAGATGCGTATATCCGCTGCACTTTCATATGATTCGCGACGCGCCTCCATCAATTCCCGAATATCCTGTATTGTTTTCTTCCCTTCTAACAAGGGACGTCTATTGTTGTTCCTTACGCGTTTTAAAATCGTCTGCGGACTCGCAGTTAAAAGAACCACCACGCCGCATGCTTTCATCTTGCGTACATTTTCCTCCCGCAACACTGCGCCTCCTCCGCAGGAAACAACAAGATTCTCTTCCTCTTGAATTTCTGACAACAACTCTGTCTCAAGGTTACGGAAATATTCCTCCCCATAGGTTTGAAATAGTTCGGGGATTCTCATGCCTTCCCTCTTCTCAATCCGTTCATCCATCTCTATGATTTCCATATGGTATTTTTGTTTCATGCGTCTAGCAATCGTGCTCTTTCCCGTCCCCATAAAACCAACTAAAAATATATTTTTCATTTCAGACAGTTTTCCTCTCGTTGAATTTCTATTAGGTGATTATACCACGTTCCCTTCTTTTCGACAAACCTCCAGGATAACTGTTTCAAAATTTTTGCAAAAATAAAACACTAGCAAAGACTCAAAACTTCAAATCTTTTCCTAGTGTTTTTAGTGGACCTGAGGGGAATCGAACCCCTGTCCGAAAGCCCGTCCATTCAGGCATCTCCCATCACAGTCATCATTTTAACATTCCCTCTGCCGACCGCCTAATGACGGGCTTCCGGCTTTAGTAGCTTCATAAATTCTTCCATCTCCTCAAAGCTTTGGAAACGAAGTGCCCCGCAAGGTCGAAGCCGGACTCTTAAGCAGCGGGTGACTCAAGACCGACTGCTGCCACTAGGCAGCGTACGCTAAATTTTCGTCTGCGTTTATATTTAATTACGGATTGTTGCGCGGTCCCGTCCCGCGGATGGCTTCCCAAACTTCAAAACCCCCGTCGAAACCAGTACAAGCCCTGATGCATCAAGTTTGTTATGGTTCGCAAACGTAAGTCTATTATAGTGTTCCTTTTCCTATCTGTCAAGGGTCTGGCAATCTATTCCAATCCAAGAATCTCCGCCAGAACATCAATGATAATCTCATTCGTACATGATTTTACATAACCCATCATGTGTAATGCGATTTCATCCTGTTTCTGTGCCTCTGTCAACGCTTCGTTATGTTTTGTCTGGTCGATTAACTGGATAAGCTGTGGCGTCAGTTCTTCATACATCTCCACCGTCGTATCTGTCACAAGCTTTGTCAGTTCTTTTTTCGTTGTTGGTACCATAATTCCTCCTAAATGTTCATGAAAACTTTCGTTCTAACCGAAATTGCGGATTTTAAATTCTCTTGCCGCTTCTCTCTTCTGGTCTTTCTTGGCTATATCTTCCCGCTTGTCATATAGCTTCTTACCTTTTGCAAGTCCGATTTCCACTTTAACAAGACTTCCCTTCAGGTAAACTTTCAACGGAACAATAGACATTCCTTTCTCCTGTGTCTTCCCGAGAAGCTTGTGAATCTCCGACTTATGCAGCAATAATTTTCTCACACGCAGCGGGTCTTTGTTGAAGATATTTCCTTTTTCATACGGACTGATATGCATACCATAGATAAACATCTCCCCATTCTCTACCCGAATAAAAGATTCTTTGATACTGCATTTGCCCATACGCAGCGACTTTACCTCGGTCCCATGAAGCGCAATGCCCGCTTCATAGGTATCAAGGATAAAGAAGTCATGGTATGCCTTTTTATTATTTGCAATTAATTTCATGTCTGTCTTTCCCATTTTTAACTCCTCTTTATGCAAACTCGAAATCAATAGTTCTCTGCAGATGGTCCACGCCAATGACGCGAATCCGCACAGATTGTCCTAATTGATATATCTTCCCTGTATGTTCCCCGACCATCTCGTATCTGTCCTCATAATAATCATAGTGGTCGTCATACATATTCGTTACATGAACCAGCCCTTCAATGGTATTCGGAAGTTCCACATACACGCCCCATTTCGTGATACCGGACACCACGCCTTCGAACTCTTCTCCAAGTCTGTCCTCCATATATTCCACTTTCTTAAGCTTCACAGTCTCCCGCTCTGCTTCCTCCGCCCTTCGCTCCATCTCGCTGGAATGTTTCGATACCTCTTCCAAGATGGCGGCGTAATGGCTTCTCCGGTCTTCATTCATTCTTCCACGCAGATTCTCCTTAATAATCCGATGAATCTGCAAGTCCGGATAACGGCGAATCGGGGACGTAAAGTGACAATAATACGGAGCCGCCAGTCCAAAATGTCCTGTATTCTCCGGCGTATATTTTGCCTGCTTCATGGAGCGGAGCGCAAGACGGCTTATCATCGTCTCTTCCGGAGTCCCTTCTACTTTGGCAAGCAATTTCTGTATTTCCTTCGGACGTACCTCATTGTTCGCAATATGAATCGAATGTCCAAAGTTATTGATAAACGTAGCCAGCTTCTTCATCTTCTCCTCATCCGGCGATTCATGGGTACGATACACGAACGGAATCTCCTGCCAGAAATAATCTTCCGCCACCGTCTCATTGGCCGCCAGCATGAAATCTTCAATAATCTTTGTCGCTAGGTTTCTGTCATAAGGCTTGATGTCAATCGGATGTCCATTCGCATCCAACACCATCTTCGTCTCCGGAAAATCAAAATCAATCGAACCACGTTTCTTACGTCTCGCTCTTAGAATCCCCGCAAGCTCTTCCATCAATTCAAACATCGGCACCAGCTCACGATATCTTTCGCACTCATTCGCATCCTGCTCTTCCAGAATCTTTTTTACACTTGTGTAACTCATTCTCTCATCCACACAAATGACAGATTCCGCGATTTCATGGTCGATAATCTCCCCTTTCGGATTTACCGTCATAATACAGCTAAGCGCCAGCCTGTCTACCCCCGCATTCAAGGAGCAAATTCCATTGGAAAGGGCATGTGGAAGCATCGGAATCACCCTGTCTACCAGGTATACGCTTGTCCCGCGCTCATAAGCCTCCCTGTCCAAAGCGCTCCGTTCCTGCACGTAGTTCGTTACATCCGCGATGTGAACACCTAAAATGTAATTCTCCCCTTCTCTTCGAATGGATATCGCATCGTCCAGGTCTTTCGCATCTTCCCCATCGATGGTCACTGTCTGCCAGGAACGGATGTCCTTTCTCCCTGCGATATCTGCCGGAATGATGGAGTCCCCACATCTGGCAGCCTGATTCAGCACCTTCTCCGGAAATTCCACCGGCAGTTCATACCCTTTGACGATAGACAGAATGTCTGTCCCCGGGTCGTTGACATGCCCGATAATCTCGACAACTTTTCCTTCCGGTTTCTTATTCTCCCCACCGTAAGAAGTTAGTTCCACTACAACTTTATGTCCGGTTACCGCTCCCTTGGAACGCTCCAGCGGCACGAAAACGTCTTTGATAAATCTGGCATTATCCGGCAGAACAAACCCGAAGTTCTTATTCCGCTGGAAATACCCTACAAGACGTGTTGTCCCATGGGAAAGCACTTTCACAATCTTGCCTTCTCTTCTCTTTCCTTCTGCTGAAGGCTTCAGTACAACCTCCACATGGTCTCCATGAAACGCTCCGTTCCTATCATCTTCTGAAATGAAAATATCTTCGGACTCATTCTCCATCACAACAAAACCAAACCCTCTCGGATGCGCCTGATATACGCCGGTCAATGTCTTCGCCTCACCTTTGACATATTTCCCTTTCTGCGTCACCCGAATCTTGCCGTCTGCTTCCAGCGATTCCAATACTTTCTTCAACTCGCCCTTTGCCTCTTTTGGCACCTGAAGCATAATAGCAATTTCCTTCAATTTCATCGGCACATAGAAATCGTCACAGATAAAATCATAAATTACTTTCTTTCTCTTCTCAAACGTACTGTCCAAATCCGTCTCCTTTCCCACGAAATATGTGTTCCGGATTCTCACAAGACGACAAAAAAATCATCTCTATGGATTCCGAAAGAATTTCCCATAATTCGAAAAAACGAACACTCTACTACAAATAGAGTGTCCGTCATTATCCTTCGTTACATACTTCTTATGCAAATACTTTTAAATTCAATACTGCTGCTAACACAATGAAGAGAATTGCAAGGAACTTTGTAGATTTTACAAGCGCTCCCTCCATGGAACGTCCCTTGTTCTGTCCCCAGTATGTGTCGGCTGCCCCGCTGATTGTTCCAAGTCCTGCTGACTTGCCTTCCTGAAGTAATACGATTGCTGTTAAAGCGATACAGTCTATTGCAAATATAATCATCAAAATTACTTTTAAAACGTCCATCACGATACCTCCTACAAATGAATCTTATTCATTTTACCACAATCCTTCACGAAAGGCAAGTACTAAGCCCGCTATCTCGCAAGATTTTATAAACCATTTATGATAATGTCCTAATATACCCCAAGGGAAAATGTCCCAT
>CAJJYZ010000021.1 GCA_905197485.1 uncultured Lachnospiraceae bacterium | reverse complement strand
CAGATGGGACATTTTCCCTTGGGGTATATTAGGACATTATCATAAATGGTTTATAGGAATTTTCTGTGTTTTGAAAAAGGTATTTACACAGCAAAAAAGTTGTGTTATACTATGCAAGTATGAAATTAGCCGATATTCGGTAAAGGGATACTCCAACCCTTACTTAATATTTGGCGATTAACAAAAGTTTTAATAGGAGGAAATGTCAATGATCGCAAAGGACAAAAAACAGGCAATCATCGCTGAGTACGCAAGAACAGAAGGCGACACAGGTTCACCGGAGGTTCAAATCGCTATCTTAACAGCAAGAATTAACGAGTTAACAGAGCACTTCAAAGCAAACCCGAAGGACCATCACTCAAGAAGAGGTCTTCTTAAAATGGTAGGTCAGAGAAGAGGTTTACTTGCTTACTTAAAGAAAACAGATATCGAAAGATACCGTTCTTTAATTGAGAGATTAGGATTAAGAAAATAATCTATCTGAAGTATTTGAAATTATAAGACACACAACACAACAACACAAAATTCCCGGAAGTACATTCTGGGAATTTTTTAATTTACATTTATGTGAGAGTTATGCTATAATATATAAGATTATGGCAGGGGATATACGCCGAGACCACTGAAAAGCACAGCTCGCGCAAGAGTTCAATCTTATGAGAAGCCGTATTTTTCAGTTGTTTCGGAAGAACCTGTCAAAAGAGAAAGAAAAGGAGAACACATATGTTTAAGAAGTTTGAAATGGAATTAGCCGGCAGAACACTTCGTGTAGATGTTGGCAGAGTTGCAGCACAGGCAAACGGTGCGGCATTGATGCATTATGGTGATACTGTTGTGTTATCTACAGCGACAGCATCTGATAAACCGAGAGAAGGAATCGATTTCTTCCCATTAAGTGTAGAATATGAAGAAAAATTATACGCAGTAGGTAAGATTCCGGGAGGATTCAATAAGAGAGAAGGAAAGGCATCCGAGAATGCAATCCTTACATCACGCGTAATTGACAGACCGATGCGTCCGTTATTCCCGAAGGATTACAGAAACGATGTAACACTCAACAACCTTGTATTATCTGTGGACCCGGAGTGCAGCCCGGAACTGACAGCTATGCTCGGCTCTGCAATCGCGACAGCAATTTCAGATATTCCATTCGATGGCCCGACATCCACAACACAGGTTGGTCTTGTGGACGGAGAGTTTGTATTCAATCCGAACTCTGTACAGAATGCGGTTTCTGACCTTCAGCTTACCGTTGCTTCTACAAGAGAAAAAGTAATTATGATTGAAGCGGGTGCGAATGAGATTCCGGAAGATAAGATGATTGAAGCGATTTTTGCGGCGCATGAAGTCAACCAGAAGGTTATCGCATTTATCGATACAATCGTTGCAGAATGCGGAAAAGAAAAACACGAGTATACAAGTTGTGCAGTACCGGAAGAGTTATTTGCGGCAATTCGCGAAATCGTAACTCCGGAAGAGATGGAAGAGGCTGTATTCACAGATGAGAAGCAGGTTCGTGAAGAGAATATTCGTGTGATTACAGAGAAATTAGAAGAAGCATTTGCAGAGAATGAAGAATGGCTTCCATTAATTGGGGAGGCATTATATCAGTATCAGAAGAAGACAGTCAGAAAGATGATTTTAAAAGACCACAAGCGTCCGGACGGAAGAGCAATCGACCAGATTCGACCGCTTGCTGCGGAAGTTGATTTGATTCCGAGAGTACATGGTTCTGCAATGTTTACACGTGGACAGACACAGATTTGTAACATTACAACATTAGCGCCATTATCCGAGGCACAGAGAATTGACGGATTGAACGAGCTTGAGACGTCTAAGAGATACATGCATCACTACAACTTCCCATCATACTCTGTTGGTGAGACAAAACCATCCAGAGGACCGGGACGTCGTGAAATCGGACATGGTGCATTGGCAGAGAGAGCGCTTGTTCCGGTACTTCCGACAGAAGAAGAGTTCCCATATGCTATCCGTACAGTATCTGAGACATTTGAATCGAATGGTTCTACTTCTCAGGCAAGTGTTTGTGCGTCCAGTATGTCCCTTATGGCAGCCGGAGTTCCGATTAAATCTGCAGTTGCAGGTATCTCCGCAGGTCTTGTGACAGGTGAGACAGACGATGATTATATCGTATTGACAGATATTCAGGGATTGGAAGACTTCTTTGGGGACATGGACTTCAAGGTTGCAGGTACACATAAGGGTATCACAGCAATCCAGATGGACATCAAGATTCATGGTTTGACAAGACCGATTATCGAGGAAGCAATTGCATGCACAAAGAAAGCAAGAACTTACATCTTAGATGAAGTCATGAATAAGGCTATCGCTGAGCCAAGACCGGAAGTTGGTCCATATGCGCCGAAGATTCGTCAGATGCAGATTGACCCGGCGAAGATTGGCGATGTTGTCGGACAGCGTGGAAAAACAATCAATGCAATCATCGAGCAGACAGGTGTGAAAATCGACATCACAGATGACGGATTTGTATCAATCTGTGGAGTTGACGCAGAAGCGATGGATGAGGCGATGAGAATGATTTCCATCATCGTGACAGACTTTGAAGCCGGACAGGTATTTGAAGGAAAAGTTGTCAGCATCAAAGAATTTGGTGCGTTTATCGAATTTGCACCGGGAAAAGAAGGAATGGTTCACATTTCCAAGATTTCCAAAGACAGAATCAAACAGGTAGAAGACGTACTGACACTTGGCGATAAAGTAAAAGTCGTATGCCTCGGAAAAGACAAGATGGGAAGAATCAGCTTCTCTATGAAAGATGTGGCAGAAGACTAAAACAGAATCTAGAATGTGTAAAGAGGAGAAGACTTCGGTTTTCTCCTTTTTTAGTTCTATTTTTTCTTGTCCATCATATATTGTGTAAAGAGGTGGACAATATGTTGAAAGAAAGAAATCGAACGATTCGGCATCAGATTCTTCCGGTGCTGGCAAAATCCATTGCAGAAGATTTGGAGAAGATGGAACTGGATTTTAATCATTTACAGGAAATCCGTCTTCGGACAGACAAGCCAATGGTCATGATATACAAGGGAGAAGAAATGTTTGCGAAGGACAGAAGTGGAAACTCAGTGATTGTGACAGGGCGGGAAGTGAAGGAAACACTAGATTATGTCAGCAATTATTCTCTATATGCTTACGAAAATGAATTGCGGCAAGGGTTTATTACGATAGAAGGAGGACATCGGGTCGGGATGGCGGGTCAGACGACGGTGGAGCAGGAGAAAGTGAAAAATATGAAGTATATTTCTTCTGTGAACATCCGAATTTCCCATGAAGTGAAAGGATGTGCCGAGAAAGTGATGCCCTATATCTGCCAACATGGGGAACTTTGTCATACGCTGATTATCTCTCCTCCCAGATGTGGGAAAACAACGCTTCTAAGGGATATCGTCAGACAGGCTTCCGATGGCTGTAAGTATATGAAAGGCACAACCGTCGGCGTGGTGGATGAGCGTTCGGAAATTGGCGGATGCTATATGGGGGCAGCACAGAATGACCTTGGGATTCGGACAGACGTATTGGATTGCTGCCCGAAGGCAGAAGGAATGCTGATGCTGATTCGCTCCATGTCTCCGCGAATCCTGGCGGTGGATGAGATTGGGGCAAAAGAAGAGATACAGGCAATCGAATATGCACTTCACTGTGGATGCATTATGCTGGCGACGGCACATGGCTCTTCCATGGAGGAGATGAAGAAAAAACCGTTGTTTGAAGAGTTGATTGCGAAAAAGAGATTTGAGCGGTATGTGGTTTTAAGCAACCGGACTGAGACAGGAGGGATTGAAGAAATCTACGATGAAAAGGGAAGGGTACTATGCAGAAATTCATTGGTGCAGCGTTGATTATTGCGGCAAGTGCAGGTATCGGGTACCAGAAGGGCATTCATCTTTCCAGGAGTCTGGAGGAAATGCAGGAACTTCGCAGGATTTTTCTGATGCTGCGGAGTGAGGTGGAATATACGAAGACCCCGTTTCGGGAAGCGTTTTTTCAAATCGGGGACAGAACATCGGGAAAATATCAAAGATGGATGTTTCAATTGGCGAATCGCTTGAATGAAAGAACAGGGAAGACTTTCATGGAGCTTTGGAAGGAAGCGTTAACAGGGTATCGGAAAGAGACGGATTTAGACCGGAAGAATTGGGAACTCCTCATAAATATGGGGGCAAACATGGGATATGCAGACCGGGTGATGCAGCTGGGAGCCATCGATTTGTATTTGGAACAATTGAAGCTGTCTATCCGGCAGCTGCAGGAAGAAATTCCGGAGAGGCGGCGGATTTTCAACTGTCTGGGGGTGATGGGAGGTATTTTCGTTGCAATCGTACTCGTGTAGCAGAAAGGAGAAGAAGATGAGCGTAAACTTAATTTTTAAAATCGCGGCAGTTGGAATCCTTGTATCGGTATTGAGCCAGGTGTTAAAACATAGCGGCAGGGAGGAACAGGCGTTTCTGACAAGTTTTGCGGGGCTTCTTCTCGTCTTGTTCTGGATTGTTCCGTATATCTATGAGCTGTTTGAGTCCATCAAACGATTGTTTTCGCTTTAAGAGGAGTTTGGAATGGGAATCGTACAAATCGCTGTGGTTGGTGTGATGGGAGCGCTTCTCGCGGTGCAATTCAAAAACGGGAAGTCCGAGTATGGAATTTTTATCAGCGTTGTTCTGAGTGTGTTTGTATTTTTTTGCATTTTAGGACGTGTGGAAGTGATTCTGTCGGTCATCCGGAAAATCAGCCAGACGATAGGAATCAAGAGCAGTTATCTCATCCTTTTGCTGAAAATGCTTGGGGTTGCCTATGTGGCGGAATTTGCTTCTTCCATCTGCAAAGATGCGGGATATCAGACGATTGCAAGTCAGATTGAGATATTCAGCAAGATTACGATTCTGGCGCTTAGTATGCCGGTACTGCAGGCTTTGCTGGAGACGATACAGCTTTTTCTTGAGTGAGGGAGAGAGGATGAAAAGAGGGATTCTATTGCTTCTTTGCATCTTGTGGATTCTTAGTCTGCCTGTGCATGCGGAGAAGGGACAGGACGACGAGATGCAGACCGCTGCAAAAGACGCGTTATTGGAAGAATTTGACTTTGAAGAAATTAATCAAGTGATGCAGGAAATGCTTCCGGAGAAGAAGTTAGACTTCGGAGAAGTGGTAATGGAACTTCTGAATGGAGAGACCAAATTATCGGCGAATCTTCTTATCTGGCTGTTGGAGGACAGCTTCTTCTATGAAATCAGAAACGGAAAAGAAGGATTGATTCACATTCTTCTGATTGCATTGATTGCGGCAGTATTTACGAATTTTTCCGGCGTGTTGAAAAACGGACAGATTTGTTCGGTCGGATTCTATGTGCTGTATATGCTCCTCATTACGATTGCATTCCGCTCCTTTCAGATGGTGTTGGATGCCGCGGCGGTTGGGATTGAAAAGCTGATTCTTTTTATGCGTGCGCTGGGACCGGTTTATTTTCTTTCCGTAGCGTTTGCGGTGGGAAGCAGTACTTCCATTGTATTCTATCAATTGGTTCTCTTTTTGATTTATCTGGTAGAGCTTCTTGTGTTGAATTTCCTGCTCCCCTTGTTACATATTTATATGGTAGTGAAAGTGTTTCAGTATCTCTCGACGGAAGACTACTTGTCAAAGCTTGCAGAGCTGATTGAATATCTGGTCGGTTGGATGACGAAGTCGCTCCTGGCGGCAGTGATTGGGCTGAACGTGATTCAGGGGATGATTACCCCGGCCGTAGATTCGCTGAAGCGCGGAGTGTTGTCGAAAGGGGTGGAAGCGCTGCCTGCTATCGGAGATGCCATAGGAGGCGTAACGGAAGTGATTTTAGGAACGGCAGTTCTGATGAAAAACGGAATTGGAGCTGCAGGTGCGATTATCTGCATTTGTATCTGTGCGGTTCCGGTGTTTCAGATTTTTGTGATGACGGTTTTGTATAAACTGGTTGCGGCTTTGATTCAGCCGGTATCAGACCGAAGAATTGTAGGATGTCTTTCTGCTGTGGGAGATGGGAGCAGTCTTCTGCTGAAGATGGTGTTCATGACAGGCATCTTATTTCTTCTTACGATTGCGATTGTGACAGCCACGACAACGTAAAGGAGGCGTCATGTTTGAATATCTGTATGAATGGGTGGAGAATCTTGCGTTTTATATGATTCTGTCCACAATATTCTTAGAAGCGCTGCCGGCAAACAGCTATCAAAAATATATCCGTTTTTTTACCGGCATCATTCTCGTTTTGCTGTTGACAGAACCTATCTTAAAAGTGTTCGGAATGGAACATTCTTTCTTCGAGGTGATGGATGGGAGCGCTTATGAACGGAAAATGCGGGAAATCGAAGAGAAAACAGGATATTTAAGGGACGTATCGATAGAAGACTACAGGGAGAAAGTGGAGGAGATGATAAGTGAATCAGAAGATGGGATGGAGGGAGATGAAAGATAGATTCTTTGCAGGAAAACACAATTTACAAATCCTGCTTCTGGCAGGCGTCCTGCTTGTTGTCATTGCCATGCCGGTAGAGAAAAAAGGAGAAAGAGAGGTGAAACAAGAAGAGAGGACAGAGAAACGGACCAAACTCGATTATGAGTCTGAGATGGAAGAAAAATTGTCGGAGATTCTTTCGGATGTGCAGGGAGTAGGAGAGAATCAGGTGATGATTACTCTGCGTTCAACTGCGGAAAGAATCGTAGAAAAAGATGAGGAGACGGACGAGAAGACGAGGCGGGAGACGACCGTTTACCGGAATACGGACGAAGAAGAGGTTCCCTATGTGAAGAAGGAGATGACGCCGAAAATAGAGGGCGTCGTCGTGATTGCGGAAGGGGGAGACGATGCTGTGGTAGTGAAAAATATTACGGAGGCAGTGCAGACATTATTTGGAGTAGACACGCATAAAATAAAAGTAATGAAAATGAATGAATAGCAGGAGGAACATTTTGAAACGATTATTGAAGAAAAACCAGATTATCATCACGACACTCGCCATTATGATTGCAATCGCCGGATATTTGAATTATTCGGGAAGAATCTTTGGAGAAGGAGATTCCAAAGAAACAAGCGGAGACCTTGCGAGTCAGGAATTGCTTGATATCTCGGATGAGGGTGTTGAAACGGCCGGAGATATTGAGAGTCAGGACCATGAAGTGGCGGATGGAAGCGTGGAAGGAACGCCGGGGGAAGCCGTACTCACCAACGGCGTTGTGGCGGAAGCGAAAGTGACGAGAGAGCAGGTGCGGGCGAAGAATAAAGAGACGCTGCAAGCTATCATTGACAATGAAAAAATCAGCGAGGAACAGAAAAAGGACGCCATTGCACAGATGGTACATGTGACGGAACTGGCGGAAAAAGAGGCGGCGGTGGAAACTCTTCTTGCATCCAAAGGATTCACAGATACGGTGGTGAGCCTTACCGATGACGCGGCAGATGTAGTCGTAGGTAAGACAGAATTGACAGACGCGAACCTTGCACAAATCGAGGACATTGTCGTACGAAAGACGGAGATTCCGGCGGCGAATATCGTGATTACACCGATTCATGCAGAAGAAGGCAAAGAAGAAAAGTAGTTTCTCCTTGAAAAAATTGCGAAAAAAAGGTATCATATAGACTGCGATTGTTAAAATAAAGGAGAATACGTATGTCGAATATGATAAATGAAATAAAAAAGAGGAGAACATTTGCGATTATTTCCCACCCGGATGCGGGAAAGACCACGTTGACAGAGAAGTTTTTACTTTACGGAGGAGCCATTAATCAGGCGGGTTCTGTGAAAGGAAAGGCAACTGCGAAGCACGCGGTTTCCGACTGGATGGAGATTGAGAAGGAGAGAGGTATTTCCGTAACCTCTTCGGTTCTTCAGTTTAATTATGATGGATATTGCATCAATATTCTGGATACGCCGGGGCATCAGGACTTCTCGGAGGACACGTACCGTACTTTGATGGCGGCGGACTCAGCGGTGATGGTTATCGACGGTTCCAAAGGTGTGGAGGCGCAGACGAGAAAGCTGTTCAAAGTTTGCGTGATGCGTCACATTCCAATCTTTACTTTCATTAATAAGATGGATAGGGAAGCGCTGGATACATTTGAATTATTGGATGATATTGAAAAAGAGCTTGGGATTGCGACCTGTCCGATTAACTGGCCGATTGGTTCCGGAAAAGAATTTCGGGGTGTGTACGACAGAGAGCATCAGGAGATTGAATTGTTCTCGGATACGCAGAAAGGAACAAGCATGGGAGCCGTACAGAAGGTACCGTTTTCCGATGCGTCGGTGCGGGACTTAATCAGTGAAGAACAGCGGGAGAAGCTGGAAGAAGAAATCGAGCTTCTGGACGGAGCAAGCGCAGAGTTTGACCAGGAACTTGTAAGCAAAGGAGAATTATCGCCGGTATTTTTCGGTTCCGCATTGACAAACTTTGGTGTGGAGACGTTTTTACAGCATTTCCTTCGCATGACATCTTCCCCGCTTCCAAGAAAATCGAATTGTGGAGAGATTGACCCGATGGAAGAGAAAGACTTCTCGGCATTTGTGTTTAAGATTCAGGCGAACATGAATAAAGCGCATAGAGACCGTATCGCATTCATGCGAATCTGCTCTGGAGAATTCGAGGCGGGAATGGACGTATTCCACATTCAGGGAGGCAAGAAAGTAAGGCTTTCCCAGCCGCAGCAGATGATGGCGAGCGAGCGTAAAATGGTGGAGAAGGCGTACGGCGGAGATATCATCGGTGTGTTCGACCCGGGAATCTTCTCGATTGGCGATACGCTGACGACTTCTCCGGAGAAATTTGCTTATGAAGGAATCCCGACATTCGCGCCGGAACATTTTGCGAGGGTGCGTCAGGTAGATACGATGAAGCGAAAACAATTCATCAAAGGAATCAACCAGATTGCTCAGGAAGGTGCGATTCAGATTTTCCAGGAATACAATACGGGAATGGAAGAGATTATTGTCGGCGTAGTCGGCGTACTGCAGTTTGACGTCTTGAAATACCGTCTGGAAAATGAATATAACGTGGAGATTCGCATGGAGAAGCTTCCGTATGAACATATCCGCTGGATTGAAAATGAGGAGATTGATTTATCCAAAGTTGTGGGAACTTCTGACATGAAGAAGATTAAAGACTTGAAAGAAAGACCGCTTCTTCTCTTTGTCAACAGTTGGAGTGTGCGTATGACGGAAGAGAGAAATCCGGGATTGATTTTATCTGAATTTGGCCGTTCTTAAACTTTGTCTTTCCAAACAGGTATAAATTTGTTATAATAACAAAAGATAACAAACCAGGCAGGAGGTTTTTGATATGGGAAAAGAAGAAAGAAATGAATATACGATACATTCTGATGAAAACCTTGGAGAGGTGAAGATTGCGGATGAAGTTGTTGCGATTATCGCCGGACTTGCAGCTATGGAAGTAGAAGGTGTTGCGTCTATGGCAGGCAATGCGACAAGAGAGATTATCAGTAAACTCGGTGTGAAGAGCCTTTCCAAAGGCGCCAATGTCGATGTATTGGACGGAATTGTGACGGTGTCTCTGAACCTGAATTTGAAATATGGCTACAGCATTATGGAGATTTCCGGCAAAGTACAGGAAAAAGTAAAAGCTGCAATCGAGAATATGACAGGTCTGACTGTGGCGGATGTGAACATTCGCATTGCCGGAGTGGAGATGGATGCGGAATAGTATGAGAGCACGAAATAGGTTGCGTGAATGCGCAGCCTATTTTTGAAGCGTCCATACTGGAAGCGGGAATTTGTATTTCAAAATCTATTTTGACAGAGAGGATAAACGATGGGAAGAACAGAACTTAGAGAACACATTTTTAGAATGCTATTTTTGATAGAATTCAACAAAGAGGAAGAGATGCCGGAGCAGGTAGAGCTTTACCTGGACAAGATAGAAGGTCTTACAGAACAGAATCGGGACTATATCGTGAATAAGCACGCGGCAATTGTGGCGAAGACAGCGGAGATTGACGAGCTTTTGAACCTTCATACAACGGGATGGAAAACTACTCGCATGAACAAAGTGGACTTGACAATTTTAAGGCTGGCTGTCTATGAGATAAAGTGGGACGAAGACGTGCCGGCCGGTGTCGCAATCAACGAAGCGGTAGAGCTTGCGAAGAAGTACAGCAGTGACGAAGGTCCTTCCTTTGTGAACGGGGTGCTTGGTAAGATTGCCGGCTAGGAGTGGCATATGCGGAATGTATATTCGGTAAAACAGGTGAACGCATATATCAAGAATATGTTTCATCAGGACTTTATGCTGAATCGTATTTATGTGAAGGGTGAAGTCTCAAATTGTAAATACCATACATCGGGTCATATATATTTTACGTTGAAAGATGAGTCCGGAACGATTGCCTGCATCATGTTTGCAGGGCAACGCGCGGGGCTTACTTTTCGTATGCAGGAAGGACAGCAGGTCGTTGTCCTCGGAAGCATTACCATCTATGAGAGAGATGGGAAGTATCAGCTATATGCGAAGGAAATTATTCTGGACGGCGCGGGGCTCTTGTATGAGAGATACGAGGCGCTCAAGACGGAACTTGCAGAGATGGGGATGTTTGCCCCGGAATATAAGCAGAATATTCCGAAATACGCGAAGAGAATCGGGATTGTTACTGCGCCGACAGGGGCTGCAATCCGGGATATTCTGAATGTTGCGAAGAGAAGAAACCCTTATGTACAGTTGATTTTATATCCGGCGCTTGTGCAGGGAGAAGGAGCGAAGGAGAGCATTGTGGAAGGAATCCGGATGCTGGAAGAGAAGAACGTAGACGTGATGATTGTAGGACGTGGCGGCGGTTCCATCGAAGACTTGTGGGCATTCAATGAAGAAGAGGTGGCAAGGGCTGTGTTTGAATGTCGTGTTCCAATTATCTCGGCGGTTGGGCATGAGACAGATACGACTATCATTGATTATGTGGCGGACCTTAGGGCGCCGACCCCATCCGCAGCGGCAGAACTTGCGGTCTTTGAATATCATAGATTGGAAACACAGTTATCCGATGCAGGAAACATGATGACAAGAATGATGCTTCGGAAGATAGAAGACCAGAGAATGCGCCTTGCCTCCTATCAGATGCGCATGAAGTATCTGCATCCGGGAATGAAGCTTTTGCAGCAGAAACAGAGAGCGGCAGACATGGAAGAAGCGCTTCGAAGAAAGATGAAAGAGCAGCTTACAAAGACAAGGCATGCGCTTTCCATCCGTATCGAAAGGATGGAAGGTTTGTCGCCTCTTCGGAAGCTGAATCGGGGGTTTTCTTACGTGACGGACGAAACGGGGCGTGCGTTAAAATCAATCCGGCAGGTGAAAAGAGGAGATGAGATTACCGTTCATGTCACAGATGGAATCATTCGAGCAAACGTGGAGGAACAATATGGAAGAACAGACATTGAATGACGTACTGGAGCAGTTAGATGGAATCATGAAGGAGATGGAGGAAGAGGATATCTCTCTGGAGGAATCTTTCCAACTGTACAAAGAGGGCATGGAGATGCTGAAATTATGCAATGAGAAAATCGATACCATCGAGAAGAAAATGATGATTCTGGATGAGGAAGGAGCAGAACATGAATTTTAGTGTAGAAAGAGAGCAGAAAGTAAGAGAGATTGAAGCGGTTCTGAATGCATACCTTCCTGAACAGACCGGATATCAGAAACTTATTATGGAAGCGATGGAATACAATCTGATGGCGGGCGGGAAAAGACTCCGTCCGATGCTGATGAAAGAAACCTTTGAAATGTTCGGTGGAACGTCAAACGTGATAGAGCCGTTCATGGCAGCGCTCGAGATGATTCACACCTATTCTCTTGTGCATGACGACCTTCCGTCGATGGATAACGACGACTATCGGAGAGGAAGAAAGACGACACACATTGTGTACGGGGAAGGCATGGCGGTGCTGACGGGAGACGCGCTTTTGAATTATGCTTTTGAGACGGCTTCCAAAGCCTTTGATTTGGTTCCGGAAGAGAGTCTCCGCATTGGAAAGGCCATACAGATTCTCGGGAAAAAGGCAGGAATCTACGGCATGATTGGCGGACAGGTTGTGGATGTCGAATCGGTGGGACAGGCCATCTCTTCGGAAGTTATTTCTTTTATCTACAGTTTGAAAACGTGTGCGTTAATCGAGGCTTCTATGATGATTGGGGCAACGCTTGCCGGGGCGTCAGAGGATGAGATAAAGAGTGTAGAGTCCGTCGCATGGAAGGTGGGAATGGCATTTCAGATTCAGGATGACATTCTGGATATTATCAGTACGGATGAGGTATTGGGGAAACCGGTACACAGCGACGAGAAGAACGAAAAAACAACGTATGTGACGCTGGAAGGATTCGAAAAGGCAAAGGCGGAGGTGGCGAGGCTTTCGATGGAAGCGATTTCTGAGCTTGAGAATCTGAACCGGAAGAATCCGTATCTTAGATGGCTGATTGAGAACCTGATTCACAGAGAGTGTTAGGAGTGTTGCTTATGATACTGGAACGTATTCATAAAGAAAATGATATCAAAAAACTAAATAAAAAAGAATTGCCGATTCTTGCGGAAGAAATCCGGGAGTTTTTGATTGAGAAAATCAGTGTGACAGGCGGGCATCTGGCGTCGAACCTGGGAGTGGTGGAACTTACGATGGCGATGCATCTTGCGTTTGATCTGCCGAAGGATAAGATTATCTGGGATGTGGGACATCAGGCATATACACACAAACTTCTGACCGGAAGAAAAGCAGGATTTGACGATTTGCGAAAATATGGGGGAATGAGTGGATTCCCGAAGAGAAAAGAAAGCGAATGCGATGCGTTTGATACCGGACACAGCTCCACATCCATTTCCGCAGGCCTTGGCTATGTGGAGGCGCGGGAGATTCTGGGCGAAGAGCATCATGTAATTTCTGTTATCGGAGACGGTTCGCTGACCGGGGGGATGGCATATGAGGCGCTGAACAATGCCTCCCATTTGAAAAGTAATTTTATCATTGTATTGAATGATAATAATATGTCGATTTCTCCGAACGTGGGAGGGATGTCAAAATATCTGGATAGCATTCGGACGGCGCATACCTATACAGAGTTGAAAAAAGGGGTGGAAACCGCGCTTCGGAAAGTTCCGGTTGCCGGGGAATCTATTGTGGAGCATATCCGAAAGACGAAAAGCGGAATCAAACAGCTCCTCGTTCCGGGAATGTTCTTCGAGGACATGGGAATCACATATCTGGGGCCGGTGGACGGACACAATATCGGAGAACTTTATCGGACATTCCAGGAAGCGAAAAAGGTGGACAATGCAGTACTTCTCCATGTGATTACGACAAAGGGAAAAGGATATCTTCCGGCAGAGAATGAACCGTCCAAGTTCCATGGAACGGGGCCGTTTGAGATTACAACGGGGCAATCTCTTGCTAAGAAAGACGGAGATACTTATACGGATGTATTCAGCAAGGTGATGTGCGACATTGGAGCTCACAATCCGAATGTAGCAGCGATTACGGCAGCTATGAAGGATGGAACCGGACTTACGGAATTTGCAAGACGTTATAGAAACCGGTTTTTCGATGTGGGAATTGCAGAAGAACATGGAGTTACATTTGCGGCAGGATTGGCAGCGGGAGGATTAAAACCGGTCTTTGCGGTATATTCGTCCTTCTTACAGAGAGGATACGACCAGATGATTCACGATGTCGCGCTCCAGAATCTTCCGGTTGTCTTTGCCGTTGACCGCGCCGGTATTGTGGGAAATGACGGGGAGACGCATCAGGGAATCTTTGACTTATCATATTTATCCAGCATTCCGAATATGACGATTCTCTCGCCGAAGAATAAATGGGAGATGGCGGATATGATTCGATATGCGGTTGCGTTTGAAGGTCCGGTAGCGGTACGCTATCCGAGAGGAAAGGCATACACCGGACTCAAAGAATATCGGAAGCCAATCCGGTTCTGTGAAAGCGAAACTATTTATGAGGAAGATGAGATTGCCATTTTCTCAGTCGGCCATATGATGGAGATTGCAGAAAAAGCCCGGAAACAGTTGAAAGAAATGGGCTATAACTGCAGTTTGATTAACAGCCGGTTTGTGAAGCCGATAGATGAAAAAATCCTGGTTCAGATGGCAAAAGGGCACAAGCTTTTTGTGACTGTGGAAGAGAACGTATTATCCGGCGGGTATGGCGAGAAAGTACGGGAGTTTGTGATGCGGCAGCAGCTTCCGGTACAGGTTCTCACGCTTGGGATTCCGGATGAATATGTGGAACATGGAAATATTGATATACTAAGAAAAGAAATTATGCTCGACAAGGATTCCATTGTGAAGCAAATCGTGACACAGTACGTCGGGCTTGAGAGGTAAGACATGAAAGAACGTTTGGATGTATTGCTTGTAAAGCGGAATCTGGCAGAGTCAAGAGAGAAGGCAAAGGCGATTATTATGTCCGGGAATGTATTTGTGGAAGGACAAAGAGAGGACAAAGCAGGAAGTACTTTTTCCGATGAGGTGCAGATTGAGATAAAAGGACATACGCTGCCGTATGTGAGTCGTGGCGGGTTGAAGCTTGAAAAAGCAATGGAGAATTTTGAGTTGGATTTACGGGATAAAGTTTGCACCGATGTAGGGTCTTCGACCGGAGGATTCACAGACTGTATGCTGCAAAACGGGGCAAGAAAAGTATTCGCGATTGACGTGGGACGCGGACAGTTGGCGTGGAAACTGAGACAGGATGCGCGTGTGGTAAGTATGGAAAAGACGAACATTCGTTATGTGACACCAGAAGATTTGGGAGAGCTGATTGATTTCTCATCTATTGACGTTTCGTTTATTTCTTTGACAAAAGTACTGCTTCCGATTCGGAATTACCTGCGGGAAGACGGGGAGATTGTGGCGCTGATTAAACCGCAGTTTGAAGCGGGAAGAGAAAAAGTTGGGAAAAAAGGTGTCGTAAGAGAAAAGAGCACGCATTACGAGGTGATTGAGCAGGTGTTATCCTATGCGGTGTCTATCGGATTCAAGGTACTCGAATTCACCTATTCCCCAATCAAAGGACCGGAAGGCAATATCGAGTATCTTGTACATTTGAAAAAGACGGAAGAACCGGGAACTTTTTCGGATGTAACTTTAGATTTTCAGGCAGTAGTAGAGGAAGCGTTTGCGGATTTGGCAAAATAGGAATGAAAAGTTATGGATAAGTTTTATGTAATTACCAATGAAAGCAAGGATGAGGACTATGAGATTACCCGTTCTGTCCGGTCTTATATTGAGGAACGGGGAAAAACATGTGTGATTTCCCATGAAGGAGCCATGCCGGAGGATACGGAAGGCACGCTTGCTATTGGAGGAGACGGAACGTTGATTCAGGCCGCGAGAGAGATGCTGCATCATAATGTTCCGGTTATCGGAATCAATATGGGAACGCTCGGTTATCTGACCGAGATAGAAGTGCAGAATGTGTATTCGGCGATTGACAGTCTGATTGCCGACGAACATATGGTGGAAGACCGGATGCTCCTTCGCGGAGAGCTTCCGAACGGAGTGTCGGATGTGGCATTGAATGATATCATCGTCACCCGATACGGTTCCCTTCATTTGATTCGATTGAATGTATATGTGAATGGGGAATTATTAAACACCTATCAGGCGGATGGAATGATTATTTCCACGCCGACCGGTTCGACAGCTTATAACTTATCGGCAGGAGGACCGATTGTGGAACCGACCGCTTCCTTAATCGTGCTCACCCCAATCTGTTCCCATGCCTTAAATACGAGCAGCATCGTTCTCTCAGGAGAAGACGAGATTGGAATTGAGATTGGAAGCAGGCGGGAAGACTGCGAGGAAGAGGCGGTTGTCGCGTTTGATGGAACGGATATCTCCCGTATCCGCACCGGAGAACGAATTGTAATTAAAAAAGCAGATGAGACGACGAAACTTATGAAAATCAGCCGCATCAGTTTCTTGGAGACGCTTCGCAGAAAAATGAAAGGAAACTAAGAATGAAGGTAAACAGACATGCAAAAATCGTAGAGCTGATTATGACGCATGATATCGAGACCCAGGAGGAACTTGCAGATTATTTGAACGAGGCAGGGTTTCCGACGACACAGGCGACGGTGTCCAGAGACATTCGTGACCTGAAGCTTACGAAAGTACCGACAGGGAACGGAAGACAGAAATATATCGTCCTTCGTACGCCGGATGAGGATTTGACGGAGAAATACCGAAGAGTGTTAAAAGACGGCTATATTTCGATGGATATGGCGCAGAATATTCTTGTGATTAAGACGATTTCCGGGATGGCGATGGCTGTGGCCGCAGCGATTGATGCGATGGAATGGAACGAAGTGGTGGGATGTATCGCGGGGGACGACACCATCATGTGCGCTATCCGTACCGTAGAAGGGACGGCGGATGTAATGGAGAAAATCAGCAAAATTGTTTTTGAGTAAGATAGGAGAACACTAGATGCTTCAGAATTTACATGTAAAGAATCTGGCTTTGATTGATGAAGCGGAAGTAGAATTTCAGCCGGGGCTTAATATTTTAACAGGCGAGACAGGCGCAGGAAAATCCATTATCTTAGGTTCCATCAATTTGGCGTTGGGAGGAAAATACAGCAAAGAGATGCTGAGAAAAGGCGCTTCCTTCGGATTGGTGGAACTTACGTTTTCTATAGAAAAAGAGGAGCAGCTTCAGGCATTTCACGAGATGGACATTTATCCGGAAGACGGAAATATTCTTCTGAGCCGGAAGCTGATGGAAGGAAGAAGTATCAGCAGAATCAATGGGGAAACGGTATCGATGAATAAGCTGAAGCAGGTGGCGGAGATTTTAATCGATATTCATGGACAACATGAACACCAGTCGCTTCTCTACAAAAAGAACCATTTGACGATTCTGGATGCTTTTTCCAAAGGTGTGATTGACGACTTAAAAGAGACGGTGCGTGAAACGTATCAGGAATATAAGCAGAAGAAAGAGGAGCTGGCGCAGGCGACTTTAAACGAAGCGGAACGGGCGAAGGAAATGGATTTTCTGGCATTTGAAGTGACACAGATTCGGGAAGCGAACTTGAAGCCGGGGGAAGATGAGAAGCTGGAAGAACAATATAAGCGAATTGTTCACAGCAAGAAAATCGTAGAAAGTCTGGAAGAAGCCTACGGATACACCGGATATGGAGAGAAGGAAAGCTGTGGAGATTTGTTATCCCGGGCAGCGAGATGTATGCAGGAAGCAGCCCACTATGATGAGACGGCGGTTTCGCTTTCCGCCCAGATTTTGGAAATCGACAGTCTGTTGAACGATTTCAATCGAGAACTCTCAGAATACCGGAGAACTTTGGAGTTCTCAGAAGAAGAGTTTTATGAGATTGAGAACCGGTTAAACGAACTCAATCGGCTGAAGGCAAAGTATGGACATTCCATCGAGGAAGTGCTTCAATACTGCGAAGAAAAAGAAATGCGTCTTTTAAAGCTTCAGGATTACGACTATTATCTGGCGCAATTACAGGAAAGTTATGAAGCTGTTTCGAAGAAGCTTTGCAAAGAATGCGGACAGCTCACGAAGAAACGAAAAGAACAGGCGGAGCTTTTGAAACAGGCTATCGTGTCTGGACTTTTGGACTTGAATTTCCTGGAAGTGAATTTTGAAATCGGATTTGAAGAACTGGAAGAACCTACATCCAACGGAATGGATGTGGTGGAATTTTTGATTTCCATGAATCCGGGAGAGCCTGTGAAACCGCTTGGAGACATTGCGTCCGGAGGAGAGCTTTCCAGAATTATGCTTGCGATTAAAGCGGTGTTAGCGGATAAAGATGAGGTTCCAACGTTGATTTTTGACGAGATTGACGTGGGAATCAGTGGAAGAACCGCACAGAAAGTATCTGAGAAGATGAAACTTATCGGCAGGAAACATCAGGTTATCTGCATCACCCATCTGGCACAGATTGCGGCGATGGCGGACACTCATTTTGCGATTGAAAAGCATGTGGAGGAAGGGAAGACGGTGACGAAGATTCATGAGCTTTCGGAGAAAGAATCCGTTTTGGAACTGGCGCGAATCCTTGGAGGCGCAGAGATTACGGACACAGTGATTCAAAACGCGGTAGAAATGAAAAAATTGGCAAAAGGTATCTGCGAAAGCAAGAGTAAAATTTCATAGAACCCACATACTAAAATAGATTGCTACGGAACATGAGCAATCTATTTTTTGATTGGAGGGGTACATGTGAAAAGGAAGACATATCGGCTTGTACTGGTTGCTTTTCTGCTCGTTACTATGGTAGTCGGAACCGGACTTTTAAGAGCAGATAAAAAGAAAGAGGCAGAAGTCAATGTGAAGGCGATTTCGGATGATTTGCTTATTCCTGGGGGAATGCCGGTCGGAATCTATATGGAGACGGATGGTGTGATGGTGCTTGGAACGGAAAAAATCAAAGCAGTAGATGGGAAAAAATACGAGCCGGCAGACCGTCTTGTGAAGACCGGAGATTATATTGTGGCAGTAGATAACGAAGAGGTAAGAAATAAAAAGGAATTGATAGATAAGGTGGAAGATTTGACTGCGGAAGAGGTGGTGTTAAAGCTTCGAAGAGACGGTGAAATTTTCAATGTACGCATGGAGCCGGTGGAATGCAAAAACGAAGAATATAAGCTTGGAATCTGGGTGCGGGATAACACACAGGGACTTGGCACTGTAACATTTTTGACGAAAAACAGCGCCTATGGGGCGCTTGGACATGGGATTCATGATGTGGATACAGGAGAATTGTTAGACTTGTCGAAAGGACGCCTGTATAAGACGAGCATTCGGGATATTAAGAAAGGAAAAGACGGGACACCCGGAGGAATGGAAGGAATTATCGTATACAATAACTATAATGTAATCGGCACCATTGAAAAGAATACGGAAGAAGGTATTTATGGAAAACTGGATAAGATTGACGAAGTGTTCCGGAATCAGACGCCGATGAAGGCGGCTTCCAAGAAAGAAATCAAAAAAGGAGATGCTCTCATCCGATGTTCGGTAGACGGGGAAGTGAAGGAGTATGAGATTCGCATTACAAAAATCGACATGGGAGAAAAGGAAGTCAATAAAGGGATTGAGATTGAGGTGACCGATGAGGAATTGCTTGAAAAAACCGGAGGAATCGTGCAGGGGATGAGTGGAAGTCCTATCATACAGAACCATAAAATTGTCGGTGCAGTCACCCATGTTTTTGTTCAGGATTCGTCAAAGGGGTATGGGATTTTCATTGAAAATATGTTGGAAAACTGCGAATAAGAAAAAATGTGTCGAAATCACATGACAATATTTTCTTTTATCTTCAAAATGAGACGGATATAATAAACCGGTAGGAAATGAATGAAAATATCAGGAGGTTTTGACAGATGGGGAAGTTAAATGTAGCGATTGCAGATGATAACGAACGGATTCTAAATCTTTTGGAGGAAATTGTAAACAGTGACAGTGAACTTCATGTCGTAGGCAAGGCAAACAATGGAGAAGATATGTGTCAAATTATCAAGAATCAGGAGCCGGATGTGGTGCTTTTGGATTTGATTATGCCGAAAATGGATGGAATTAGTGTGATGGAGCAGATTAATTCTGACAAAACAATAAGAAAACGTCCGGAATTTATTGTCGTAACTGCAATCGGACAGGAGCGAATTACGGAAGATGCCTTTCGAAAGGGCGCACACTATTATATTATGAAACCTTTCCACAATGATATGATTATCAATCGAATCAAGGGGGCAAAATCACTTGGGACGACGGAAACAAAGCTGCTGGAATCAGTCGGGGATACGAGGGTAGAAAAAGAAGAGAATCTAGAACATTGTGTCACCAATATGCTGCATGAAATCGGGATACCGGCACATATCAAAGGTTACCATTATCTGCGGGATTCCATCCTGATGGCGGTGGAGGATATGGACGTATTGAACGCTATCACAAAAGTATTATATCCGACCGTTGCCAAACAACACCAGACGACGGCAAGCCGGGTAGAGCGGGCGATACGACATGCTATTGAAGTGGCATGGAGCCGGGGAAAATTAGACACGCTGGAGGAACTGTTCGGCTATACGGTCAGCAACGGGAAGGGGAAACCGACCAACTCGGAATTCATCGCATTAATTGCAGATACAATTCAGTTAAAATACAAAAGAAGATAATCGAATCTCTTTTCATATGGAAGAAAGTGCGCTATAATATAATTATTATGCGAAAGGTGGAGGGACATATGAAAAAAATACTATTTGCCACTTCGGAGGCGGTTCCGTTTATCAAAACAGGGGGCTTAGCAGATGTTGCCGGAACTTTACCCAAATATTTTGACAAAAAAAAGTATGACGTAAGAGTAATGCTTCCAAAATATATGTGTATGAAAGAAGAATGGAAATCAAAAATGCAGTACGTGACGCATTTTTATTTGGAACTTGCATGGCGTTCCCAGTATGTAGGCGTTCTTCAGATGGAGTACAACGGCATCACATTTTACTTTATTGATAATGAATATTACTTTGCAGGATGGGCACCATACGGCAATATCCATGAAGACATTGAGAAATTTGCTTTTTTCTCGAGAGCTGTGTTAAGCGCGCTTCCGCTCATTGATTTCCGGCCGGACATCATTCATTGCCATGACTGGCAGACGGGTCTGATTCCGGTTTATCTCGATAATTTCCGTTATGGAGGAGAATTTTATCGGGGAATTAAGACAATCATGACTATTCACAACCTGAAATTCCAGGGAGTGTGGGATAAGAAGACGGTACAGGATATTACAGGACTTCCTGATTATTATTTTGCACCGGACAAGCTGGAGGCATACAAGGACGCCAATTATCTGAAAGGCGGTATTGTCTATGCGGATAAGGTGACAACTGTAAGCAGTACCTACGCGGAGGAGATTAAGACGCCGTTCTACGGAGAGCGTCTGGATGGATTGATGAATGCCAGAGCGAATTGCCTTTCCGGTATTGTCAATGGTATCGACTATGAGGAGTTCAATCCGGAGACGGACCCGAAGATTGTCAAAAATTATTCCGTAGAGAACTTCCGCAAGGAGAAAAAGAAGAATAAAGTCGCACTTCAGGAAGAATTGGGACTGGAAGTAGACGATAAAGTGATGATGCTCGGTATCGTATCCAGATTAACCGACCAGAAAGGCTTCGATTTGATTGCCTATGTGATGGATGAACTTTGCCAGGACGCTGTTCAGATTGTTGTTCTCGGAACCGGAGAAGAACGCTATGAGAATATGTTCCGGCATTTTGCATGGAAATATCAGGGAAAAGTTTCCGCAAATATTTATTATTCAGAAGAGATGTCCCACAAAGTCTATGCGTCCTGCGATGCGTTTTTGATGCCGTCTTTATTTGAACCATGCGGCTTGAGTCAGTTGATGAGCCTTCGTTATGGTACGGTTCCGATTGTGCGTGAGACAGGCGGATTGAAAGATACGGTAGAACCGTACAATGAATATGAAAAGACAGGAACCGGTTTTAGCTTTTCAAATTATAATGCTCATGAGATGCTTGGCATTATCCGTTATGCCGAGAGCACATACTATGATAAAAAACGGGATTGGAATAAGATTGTGGAGCGTGGTATGCAGAAAGACTTCTCATGGAAGAACTCTGCAAAACAGTATGAAGCGCTTTATGACGAGATGTAAAAGGACGAGGAACGAATGCTATTAGAACGACTTGGAAAAGAATTGCTGTTTCTTGACGGCGGAATGGGGACGCTTCTTCAGGCGGAAGGACTGGCGCCGGGAGAACTTCCGGAGACATGGAATTTAAAAAAGAGAGACAAGATTATTGATATTCATCGGGCATACTTTGAAGCGGGAAGCGATATTGTTCTTGCAAACACGTTTGGAGCTAACGCGTTGAAGTTTCATGATGATACTTATACATTAGAAGATGTCATTGCCGCAGCCATTCAGAATGTGCGGGAGGCGGCGAGAAGCAGCGTGACAGATGAGAGAACATACTATGTGGCATTGGATGTGGGGCCAACCGGAAAATTGTTAAAACCTTCCGGAGAGTTGTCCTTTGAGGATGCCTATGAAGCATTTACGAAGACGATGAGAATCGGAGCCAAAGAAGGCGCCGACTTGATACATATCGAGACGATGAGCGATACTTATGAGGTGAAAGCGGCGGTTCTTGCGGCGAAAGAGGAGACGAATCTTCCTGTATTCGCCACTATGATTTTTGATGAAAAAGGGAAACTTCTCACCGGAGCGGACGTCCCTTCCGTCGTTGCCCTTCTGGAGGGGCTTCGGGTGGATGCCCTTGGAATCAACTGTGGAATGGGACCGAAGCAGATGATTCCGATTCTGAAAGAGATTCGAAACTATACGTCCCTTCCGATTATTGTAAAGCCGAATGCCGGACTCCCAAAACAGATGGCGGGAGAGACGTATTATGATGTGACGCCGGAAGAATTTGCCGAAGTGATGAAGGAAATCGTATCGCTTGGAGCCTGCGTCATTGGAGGATGCTGCGGGACAACACCGGAACACATTCTTGCGATGGCTGAGAAGTGCAGGGGAATGGAGATTTGCAGCCCTGAGAAGAAAGAGCGGACAATCATTTCTTCCTACGGACAGTCTGTGGAGATTGGGGAGGCACCGGTTATTATCGGTGAGCGCATCAATCCAACCGGGAAGAAACGACTGAAACAGGCATTGAAGGAACAGGATATGGACTATATTCTGAAGGAAGCCATTTCTCAGCAGGACCATGGCGCGCATATTCTCGATGTGAATGTGGGGCTGCCGGATATCGATGAGGCGGCGATGATGAAGGAAGCTGTTGCGAAGATTCAGGAAGTGACGAGTCTTCCCCTTCAGATAGATACGGTGCAGGCGGACGCATTGGAAGGGGCTATGCGCCTTTATAACGGGAAGCCGATGGTAAATTCTGTGACAGGAAAACAGGAATCGATGGATACGGTATTCCCGTTGCTCCAGAAATATGGCGGAGTTGTGGTCGGACTGACTTTAGACGAAGAGGGAATTCCGAAGACGGCAGAAGGAAGAGTCCGGATTGCCGAGAAGATTATCAAAGAAGCAGAAAAATATGGAATCCAGAGGAAAGACATTGTGATTGATGTTCTTGCCATGACGATTAGCTCGGAACCGGACGGGGCAAGGACGACGCTTCAGGCTTTAAAACTGGTGAGAGAACAACTTCATGTAAAAACGGTGCTCGGAGTATCCAACATTTCATTTGGACTTCCGAATCGCGCGGTTATCAATTCCAATTTTTATACGATGGCGATGCAAAATGGATTGAGCGCGGCGATTATGAATCCGTTATCGGAAGAAATGATGAAATCTTTCTTTGCATTTTCTGCTCTGATGGGGTATGATAAGAATTGTGAAAATTATATCAACTGTTACGGGGACAAGCCGGACAACAGTTCCAAACCTGCTTCCGGACAGATGTCTTTGGAGACGGCGGTTATCAAAGGATTGCGGGAGGAAGCGTTTCACCTTGCGAAAGAACTGGTTCTCGAGAAAGAACCGTTAGATATTATCAATCAAAACTTGATTCCTGCATTAGATTATGTAGGGAAAGGATTCGAGAAAGGAACCGTATTTCTTCCGCAGCTTCTGATGAGCGCGGAGGCCGCAAAAGGAGCATTTCAAGTTATCAAGGAAACATTGCAGCAAAACGGAAAGACAGACGCAAAGAAAGAGAAAATCATTCTGGCGACGGTCAAAGGAGATATCCATGACATTGGGAAAAATATTGTGAAGGTTCTCTTGGAGAACTATAGTTTTGATGTGATTGACCTTGGAAAGGATGTTCCGCCGGAGACGATTGTGGAGACCGCATTAAAAGAGCAGGTGAAGCTGATTGGTTTAAGCGCGCTGATGACGACAACGGTTGTCAGTATGGAGGAGACTATTCAGCTTATAAGGGAACGGATACCGGATTGTAAAGTCATGGTAGGAGGAGCCGTATTGAATCAGGAGTATGCCGATATGATTGGCGCTGATTTTTACGGGAAGGATGCCATGCAGTCCGTATATTATGCACAGAAATTATTTCAACACGAAGGAGGAAAAAGATGAGAGGATTACAGACACCTGTAAGGTATATCAGAAGAAAGGTATTTGAGGAGGTCGCAAGAGTCGGATTTGAATCAACACCGGAGAATCTGACGGATTCGATTGAGGCAATCCCATATAAACTGGTGGGGGAAGACTCCATTTACCGCGATACGATTTACCATGCTCGTGCCATTGTAAGTGAACGTGTCCGGCTTTCGATGGGTATGTCCTTACGCCCGGAAGATAAGCCGGTACACATTACATCAGGAATCGAGGAGAGTAACATCTCTGCAAAATATTATGAGCCGCCTTTAATGCAGGTCATTCCATCTGCCTGCGCTTCTTGTGAGCAGAAGGAATACGAAGTGAGCAATATGTGTAAGGGATGTCTTGCACATCCTTGCCGCCAGGTATGTCCGGTTGGCGCGATTTCCATGAAAGACGGGAAATCTTATATCGACCAGTCAAAATGCATCAAATGCGGAAAGTGTAAAGCGAATTGTCCGTATGATGCAATCGCGAAGAAAGAGAGACCTTGCCAGAAATCATGTGGAGTCAATGCGATTACTTCCGACAAATTCGGAAGAGCAAAGATTGACAATGATAAATGTGTAGCATGCGGTATGTGCATGGTTGCATGTCCGTTCGGGGCAATCTCCGATAAATCCCAGGTGTTCCAGCTTGCGAGAGCATTACGCGAAGGAGGAGAAATCATCGCGGCAATCGCACCGGCGTTCGTGGGACAGTTTGGACCGAATATTACACCGAGAAATATTAAAGCGGCGCTGCAGATGCTGGGATTCAAGGAAGTGTATGAAGTTGCGCTCGGCGCGGATATCGGAGCAATTTCTGAAGCGCATCATTATGTCAATAAAGTAGCGACAGGAGAACTTCCATTCCTTCTGACGTCCTGCTGCCCGTCCTGGTCTATGCTCTGTAAGAAATACTTCCCGGATTTGATTGACCAGGTATCCGAAGAGTTGACACCGATGGTAGCGACTGCAAGAACAATTAAGCAGGAACATCCGAACGCAAGAGTTGTCTTTATCGGACCATGTGCTTCCAAGAAGCTGGAGGCATCCAGAAGAACAGTCAGAAGCGACGTGGATTTTGTCATTACATTTGAAGAATTACAGGCAATGTTTGACGCGAAAGATATCGACCTTGAAAAATTTGAGGCGGAATCATCCTTCCATGATGCGACAGGAGCCGGACGTGGTTATGCCGTAGCCGGAGGTGTGGCGGAAGCGATTGAAAAATGTATCAATGAATACTATCCGGATGTGGAAGTAAATATTGAACATGCGGAAGGCCTTGCAGATTGTAAGAGAATGCTGACACTTGCCAAGGCAGGAAAGATGAACGGCTGTCTGATTGAAGGAATGGGATGTCCGGGAGGATGTATCGCAGGAGCCGGAACAAATATTGAGATTCCGAAAGCCAAGAAAGCGTTGAATGAATTTGTGAAAAATTCTTCCAAACATCTTCCATCCAAAGAACTGGAAGAAATCGAATTGAAATAAAAGCCGGACTGTGTTATGATTAAAAAAGAGGTACAATTTGAGTACATGGAGGTGCAGTGATGGCATTTTTTGCAACAGTAATTTCGACACTTATCAAAGCGGCAATTGTAGGCCTTGGTGCATTTGCAGGTATCATGGCAGGCAAAGCCCTTCGTAAAAGAAAGAACGAAAAAGAGAATCATTAGAACATGAGAGGATGTCACACTTGCGGCATCCTCTTTGTATTTCGTTGGGGATGGGGAGAAAACGGGTAAAAGGAATAGTATATAAAATACGTTATACAATACAAAATATTGACATACGTAATAATACGTGGTACCATATGTTTATGATAAGGAAAGGAGATACTAAAGATGCCAATGACACCGAGAGAGATGGTAAAACATCTTAAGAAAAACGGGTTTGAGGAAGTAAGTCAAAACGGTTCTCATGTTAAGATGAAAAATCGAGACACCGAGGTTACTGTCATAGTTCCTTATCACTCCAAAGCCATGAAAAGGGGGGTTGGAGCAGGCAATACTAAAACAGGCGGGGCTAAAGTAGCCCCGCCACCTGAAACAATAAATGGAGGTATTATACATGAATAAATTATTTTATCCGGCAATTTTTCATAAAGCGGAGGAGGGCGGCTTTTGGATAAGTTTTCCAGACTTCCCAGAATGCCTTACAGAAGGTGATGATATGCAGCAGGCATATGAAATGGCAGTTGAAGCGTTAGGATTAACGTTAACGAGCAGAAAAGAGGAAAAGGAAGAAATTCCTTCGCCTTCAGAAGTAGATGAAATTCAAATGGAAGAGGGTACGCTTGTAATTGTGGAATTTGATATGCTTGAGTATCAGAAGAAACATAATGCAAGGGCGGTAAAGAAAACACTTAGCATTCCGGAATGGTTAAATGAAGAGGCAGTAGCAATGGGGGTGAACTTCTCACAGGTTCTTCAGGAAGCATTAATGAGTAAATTAAATATAAGCAGATAGGTTAGAGGGTCTGGAGACAGGCTCTCTTTAGCTACATTTAAAAGACTTTCATTTTGCTCAAATAGTGCTATATTTTTCCCAGAAAATGTAGTATAATAAATCAATATGAGCATAAATATGCATTTATAGTTTGCGGCACATTTGCAGCAAAAGTGGCTGCCAGGCCCGTAAATGCGTTTACTTTTTATAATAAAATATTAATGATTGAGAAAACCAGGAGGAGAACAATGAAAAAATACGGAGTAAATGAACTTAGAAGAATGTTCCTTGATTTTTTCGAGAGTAAAGGACATTTGGCTATGAAAAGCTTTTCGCTCGTGCCACACAATGATAACAGTCTTCTGTTAATCAATTCAGGAATGGCGCCGTTAAAACCATATTTTACAGGACAGGAGATTCCGCCGAAGAGACGTATGACAACATGTCAGAAGTGTATTCGTACCGGCGACATTGAGAATGTAGGTAAGACTGCACGCCATGGTACGTTCTTTGAGATGCTTGGAAACTTTTCTTTCGGAGATTATTTTAAAAGAGAAGCCATTCAGTGGTCATGGGAATTTTTGACAGAAGTGGTAGGGCTGGATGCCAATCGCCTATACCCATCGGTATACGAAGAAGACCAGGAAGCGTTTGACATCTGGAATAAAGAGATGGGAATTCCGGAAGAGAGAATCTTCAAATTCGGCAAAGCAGATAATTTCTGGGAGCATGGCTCAGGACCTTGCGGACCATGTTCTGAGATTTATTACGACCGCGGCGAAAAGTACGGGTGTGGAAGTCCGGATTGTACAGTAGGTTGTGAATGCGACCGTTATATGGAAATCTGGAACAACGTATTTACACAGTTTGATAACGATGGAAAAGGTCATTATTCTGAATTGGAACAGAAGAATATCGATACCGGTATGGGACTGGAGCGTCTTGCTTCTATCGTGCAGGATGTGGATTCCATCTTCGATGTGGATACATTAAAAGCGCTTCGTGAGCATGTCTGCTCCCTTTCCGGCGCCGTTTACGGAGAAGATAGCGCGAAAGACGTGTCGATTCGTGTTATCACAGACCATATCCGTTCCGTAACCTTTATGATTTCCGACGGAATCATTCCGTCTAACAATGGAAGAGGTTATGTGCTCCGAAGACTTTTACGCCGGGCATGCCGTCATGGAAGACTCCTCGGCATCGAAGGCAAATTCCTGACAAAACTTGCCGAGACTGTGATTGAGGGTTCTAAAGATGGATATCCGGAGCTTTTCGAGAAAAAAGATATGATTTTCAATGTTATCGGTCAGGAAGAAGAACAATTCAATAAGACTATCGACCAGGGACTTCGCATCCTTGCCGAGATGATAGAAGAGATGGCGGAAAACAATGAGAAGACGCTTTCCGGTGAGAACGCGTTCAAACTATATGACACTTACGGATTCCCTCTGGACCTTACGACAGAGATTCTGGAAGAAAAGGGATTCGGTGTGGATGAAGAAGGCTTTAAAGCATCCATGGAAGAGCAGAGAGTGAAAGCGAGAAAGGCCCGCGGAGTGTCAAATTACATGGGAGCAGATGCGACGGTTTATGATGAAATTGACCCTTCTATTACAACGGAGTTTGTAGGATATGAAAGCTTAAGCGGTGTGTCAGAGATTACAGTTCTTACAACGGAGGATGAACTGGTGCAGGAGATTTCCGAAGGGCAGGAAGGAACTGTATTCGTGAAAGAGACGCCGTTCTATGCGACTATGGGTGGACAGGAAGGCGATACCGGAATTATCTGGACGGAAGACGGAGAATTTCTTGTAAAAGATACGATAAAACTTCTTGGAGGCAAAGTCGGACATGTAGGTGTCGTGACGAAGGGAAGTCTGAAAGTCGGCGAGGAAGTGCAGTTATCCGTCAATGAGCCTGAGAGACAGAATACATGTAAGAATCACAGCGCGACACACTTGCTTCAGAAAGCGCTGAAAACGGTATTAGGTTCTCATGTAGAACAGAAAGGTTCTCTTGTCACTCCGGACAGATTACGTTTTGACTTCGTACATTTTTCAGCGATGACAGCAGAAGAACTTGCAGAAGTAGAGAAGCTTGTAAACGAAGAAATTGCGAAAAACCTGGATGTTGTGACAGAGATTATGAATGTGGAAGAGGCGAAGGCGACAGGCGCGATGGCTCTCTTCGGTGAGAAATATGAGAATGATGTGCGCGTCGTATCTATGGGAGACTTCTCCAAAGAACTTTGCGGTGGTACCCATGTGAAAAATACCGGTATGATTACAACCTTTAAAATCGTGTCCGAGGCAGGTGTGGCAGCGGGAGTCCGCCGTATCGAAGCATTGACAGGGGATGGCGTATTCCGGTATTACCATGAAATGGAACGTGAGCTTTTAGAGGCTTCCAGGGCAGCAAAATCAACTCCGGATAAATTAAAAGAGAAGATTGAGCATATGCTTGCGGAAATCAAATCATTACAGAGCGAAGTAGAATCTCTGAAGAGCAAAGCGGCAAAAGACGCGCTCGGGGATGTGATGGACCAGGTGAAAGAGGTAGAAGGAATCAAGCTGTTGGCAACGGCAGTTGAAGATGTGGATATGAACGGACTCCGCGACCTGGGAGACCAGCTCAAAGAGAAATTGGGAGAAGGTGTGATTGTCATTGCATCTTCTGCAAATGGAAAAGTAAATCTTGTGGCAATGGCAACGGACGAGGCTATGAAGAAGGGAGCGCACGCAGGAAACCTGATTAAAGGTATCGCGGCCTTAGTAGGCGGCGGTGGCGGCGGACGCCCGAACATGGCACAGGCCGGAGGTAAGAATCCGGCGGGAATTCCGGATGCGATTGCAAAAGCAGAAGAAGTGTTAAGAGGTCAGATTGCATAAGAGAAGATAGAAAGAGTGGATGAAAATGACAGAAACAGGACATAGAGGAATCAAAGACCGGAAGCTGAGTGTGAGTGCGAGACTTCGGAGAAGCTCCAACATTTTGTTCCGGCGGGTTTCCCTGTTTTCTAAGCGTATGGCGCATGTTTTATTGTTTCCGGCTGTTTTTCTCTACTTTGAGATTCTGCTTCGGATTGCAGGTGGAACAGGCATATTCAGAGGATTTCTGAATATGCTGTTTCTGACAGTTGGATATGGACTTTTTTGCGGGGCGTTCACCTCTGCATTTTCAAGAAAAGTCAATCGGAGAATCAGTATCGTGATTCTTTATGCAACCGGGCTTCTTTTTATCGTTGAATGTCTGATTATGGAAAGTTTCCAGATGTATATGACCTTTGGAGACATGAAAACAGGAGCGGGCGGTGTGATTGGCGAATTTACCGGCGAATTTGCGAGAACGGTTTTCTTTGGAATACCGGTGATTCTTTTGTTCTTGTTGCCGGCAATCCTTTATACGATATTCGGGAAAGAAAAACTTCCCGCAAAACAGGCAAATCTTCCGCTTGTAATTATGATTTTCGTTGCTTCTTTTTTGATTCTTGGAGTTGGAATTTTAGGAAGTGCTTTCGGAAAATACAAAGAAGAGTACAGAGGACAATTCAAGTTCGATACGGCAAGCCAGACGTTTGGACTTCTGACAGGGGTGCGTCTGGATATCAAATACACGATATTCGGGAATCAGGAAGCCGGAAAATTCGTTCCGGCAGACCAGAAACATGTCAAGAAAGAGGAGCGGCAATCGTATGGAGAAAATGTATCGGAGATTGATTTTGAAGCGTTAAGCAAATCGGAAAAGGACGAAACACTTCAGGCGATGCATACCTATGTGGGAAGTCTGACGCCTTCCTCTAAAAATAAATATACGGGTTTGTTTAAAGGAAAGAATCTGATTCTGATTTGTGCGGAAGCTTTTTCAGACGCAGTGATTCATAAAGAACTGACGCCCACGTTATATCGGATGGTACATCAGGGAATTTACTTTTCCGATTACTATCAACCGGCGTGGGGAGGAAGCACCTCCACCGGAGAATATTCCTTTCTGACAGGGCTTGTACCTATGGATGGAGTCGAGACGATTCAAAAGACAAAAGACCATTTGAACTATTATACGTTGGGAAATCAACTGATAAAGCAGAACTACTATAGCGCAGCGTACCATAACGGAAGTTTCGATTATTATGACAGACAGTTGACGCATAAGAATCTGGGATATGCGGAATATCTCGGAGAAGGGAATGGTTTGGAGAATATTACCGGTTCCTGGGTGGAAGACGATGTGTTTTTCGATAAGACGATGGAACGTTATATCGAAAAACAGCCGTTTAGCATCTATTATATGACGTTAAGCGGTCACGCGCCTTATAAGAACGATGACAGGAAGACGAAAGAATACATTTCCAGAGTCAAGAAAGTATTGGGCGATAAGTACGACCAGACAACGCTGAATTACTTCTGCTACCAGATGAAATTGGAAGAAGCGTTGACGATTATGATTGAGAAGCTGGAACAAGCCGGAATTGCAGATGATACGGTCATTTGCATGACGGCAGACCATTATCCATATGGGTTGGCGGTCTCCAAAACGTATGGGAATACGAAGAATTACATCGAAGACTTGTATGATTCTGAGATAAAAACAGATTGGGATAGAGACCGGAATGCCTGGATTTTGTGGTCTGGATGTCTGGAAAATGAAAAGAAGGCGTATGCCTGTGAAGTCTCTGCGCCGACGTACAGCCTGGATATTACGCCAACGCTTTTAAATCTGTTCGGAATATCATACGATTCCCGCCTGCTTGCAGGAAGAGACGTTTTCTCGGATGCGGAACCTCTCGTACTGTGGAATAATCAATCCTGGATAACCGAAAAAGGAAAATACGACGCCAAGACAAAAACATTTACCGCTAATGAAGGGGTCAATGTAGACGACGCATATGTTGAAAATATGAAGAAAATCGTGTCAAATAAAATCAATTTTTCGGACCAGGTGTTGGAACATGACTATTATCGTATTCTTTTTGGAAAATAAATGTCAAAAAATTTTTGAAAAGATATTGACGTAAAAGAAATATATGCTATAATATATGGAGTGCAAAAAATATACCCGAGCAGTCGTATAATGCACAATATAGGACTCGAGGGGAGGTTAGGTGTGAGACTATGTCAAATGTAATCGTAAAAGAAAACGAAACGTTAGATAGTGCCTTACGCAGATTTAAAAGAAACTGTGCAAAGGCTGGTATCCAGCAGGAGATTCGTAAAAGAGAACATTACGAGAAACCAAGCGTAAGACGTAAAAAGAAATCTGAAGCTGCTAGAAAACGTAAATTTAACTAATATGTGCAGAACAAAGGGAGTGTTGATAAAATACTCCCTTTTTATACTAGTATTTGTAGAGTTTGTCTGAATATAAGGATGATAGAAATGTGGAATAAAACCGTATTTGGATTCGATAGCTACCATATTATTTTATGGTTTTTAACATATAGTATTTTGGGATGGGTTGTGGAATCTGCATATATGTCTGTTTGCAATAGGAGACTGACGAACAGAGGATTTGCAAGAGGACCGATTTGCCCGATTTATGGAGTTGGTGCACTTACTGTATTTTTCCTTTTGCGCCCGTATAGCCATAATAAGGTTCTTCTATTCGTGATGGGTTCAATCCTCGCGACAACGATTGAGTATATCACAGCAGTCTTGATGAACCGGCTGTTTGGCGCTATCTGGTGGGACTATCATGACAAGCCTTTTAATTACAAAGGGATTCTCTGTCTGGAGAGTTCGATTGCCTGGGGAGCCTATACAGTAATTCTATTTGTATATCTGCAAGGATTTGTGGAAGGAATCGTGAACCGCATTCCGTTTACAGTAGGCAGGATATTAGGAAGCCTGATTATTTTTGCAGTGGTGATAGATTATGTCATCGTCCTTCGTCAGGAGAGGAAGGAACGTAGGTTTAAGGAGGAATAAGAATGGACAGACAAATGGATTGGAAGAAGTTCCTGTTATATTATGTGCCGGTAGCAGTAATTCTGGTTATCGTAGGACAAGTATGTCCGGAGATTGTAGAGAAGTACACAATCCCTTATTATGTGGTGCTTGTCGGATGGGCATTTTTCGCAGAGCAGTTCGCAAGCAAAAAGAAGTAGAATCCGTAAGAGTGGAAAAGAATGCAGGGAATATGGCGAAGAGTCATAATTCCTTGCTTTTTTCTTATAATAGTAGAAAAGATAAAATGAAACGGAATGAATATGAGAAAAATAGCAGCTTTTCTTCTAAGTATGGTACTTTGTGCAGAAATGATGGCTTCATGGAGCGTTTGCGCGGCGGAGGAGACGAATGTGGAAGCGGATGTAAAAGCCCCGTCTGCGATTCTGATGGAAGCGTCTACCGGTCAGGTGATTCGGGAAAAGAACCCGGATGAGAAGATGCCTCCGGCCAGCGTAACAAAAGTGATGACGATGCTTCTTATTTTTGATGCGTTGAAAGCCGGACAGATAAAGCTGGAAGAGGAAGTAACCGTATCGGAACATGCGGCTTCTATGGGAGGTTCCCAGGTGTTTTTAGAACCGGGAGAGACGCAGACGGTGGACACGATGTTAAAATGTATTGCGGTAGCAAGCGGAAATGATGCCAGCGTTGCCATGGCAGAGCATATCAGTGGAAGTGAGGAAGCGTTTGTGAAGCAGATGAACGAGCGGGCGAAGGGGCTTGGCATGAAAAATACCACTTTCCACAACTGTAATGGATTGGACATGGAAGGGCATTTGACGACTGCCAGAGATATTGCGCTGATGTCCAGGGAACTGATTACGAACTATCCGAAGGTACATGAGTATTCCCAGATATGGATGGAAAATATAACCCATAAGACGAAGAAGGGGACGACAGAATTTGGGTTATCCAACACAAACAAATTGATTCGCCATTACGAATATGCGACAGGGTTGAAGACAGGTTCCACGAGCAAGGCGAAGTTTTGTCTTTCGGCGACGGCGGAAAAAGACGGAGTGGAACTGATTGCGGTTGTCATGGCTTCGCCGGATGCGAAACAGAGGGTTCGGGATTCTATCGCACTTTTGAATTATGGATTTGGTATGTGCAAAAAGTACACAGATGAGACGAAGACACCATTACAAACGGTGAAGGTTGAGCGGGGGAAAGAGGAAGAAGTGAAGGGGGCGGCAGACGGTACATTTACCTATGTCGATACAAAGGGAACAGACCTTTCCGGCATTCGTAAGGAAATCGTCATGAAGCAGAGTATCAAAGCTCCGGTGAAAAAGGGAAAGAAACTCGGGGAAGTTCGCTATTATTTGAACGAGGAGAAGATAGGCAGTCTTCCGATTCGGGCGAAAAAACAGATTGGGGAAATGACATACCCGGACGCGGCTTCGCGGATGATTGCAAGCTTTCTCTTGTAAATAAGCAAGAAAAATTATATAATAAGAACATTGCAGAACAGAAAAAAAGGATGAGATAGATTGAAATATATCATATGGATACTGGTGATTTCCATATTGCTTGTCATATTGGAAATCGTGCGGGAACTTCATACGTTCCGGGTCACACACGCGGAGATTCAGACAGACAAATTATCCAGGGAATCCGGAGAACTTCGGATTGCGGTCTTGAGTGACCTTCATAATTATACATACGGCAGGCACAATCGGAAGCTTCTGGACAGCATTCGAAGAGAAGCGCCGGATTTGATTCTTGTCGCCGGGGATATGCTTGTTGGGAAGCAAGGAGCGCCGTTTACCGTAGCGGAAGAATTTATGCGGGAAGTCAGCAAGATTGCGCCGGTTTACTATGGGAATGGGAATCACGAACAGCGGATGAAGGAAGAGAGCGACCACTATGGAAACGAGTACCAAAGATATCGGGAGATGCTCCGGAATTCCCGGATTCGTTTTTTGGAAAACGAGTCGGAATTTTTCCGGTGGAAGGGGGAAGAGATTCGGGTAACAGGGCTTGAGATACCCCTTTCTTATTATAAGAAATTTCAAAGGCAGACGCTGAAATCGGAAGAGATAGACGAACGGGTAGGGGATGCGGATAAGAGCCATCTGCAGATTTTGATTGCACATAATCCGGCGCATGGGGAAACTTACGCGAGATGGGGCGCTGACATTGTCGTTTCCGGACACTTACATGGAGGAATTGTAAGACTGCCGTTTCTTGGTGGGATGATGACGCCGCAGATTCGTTTATTCCCGAAGTATTCCGGTGGAGTCTATCAGGAGGGAAAGACAACGCTCGTGGTAAGCAAAGGGCTTGGAACGCATACGTTTCCCATTCGCTTTCTCAATGAAGCGGAGGTTGTCATGCTTCACATCAAAGGAAGAGGAGAATAGAAACGAATATGGGATTATCGGTAAAACTGGAAGTATTCGAAGGGCCGTTGGACCTTCTGCTTCATTTGATTGATAAAAATAAAGTAGATATTTATGATATTCCGATTGTGGAAATTACGAATCAATATATGGATTACATTCATGCGATGGAAAAAGAAGACTTGAATGTGATGAGCGAGTTTCTTCTGATGGCGTCTACTCTGCTGGATATCAAATGTAAGATGTTGCTTCCGAAGGAAGTCAATGAAGAGGGTGAAGAAGAGGACCCGAGACAGGAATTGGTCGAGCAGCTTCTTCAGTACAAAATGTACAAATATATGTCGTACGAATTGCGTGACCGGCAGGTGGAGGGGGAGCGTCTGATGTTCAAAGAGCCCACCATTCCGAAGGAAGTGAAAACTTATGAGGAACCGGTGGATTTGGATGCGCTTCTCGAGGGAATCACGTTGGCAAAATTGAACGCGGTATTTCAGGATATTTTAAAGCGTCAGGAGGAGAAGATTGACCCGATTCGAAGTAAATTCGGCAAGATTGAGAAAGAAGAAGTGTCTTTGACGGAAAAGATGCGCGAGGTGGAGAACTATGCGATGCTGCATCGGAGCTTTTGTTTTCGTGACCTGCTTGGAAGACAGAGTTCCAAGATTCAGGTGATTGTCACATTTTTGGCGATTCTCGAGATGATGAAGACAGGGGCGATTCGGATTGTGCAGGAGCATACGTTTTCGGAGATTATGATTACATCGATGTTATAGATGAGGAGAGGAACGAACGAGTGGAGAGAAAAAGACTGGAAGCAGCGATAGAAGCTGTTCTTTTTGCCATGGGAGAATCTGTGGAGCTTAATAAAATCGCGAATGCCATCGGGCAGGACGAGGAGACAACGAGAGAGCTTTTGCGCCATATGATGGAAAAATACGAGGAAGAAGACCGAGGAATCCGGATTCTGGAACTGGAGCATTCTTTTCAGCTTTGTACGAAGCCGGAATTGTACGAGTGCCTGATTCGGGTTGCCAAACAGCCGAAACGTCATGTGCTGACAGACATTTTGCTGGAGACGCTTTCTATCATCGCGTATAAGCAGCCGGTGACAAAGATTGAGATTGATAAGATTCGAGGAGTGAAATCGGACCATGCGGTGAATAAACTGGTGGAATATAATCTCGTAAAAGAGGTGGGAAGGCTGGATGCGCCGGGAAGGCCGCTTTTATTCGGAACGACAGAAGAGTTCCTGCGAAGATTCAGCGTGCAGTCGTTGGAGGACCTTCCTTCCTTCGATACGGAGAAATTGGAAGACTTCAAGGCGGAGGCGATGGACGAAGTGGAACTTCGTTTAGAGATTTAAGTGCTAGAAAAGAGACAACATACATATAGTTACAGAGAGAGAATCGAAGTTGGGTGTATGTATGTGGAAGAAAATAGGGATTCTTCTGACCTGCCTGCTGTATGGAATGACAGCATACGCAAAAGAAGAAGAGCCGGAAAACTTATACGCCCGGTCTGCAGTTCTGATGGACGCAGACAGCGGGCGTGTTTTATTTGAAAAGAATGGGTATGAAAAGATGCCGATGGCAAGCACTACGAAGATTATGACCTGTATTCTGGCGTTGGAACGGGGAGAAGAGGATGAGATTGTGACCGCCTCCTCCCGGGCGGCGAAACAGCCGAAAGTACGTCTTGGAGTGCAGGAAGGAGAGAAGTTCCGATTGGGAGACTTGCTGTATTCTCTGATGTTGGAATCTCACAATGACAGCGCGGTGATGATAGCGGAACATATCGGGGGCTCGGTGGAAGCGTTTGCCGATTTGATGAATGAGAAGGCGAGAAGCCTGGGGTGCGGCGATACATATTTTATCACGTCGAATGGTCTGGATGCCGCGGATGAGAAGGGGAAACATACGACGACGGCAGAGAACCTGGCAAGAATCATGAGCTACTGTATTGGAGACTCCGAAGAGAAAGAACGCTTCTGTCAGATTACGGGAACAAAAAACTATACCTTTCAGGATGTGGAGAAGAAACGCACGTTTTCCTGTCGGAATCATAATGCATTTCTGACGATGATGGACGGAGCGTTTTCCGGGAAGACCGGATTTACCGGAGATGCAGGGTATTGCTATGTGGGGGCTTTGAAACAGGATGACAGGACGTTTGTCGTAGCGCTTCTTGGCTGTGGGTGGCCGAACAATCGGACGTACAAATGGGCAGATACAAAGAAACTGATGCAGTATGGTTTGGAGAATTACGAGTACAGGGATATTCGAACGGAACAGGAACTTCGTCCGGTCAGAGTGAGGAATGGCATACCGAATGATGACGCCATTGGAATGGAGGCACAAGTCGAGGTCAACGTGGAAAATCCGGGGAAGAGCCAGCTTCCTGTTCTGATGAAAGCTGGAGAGAAAATCGTGGTGCAGACGAAGGTAAAGGAAGTATTGGATGCCCCGGTGAAAAAAGGGGAGAGTATCGGCTGTATTTCTTATTATCTGGACGGGACGCTGCTGGACACGTGTCCGGTGACAGCGGCAGAAAGTGTGGAGAAGATTACGGTATGGTGGTGTATGAAACGGGTTCTCCAAAGTTACATAGAATGGTAACGTGATGCGGATGTAATAAAAACAGGGTGAGCCGGAAGATTCCGACGTCACCCTGTCATTTTGCCTGTGATAAGGAAAAATATGTAATCCTATGTCTAGATGGCTCTTGTGTATTCTTTTAACCATGCCTTCTCTTCTTCTGTGAGATGAGGCGCGATTTTTTCATATACTTGCGCGTGGTAATGATTTAACCATTCGCGTTCGAATTTTGTCATTTCATCCGGAACGATACCATCCAGGTCGATTGGAGCGAATGTAATCGTCTCAAAATTCATGAACTGACCGAATTCATTTTTCTCTGCTTTTTTCGTAATCAATTCGTTTTCGATACGGATACCATGGGAACCTTCGATATAAACGCCAGGTTCATTCGTGAGCACCATACCTTCCTCGATTTTATGATGTTCGTTTTTAGATTTTACAATCTGCCAGCGGAATCCTGTCGGTGGCTCGTGGATGTTTAATAAGTATCCGACGCCATGACCGGTGCCGCATTTGAAATCGATGCCCAAATCCCAGATTGGCCCTCTTGCGAGAACGTCCAGATTGAAACCGTAGCAGCCGTACAGGAATTTTGCGCGGGAGAGGTTAATCATGGCTCTGACAACTGCTGTGAAATGTGTTTTCAACTCATCGCTGATTGGCCCCATGACGAAGGTTCTTGTGATATCTGTGGAGCCTTCATAGTATCCGCCGCCCGTATCGTTTAAGAACAGGCCTTCCGGAAGCACTTCTACATCTGTCTCAGGAGTCGGTGCGTAGTGCATCATGGCGGCATGGTCTTTGTATGCGCAGATTGGCTCGAAACTGTCATGGATGTAGCCATCCTGTTCTTTTCGGAGAGATTCCAGTTTCTCTGCGGCGGAAAGCTCTGTAATCTTCATTTTTCCGACGTTTGTCTTCATCCAATACATGAATTTCGTGATGGCAACACCGTCTTTAATATGGGAAGCGCGGATGTTCTGAAGTTCTGTCTCGTTCTTCATTGCTTTCATCAGGATAGTCGGATTCTGATGCTCTACCTTTGTCACGCCGTCCGGAATATTGTTGTAAAGGGCATAGTTCATCTTCATCGGGTCAATCATCACAGATTCTCCGGCTTTGATTTCTTTGACTGCCTCGTAGATATCGTTGTATGGTTTGACGGAAATGTGATTTGCGGCTAACTGTTCTTTCGCTGCATCATCCAGTTTCCGCTCATCCATGAACAAGTCCATTCCATCCATAGTCACTAAAGCGTAAGAGAAGATGAGAGGATAGAACTCGATGTCATTTCCGCGTAAGTTTGTGAGCCATGCGACATCGTCCAAAGAAGCGATGAGGTGTACGGTCGCTCCACATTCTTTCATCACTTCCCGCACGCGGGATAATTTGGAAGCAACGCTTTCGCCGGCGTATTTTTCGTCCAGCACAAATGCCGGTTCTTCGGAGATTGCCGGGCGGTCTTCCCAGATATCGCCAATCAAATCACAGGAATATTCGATGGTGATTTTCTTCGGAGCAAGCGCTTGTTCCAGAGTCTGTCCTTCTTCCATCGATACGACACGTCCGTCAAAGGCAACTTTGCCATGTTCCGGAAGAGTAGAAGCGAGGTATTCCTCCATCGTTGGAACTCCGTCTTCGAACATGTGGAATAATCGGATTCCGCTTCCGGCAATCTGTCGTTCTGCCTGTGTCCAATATCTTCCGTCTGTCCAAAGGCCGGCGTCTTCTTTCGCGATGACAACCGTTCCGTAGGAACCGTCGAATCCGGAGATGTACTCCCTGCATTTGAAGTATTCCCCTGCATTTTCACTTTGATGAAAATCTGCGGTCGGAATGATGTAGGCGTCAATTCCGTTTTCAGCCATCAAAGCGCGGAGTTTTGCAATTCTTTCTGTTACATTCATTTGAAATAACCTCCTTAAGTGTAGATTAAATTTTCTAAGGATATTTTACCACAAGAAAATTCTGGAAACAAGTTTTCGGAAGTGTTATTGTCAAAGAATTTTGAGATATGAGTTTTTGGAATATAAAAAATAGGCTTCGCCTATTCAACTCCCCTTCCCCTCAATCGAGGGCACTGAAAAACCTACATCTTTAAATTCCAAATTTTAATGCACATATAAA
>CAJJYZ010000020.1 GCA_905197485.1 uncultured Lachnospiraceae bacterium | reverse complement strand
TTTAAGGAGAAAGAACAAAGGATGAAAGGTTTCTTGTATGTGGTTTTGAAGGTACGTAACATATGAAGCATTTGGTGTGAACCAAGTGCTTTCTTCATACAATATAGGGGATTGGTCAAATGGTATGATAGGAGTCTCCAAAACTTTTGGTGGGAGTTCGATTCTCTCATCCCCTGTCTTTGCAAAAAATAAGCTTTCAGATAAAGTAGTGTGTGATTTATTATTTTATCTGAAAGCTTATTTTTTATATTTAATGGGACTAGGTTACTTTTCACATAGAGTTGCGATATCGAGAATGTATTGTTATAATAAGACAAAGTAAATTTCTAATTAAAGGGAAGAAAAACAGATGAATATAAATAAATTATTGGAGAAAAAACAAATTATAGATGAGGGGAAACATTCGATTGATAAGATAACACTGGCTTCTTATGAAAAAGATTTTGAGTTGACTTATACACATAACTCAACTGCGATTGAAGGAAATACCCTAACGCTTATGGAGACTAAAGTTGTATTGGAAGACGGTATTTCTGTAGGAGGAAAAGCGTTAAGAGAGATATATGAGGTAGTCAATCATAAAAAAGCGTATAGATATATTAAGAATTGTATTGTGAATGGGAAGAAGTTAGATGAAAATATCGTAAAAGATATTCACCAGATTTTAACAGAAAATATTATCGCAGGCGGTATATATCGTAATCAGGAAGTTAGGATTAGCGGTGCAGGACATATCCTTCCGGTTGGTACTGATATGTATATTCAGATTAAAAATTTTTATGCTGATTTAGAATGGAAAGAGCAAGTATTAAATCCAATCGAATATGCAGCATGGACTCATGCAGAGTTTGTACGGATTCACCCTTTTATTGACGGGAATGGTCGTACCTCAAGATTGATTATGAATTATCAGTTGATGTCGAAAGGCTTTTTGCCTATATCTATTGCAAAGGAAAACAGACTGGATTATTATAATGTTTTAGAAGATTACGCGGTAAATGGAAAGCTGAATCGGTTTACAGATTTGATTGCGGATTTGGAAGAGATTCAGTTGGATAATTATATTGGAATGATTCGTTAAAATAAAGCAGTTTGATAGTATACAAAAGGCAAATCAGAGAAAGAGAACCATTCATGCGGTTGTCGTGTCTGATAGGTATAAGAACTTGATTGCATATAAAAATAATGATATAATATGTCTATCAAAACGGAAAGGAGAGTCAGTATGGAAACGATTGTTAGACCTTCAGCAGATTTAAGAAATCATTATAACGAAATATCTCGAGAGTGTCGCGAAAAACGTACACCAATTATTATTACAAAGAATGGTAAAGGTGATACAGTAGTAATGGGATTACAAGACTATAATCAAATGCGAGCAGAACTTGAATTACTACGTACACTTTCTGAAGCGGAGGACGATGTAATAAGCGGAAGAGTAGCGCCAATGCAACAGACTTTTGATGATATTCGGAACGATTTGCTGACGAGGAGATAATATGGAATATAAAATCTTACGAACAGATAAAGCAGATGAGCAGCTACGGGATATCATCTTTTATATTGCGGAAGAGTCGGGAAGTGCAGATATAGCTTTGAACTATCTGAACAAACTTGAAAATGCAATTAACAATTTATCCATATTTCCTAATTCCGGAAGTATACCAAGATATGCTACTTTAAGGAGACAAGGGTATAGAGTTTTGATTGTAGAGCAACATCTAGTATTCTACAAAGTAAATGATATAAGTAAAACTGTGATTATCTATGCTGTCGTAGATGGACGCAGAGAGTATAAAAACTTAATATAATTAACGCATATTGTTATTGATATTAGCCTCTCAGAAATTATTCTGGGAGGCTAGTACTGTTTTGGGTAGAATGATACTCTTTTTGAAAGGATTGCTTTATTTTGAAATGGATGGAAAGCCAGAAGCATTGAGAGGAAATCTCACCCCACTACTAATTTAGAATCTTATTTTTTTACATGATTCCAATCGTAAGTAAAAGCTTCATTATTTTTCTGAGTAAGAGGATGCTCTAATGATTTTTCATAAAGAGCATAAGGAATCGCAGCATAATCGATTCCGGACTCTGCAAGAACCTCTAGTTGATGAATGTTTTTAATAGAAGCTGCAACGACTGATACAGGGTAATTATTCTTAATAATTATTTGCTGAATGGACGTTACTAATTTCATTCCGTCAAGTCCATATTCATCACTTCTTCCAATAAATGGGAACAAAAAATTAGCTCCGGCATTAATGGCGGCAACTGCTTGATTGATTGTGAAAATGAGAGTGACGGCAGTATGGATTCCTCTTTTCTTAAGAATGTTACATAATTTTAGAGTAGTCTTAGAAAAATTCAATTTGATAACAATGTCAGGATTGATACTTACGATTTTCTCTACTTCTTTTAACATCTCATCTAGGGTTTCACCTATAACTTCTCCACTTAGAAAAGGAAGTTCTAATTTTGAATATTTTTCAATAAAAGAATAAAAATTTTGGTTATTTTTAAGATACATGGCGGGATTTGCTGTAATTCCACATGCACCTAATGCGAGTGCTTCCTGAATTTCTTTCTCATTAGCGCTATCAATAATATACAACATTTTATGAAACTCCTTTGCTTTTTATTTTAGTATATCAATTAGGAAAAGAAAGTACAGATGTTAAAGTGTCATATAATTACCACATTAATAGGTGAATAAGTAACAACAATCAGACAAGGTAGGCAGATTGAGTTTTTAGTTAATAATCTTTATACTTTTATTATAGCAAGAAGGAGGTAGTTTTTATGTTTGATTATTGTCAGCCAACGCGAATTCACTTTGGAGAAGGGAGACTAGAAGAAATTGCCAGTATATGTGGCAGATATGGAAAACGTGGTTTTATGGTGACCACTCCTGATGCCCCATTACAACCACTTTATGACAGAATTAAAAAGTATTTTGAACAAGCAGATATCCATATTGTTCATTTTGATAAGGTAGAACCTAATCCATCAGTAGAAATGATAGAATGTGGATTTGAAATGTTGCGAGAAAGCAATGCGGAATTTGTACTTGCTGTGGGTGGCGGTAGTTCGATAGATACAGCAAAAGCCTTAGCTTTTTGTAATGGACAGGAAAAAATTAAATGGGATGAACTATTTCAAAAATATTCTTCGCCTTATGTTAATTATGAAGAATACTCAGATACAGTTCTTCCGCTAATTACAGTTCCAACTACATCAGGTACAGGTTCACAGGTTACACAGGCTGCTGTTATCACAAAGGGAAAGGAAAAGATTACATTTTATCATCCGAGTTTATTTTCAAAAGAATGTATCATAGACCCAGAACTTATGTTGACCTTACCGAAAAGAATGACTGCGGCTACCGGATTTGATGCTTTTACACATGCATTTGAAAGTTATATTAACCCTAGAGCATCCTATTTTAGTGAACAGGATTCTATGCGGGCGATGAAACTTATTATTGATAATTTAGTGAAAGCATTGGAAGAGCCGGAAAATCTCTTGTATAGAAGTAATATGTCTTTGGCAGATACATTAGCCGGAAGAGCACTCGCAAATTCAGGTGCACAAGCTCCGCATCCACTATCAGAAATTATAGGAGGAATTACACATTTACCACATGGAGAAGCATTGGCAGTAGTATTTCCTGCGTTTGTAAAGTATTCAATCGAAAAAAATCAGGAAAAGTATCTTAATATTGCCAGGTTATTTGATAAAGATGCCGAGTCGGCAGAACAATTATATGGTTTTATTTGTTCTTTCTTGAAAGAGATTCATTTATTTAAGACTATGAAAGAGTCAGGAGTGGAACGTAAGGATTTTGAAGAGGTATTAAAATCTCCGGTATTAGATTTTTTACCATTTGGTTCGAGGGAGGAATTGGAAAGAATACTCTGGGAATCTTATGAATAGGATATTTTAATGATTCTTAATAATCAAAAAAAGAAGAAGTATATGAGGTGTGAGGAAACCTCATGTACTTTTTCTTTTTTTATAAGCGAGTTATTTTTTTGATGTCACGTATTTAATAGTATTGATAATGATAAAAAGTGAAAATAAACTTAAAACAGCTATCATAAAATCGCCGGAGATAAATCCGGAAGCAATTACAACACTTCCATCTAATATAAACAGAATCACAGAAAGTTTAAAGGATTTAAAGAAGTATTGAATTAAAAGTGCAATGACATCAGTTCCACCTGTAGCACAATCGTGATTCAAAGCGAAACCAATAGCTGTTCCAACTAAAATTCCTCCTAAAATTGCGGCAATTACTTTAAGAACTAATTGAGGAACATCCGGAAATATTTGAAAGAGGTTTACTACAGGAACCAATTCCATGCAGACAGGGGTCATCAATGTAATATACAATGTTTTGATTCCGAAGCTTTTCCCTAATAATATGGTTGCTAAAATAAGCAAAGGAATAGAGATGCACAGTGTCATATAGGAGACAGGTATTTTGGTAATCAATGACAATATGATAGATAAACCAGTAATTCCGCCTGGAGCAAGTCCTGTGCATTGGAAAAAGCAGTTGACCGCAATTGCGGTCAACAAGGAAGATAAGGTAATAAATAAATAGTCTTTTACTGAACTTTTCATAAACCTATTCCAATCCAAATTTTTCAGCAGCATTATCGATAGCTTTTCTACATTTTTCGAATCCGCCTACGATTCCATCAGGGTCTTTGAAAAGTGCAGAGGAAAGAACAATTACATCTGGATTACATTCGATTAATTTTTCCATGTTATCATATCGGAGACCACCGTCGATAGCAAGTTCACATCCAGGATTTTTTTCAGCAATCATTTTTCTAGCCCGTTGTACAAGGTCGACAACGCTTCTTCTCCATCCCCAATTATCTTTGCCATCGGTTTCGTCTACACCATGAGTAACAATATGAAGACGGTCAATATCATAAATGGATTCTTCTACAAAGCTAAGCGGTGTGTAGCATCCAAGTGTGAGTCCGATTTTTAATCCCATTTCACGACACCAATTAATGATGTATGCAAGTTGGGCGCCAAGAAAATGTTCTGCAGGAAGAATTAACATATCAGCGCCTGCTTCAGCAATTTGTTCAATAAACATTCTGTCCATAGTAACAGTATAGATATGGCATTCGATAGGCTTCTCTGTTACAGGACGAATACCAGCAATAATTTGATGACCTCCCATCAGTTTCATATTTTGTAAGTCATGCATATCGGCAGCATCCGAGTGAATGTAGTCAACACCAGCATCACTAATTTCTTTCACAATTCCGGCAATATTACCATAATTGACATGGGCTAAACCGGCAGCAATTTTAATGTGTTTCATAAAAATATACCTCCTTTGTTTTCTAGACTTATTATAATTGATAGGCTTAAATTTGCGCAAGCTTCTATAGGTGTGTACTTGGTATTATCAATGTGGAAACTTTTAAACATTTATATTTATAACAGGGCGATTTTTTTCATTGTAATACTTTTTCACGATATTCTTTAAGCGGCTAATATCATGGTCGTGCATGATTGGATTAATTGTTAAAATAGGTATGTCTATATTTAAATTTATGTTTAAAGTAGAGAGGATGAGCTCAGCCTGACTTAAATCAGTATTTTGTATGGTTAAAAAACTTTCCTGGGCAATAATTTCAATTTCAGGAATTTGAGGTATAATTTTACAAAGAAGAAGTTTAATTACACCCGTACCTCCATGACATATTAAAATTGTTTTTAGCGGTTGTTTTTTTAACTCAAGAGAGGCTGCTAAATAAATTGTAATATATCCAATCTCATCATCACTTAAGTTGCATGAATATTGTTTGGTTAATGTTTCAAGACTTTTTTTTACTATGAAAAAAGTATTATGGTAATAAGCATAAATTTCTTCTAACATAGGATTTTTTATAGAAATACCATGTCGAAATCTTGTAAGCATCGGACCGAGATGTGAAATCAAGGATTCACGAAGGTCATAGTCTTGTGTGAAAGGAAGCTGTAATGTGTGTTCCCAATTCAAAAGCAGCTCGTCTACAAGCTGAGTTAATTCGTGCTGGTCGTTTTCGGTAATACCTGTTTTGTTGTCTAATGAAAGAAAATGAATCTGAAGATAACGGAGCTCTTCTTCAGGAAAGGTTAAATTCAATTCTTTTTCCAACATAGTTGTTAATTGAAAGATTTCAGGAAAAAGTGCCTTATCTTTTAATTCTTCTACAAACTCTTGAGAAAGGATAATCGGATGTCCCTCAGTTATACGCATAATACAAATAAAAATTCTGAGTAAAACTGCAGAGAGAGAGTTAAATGGCAGACTGTTAATATAGGGATTACCAGAATGAATAATAAGGTGTACTAGTTTGTGTATATTTTCATCCGTATAATCCAAAGCCTTAAAAATAAAATCCTGATGACATTGATAATCCGGATTTTGGATGATTTTTATAAATTCAGAGTAACCGGCATCTTCTTGCATAAGGTCAAACATTAAATCTCTTAGATGGCGTTCTTTTCCAATCAGGTTAATTCCATGGTTATTTTTTCTAATAATATGGATATTGTATGTTGCAAATTGAGTAGAAAGAGCAGAAATATCCTTGTGAATGGTAGCCCGGCTTACGAAGAGTTCTGATGCAAGTTCGTATATTCTGCAATTTTCTGCACAAGTTATCAAACGAAGACCAATATAATTTTTTCTGGCTTTTGGAGAATAACTAACTACTTGGCTTGTGCGTGTGGAAATAGAGTTTAGAAGTGTCAGCTTTGCTTCTTCACTTCCGTTAATGTATATACCAACTCCAGTTTTACGACAAAGAGAAAGGGCATGTTCGTTTAAAAATTCTGCTACAATATTTAAGTCGTTTCTAATTGTTTTATTAGAAACTTGTAAAAGAGTAGAGACATTTTGAATCGTAATATAACCTGATTGTTGAAGAAGAATTCTAATAAGTTCTAAAATTCGTTTGTTTTCCATAATAAAATCCTCATAGTATAAATTTATTTCCATTTAATTTATTAATTGGGGCATTTGGACATGAGTAACTCAATATCTTCCGGGTTTTTAATAATGTTAGAAGAGAGATTTATGGCAGAATCTGTCGTAATTAGAATATCATCTTCGATTCGTATGCCGATTCCTTCTTCTTCAACATATAATCCCGGTTCGACAGTAATCACCATACCTGGGACTAATGTTTCTAATTCAGGAAGAGAAATATCATGAGTATCTAATCCTAATGGATGACTTACTCCATGATAATAATAATCTTTGACAGATTTTCCATTTTCCAAAAGGCCAATTTCTTTCAAGGCAGTTTTATAATATTCGATTACAATATCATTTAGTTCAAGGAGTGTAATGCCAGGAACGGCAGCTTCAATTACACGTTGTTGAGCTTCTAAAACGATGTTATATAGTTGTTTTTGACGTTCTGTAAATTTACCGTTTATTGGAAAAGTACGGGAAATATCGGCGCAATAGTGTTGGTGTGTACTTCCAAGGTCGAGGAGTACCAATTCATTATCATGAACAAAATGATTGTTTTCTGAATAATGAAGTGTTGTGGCACGAATACCACCGGCAACAATGCTAGGAAAAGCAGTTTCCTTTACGCCTTGTTTCCTGAGCGCGAAATCAAAGATTCCTTCAATTTCACATTCATTCATTTCTGGACGCACATAAGAGTATAATTCTTCCAGAGCATTTTTAGTTGTATCTTGTGCAATTTTCATTTTTTCTAATTCATCTTCAGATTTAATAAGTCTTGCTTTCGCAAGATATGGAAAGATGTTTTGTATATCTGTCTCAGGATACATAGAACGAATCCAAGATGAAAGTCGATGGGCGATTGTCGGTTCATCGTCTGGTCGGCATCTCCACAAATTTAACCCGATTGATGGACGGGAAGTTTGTGAAGATAAGTAGCGATGCATATGAGACTTCCATAAATTAATTGAATAAATATGCTCAATTCCACTGATATTAGTTAATTCATCAGGAGAAGGAGAGCCGCCAATCCATTTTGCAGTTTGCTCATCACGTAGATTTAAGTATAGACTAGAATAAATTTTGCTGTCACTTTCATGTACCATTACTAATACGACATCTTCTAAGTCAATTCCGGTCATATAATAAAAATTCCGGTCAACACTAAAATAGTAGGATTCATCTGCCGAACGGATGGGAGCCTTTCCAGAATATAAGATTGTAAGAAATGGACAAGAATCTGAGTTCATAAAATTTTCTCTACGTGTTTGATAAATGTTTTTCATATATATTTCTCCTTTGTATAATGGAGGCGGACATGATGTCCGCCTCAGTTTGTTGTTCTATTACGATTTTTACTTTGAGAGAGGTGTGAATGGCTGCATATCTCTCTGTCTCCAAATATTTCCGATTGCCATATAATCTATGATATCGTTTTCCATGTATGAGAATAAGAGTTGTTTCATTTCAGTTCCCCATGTATCACGAATTCCATCAATATGTCCCCAATAGGATTGAGCAAGTTCCAAAAGTCTGCAACCCGCTAAGAAATCAATTGCCTGGTTATCTTCTATGCTGGTCGGGACATAAAGTCCACCGGCATTTTTATATCCTTGGAAGAATGCGTTTTCTGCTTCGTCAAAACAATTTTTGTCATAGAAATTAAATAAAAAGAAACGAAAACCATAAAATTCTAATGCAGCAGGCGCTGATTGCGCGGACTCTAAATCAAAATATCCGGAAGGATGTCCGGTATCATCTACGAAAAAGTTCTCGGCATGCATATCGGTAAAATTTAAAACGGGTGTGCTGATACAAGCCTCGAAGTGAGGGCGAAGCTGTTCTAATTTTTTATCAAAAAACGTACAAACCATAGAATGTTCTTTTTCGGTAAACATATTTTTTTTCATACATCGGTCGATACGCATTTCAATGACCTGACGGAATCGGTCGGAAAAGTTGATTAATCCGGCAGGTTCTATTTCGGAATCGACCATAATATTTCCGAAGGTAGGAAATGTGACCGACTGAACTTTAGCAAAATCTTCACCGAGATATTCCATACTATCAAGAAATGCTTTTTTAGAATATCCGCTGTCCTTCATATACTGTTTGTGAGAAATACCATCCATGTGTTCTAACACAATGAAGGTACCATATTCTGAATGGTGGATTCCATGAACTTTTGGTGTCGGAACACCGGCCTTTTCTCGAATCATTGAAAAAAGATAAGCTTCTCTTTCTAACGAAAGTTTTCCGCCAAATAAAGTATCTAATCCGGTTTCACCGATATTTTTTTCTGTTTCACGTATTTTCGCAAATTTGCAAATTAATTTTTCACCTGTATTTAGTGTTACGGCAAATACATAATGGTTGGAACCTTCATTGATTTGCTCAAGACTATTCACTTCATAGCCTGCTTCCAGTAATGATTTTTCTGCAATTTCTGGTGTAATAAGTGTCATGTTATGTTTCCTCCTATTTATCAATTTGTTGAAGATAACGATAGATGGTTGCGTCGGAACTTTTTAGTTCTTTTGCGACTTCTGAGATAGCACCTTTTACGAGAAAAATCCCTCTTGTATCCATTTCGCGTACAATACTTTTCTTTTCTGCTGTTGTGAACCGTTCAGGAGTTACACCAAAGCGAATACATGCTTCAACAATGACAGAATTTATGAGTGCTGAAGTAGATGAGCTTAAATTCTCGTAATCTTCAGTAGCTTTTTTTGACATATTTGGCATATCTGAAGAGTGATGAGATGTATTGCCGTTAATCATTTTTTCGAGCAATTCCCGTAAGGATAGAAGACTGGAAATTTTCATATTGATTGTCAAAAGGCCAGTAAGTGTTTCGTCTTCTTTTATAAATAATGTTGCAGAGCGGAGTTTCTCTCCAGATGAACTTGTAGCTCTATAGTTCACGCTATATGGCAAGGAATGACACTTAGGATTGTTAATGAATGCTTGTTGGATTTCACCAACAGGTTCTCCTATATGGGTTAAGTTGTCGAAAGAATTTTCAGTATGTAGAACTTTTTGTGTATCACAAAGAATTAGTTCACAGCCGTCTCCAAGATAAAGTGCAAGGAATTTCATAATAGGTATGTAGTCTTTTGTATTTAACATGAATGTTTTCACCGCCTTTTTTATTGTTAAGATGAAAATATCACGTAAAGATAGATGTGTCAACACAATTCGATAAAAAACTGTAATTGTGATAAAAAATTATTGACATGATAAAAGATTCGTGATAGCATGTGGATAAATCACATAGACAGTATGAAAAAGTGGAAGAAAAATATACAAAATACACAATACAAAAAACTTTCTGAAATGGTAATACTGTCAAAAGAACGAAATAAAAAAAGGAGAAGATGTTATGGGAAAGTATGTGTTAAAGCGATTTGGTTCCATGTTGATTACCTTGTTTTTGATTGCAACAGTTACATTTTTTCTGATGCATGCAATACCGGGTGACCCGTTTGAGCTAGGGAGAGATACGCCGGCAGTAGTGCGGGAAAATCTGGAACAGAAGTATGGATTAGACAAACCATTATTTGAGCAGTATATCATCTATATGAAGAATTTACTACAGGGAGATTTTGGTACATCTATGAAATATAAAGGGCAGACAGTTATGGGAAAAGTAACTACAGGAATGCCGGTATCTGCGCTAGTGGGATTTGGCGGAGTCATTATTGGAAGTATTATCGGTATGGTACTTGGATGCATAGCTGCATTACATAATAAAGGCGCTGTCGACTATATCGTGATTGTTTTAGCCATTTTGGGTGTTTCGATACCGAGCTTCGTCTTTGGTTCACTAATACAAAAGCTGTTCGGAGTTGATTTGGGATGGTTCCCGATACAAGGATGGAGAGGATGGCAATATGCAATACTACCTATGTTTACAGCAGCATTTACCAATATAGCTTTTTACGCAAGAATGTTAAGAACAAGTATGTTAGATGTAACAACGCAGGATTATATTTATACAGCTAAGAGCAAAGGACTTAATAAAAAAGAGATTGTTAGAAAGCATATGCTAAGAAACTCTCTTCTTCCACTTGTCACATCGTTCGGACCGATGTGTGCAGGAGTGTTGACTGGAAACTTTGTAGTAGAAAAAATCTTTAATATTCCGGGAATCGGTCAGGCGATGATTAATGCGATTCAAGGAAGCGATTATACGATGATTATGGGACTTACCCTTATCTTTTCATTTATTTCTGCAATCATGTATTTTGTGGTAGACATTCTTTATGGAGTTGTTGACCCGAGAATTCGAGTTGCAAGTTAGGAGGAGAACATGACAGAGAAAAATATACAAGAGATGGATATTCAGAATATTCCGTTGGATATGTTTGAAAAAGATGAACAGATGCATGATGATGCGGATAAAATAACACGACCGTCAGTCACATACTGGAGTGACGCTTGGAGGCGTTTCAAAAGGAATAAATTGGCAATGCTGTCTGCAATTATCCTGATTTTGATTGTAGTACTTGCAATCGTTGTTCCGATGGTCAGCAGATATACCTATAACCAGAATGATTTGTCATGCACGAATCAAAGCCCTTCACTAGCACACTTGTTTGGAACGGATGATTTAGGAAGAGATATTTTTGTGCGGTGTTGGGAAGGAGCGAGAGTGAGTCTTTCCATTGGCCTTATCGTATCTATTTTGAATGGAACTATTGGTATTCTTTATGGAGGAATTGCAGGATATTTCGGTGGATTTGCAGATAATATTATGATGAGATTTTGTGAACTTATCGCGGCAATTCCGCAAATGCTGTGGGTGATTCTTCTTATATTAATTATGAAACCAGGTGTGGGACCAATTATTATAGCAATCGCAGCTACCGGGTGGATTGGAATGGCACGTTTGTTTCGTGGACAGGTATTCCAGATTAAAGAAATGGAATTTGTGATGGCAAGCCGTACTATGGGAGCAGGAAGTATATGGATTATTGTAAAACATCTTTTCCCAAATGCATTAAGTCCGATTATTACAAACATGGCTTTTGCAATACCAGGGGCGATTTTTGCAGAATCATTTTTAAGCTATATCGGATTGGGACTTCCATTACCAACAGCAAGTTGGGGAGTACTGGCTTCTGACGGAGCAAACAAATTATTAAGTTATCCGTATCAATTAGTCTTTCCGGCAATACTGATTTGTATCACAATGCTTTGCTTTAACTTAATGGGAGATGGATTACGTGACGCGTTAGACCCAAGAATGAGACAGTAGGAGGGAGAAGCGAATCATGAAGAAAGAGAACGAAAATCAATTATTAGTTGTAGACGACCTTGCTTTTTCTTTTCATACATATGCTGGAGAAGTACAGGCAGTCCGAGGCGTTAGCTTCAAGCTTGAAAAAGGAAAAACTCTCGGAATCGTAGGAGAGTCTGGATGTGGTAAATCTGTGACGGCAAAATCAATTGTAAGATTAAATCCGGATAAACCAAGCGGAGAGATTAAAAGAGGAAAAATTATATTTGACGGTGAGGATATTGCTTCATTAACAGAGACAGAGATGGAGAAAGTTCGTGCTAAAAAAATAAGAATGATTTTTCAAGACCCGATGACAAGTCTTAACCCAACAATGACTGTTGGCAAGCAGATTATGGAAGGAATTTTAAAAAGTGGAGTAAATTCAAAAGAAGAAGCTAAGAGGATAGCGATAGAGACATTAGCAATGGCAGGAATTCCAAGCCCGGAAGAGAGATTTAAACAATATCCACATGAATTTTCAGGAGGAATGAGACAACGAGCTATGATTGCGCTCGCTATGGCAGTAAATCCGCAGCTTCTGATTGCAGATGAACCGACAACTGCATTGGATGTAACTACGCAGGCCCAAATTCTGAAATTGATTAAAAAAATTCAAAAACAATATAATACGGCAATCATTATGATTACACATGACCTCGGTGTAGTTTCGAATATCGCGGATGATATTGCAGTTATGTATGCAGGTCAGGTTATTGAGTATGGAACTGCAGAAGATATTTTTGAGCATGCTTCACATCCATATACGTGGGGAATTATGCAGTCAATACCACCGGAGGAAATAACGAATAAGGAACCATTACACCCGATTTTAGGTACTCCGCCGGATTTATTAAATCCACCAAAAGGATGTGCGTTTGCTGCTAGATGTCCTTATGCGATGAAAGTCTGTAGATGTATTCAGCCGCCACAGTATGATGCGGAAGGAGAAGGACATAAAACGAGTTGCTGGCTTTATGATGAGAGAGCAAAAGAGAGTATGGAAATTATAAATCCTATTACAGGCAGGGAGGTGAGATGATGGAAAAGCAGGAGATTTTGCGTACGGAAAATTTGAAAAAATATTTTCAGGTGAAAGGTGGGAAAATACTCAAAGCTGTAGACGGAATTAGCATTACTTTACACGAGGGTGAATCTTTAGGAATAGTCGGAGAGTCAGGCTGTGGGAAAAGTACACTAGGTAGGACGCTGATTCGTATTTATGACCCGACAGACGGAAAGATTTATTTGAAAGGTAAAGACATTAGTGGAAAAAGTTCGAAGAAATTCCGACGTGATTTAGCTCAAAACATTCAGATGATATTTCAGGACCCATATGCATGCCTGAATCCTCGTATGACGATTGGGGACATTGTTGCAGAAGGATGGGATATGCAAGGAATTGTTAAGGACAAGACGGAAAGGAAACAAAAGATTATAGAACTTCTTAAAATGGTAGGATTAAATGAGGAGCACGCAAACAGATTTCCTCATGAGTTTTCGGGGGGGACAGCGACAGAGAATCGGAATTGCGAGAGCTCTTAGCATGAATCCGGAAATTATCATCTGCGATGAACCGATTAGTGCATTGGATGTATCCATTCAGGCACAGGTTATGAATCTTTTAGTTGAACTTCAGAAGAAACTGAATCTCTCCTATATTTTTATTGCTCATGATTTGTCAATGGTAAGGTATATTTCGGACCATGTTGCAGTTATGTATTTGGGAACAGTTGTAGAATATGCTTCTAACACAGAACTTTATAAAAATCCAATGCATCCTTATACAAAAGCATTGTTTTCGGCGATACCGGTTCCAAATCCTAAAGTGGAGAAGCAGCGTCATCAAATTGAAATGAAGGGAGAACTTCCAAGTCCAATCAATGCGCCAAAAGGATGTAAGTTCTGTACAAGATGTCCATATGCTACAGATATATGTAAAACAACACCGCCAGAAATGAAAGATGTTGGAAATGGCCATTTCGTATCATGCCATCATATATAAATAAGAGCAAAACTGCGTAAGCAGCTGGCATAAATATTTTCTATCAAGGAGGAGGAAAAGTATGAAAAACAAAAAAATGAAAAAAGCTTTGTGTTTACTGTTAGCAGGCGTCATGGTATTCGGAGCAACCGCTTGCGGAAGCAGCGACAAAAAGGACAGTGGCGGAGAAAAAGCAAAAGAGCAGGTTTTGCGTCTGGCGATATCAGGGGAACCTACGATTCTGGACCCGTTTCAGATTCAAGATGATACAGCGTATAACATTAGTTATGCTGTAACAGAACCATTGTTCCGTATTGCCGGAGAAGACGGAAAAGAATGGGAGCCTGGATTAGCCACAGAATTTGAAATGAATGAGGATGCAACAGTTTATACGGTAAAATTACGAGAAGATGCAAAGTGGTCTGACGGAACACCGATTACAGCGGAAGATGTAGTTTATAGTTTCCAAAGAGCGGTAGACCCGGAATTTGCATCACCAAAAGCAAATGATTACTTTGAAATTAAAAATGCTGAAGCTATCGCAAAAGGAGAAATGGATAAATCTGAGCTTGGTGTAAAAGCGTTAGATGATTATACGGTAGAATTTACATTGTCCAGGTCGATTGATTATTTTATTGACTGCTTAAAAGTTCCGGGTTATGCTCCAGTACAGAAAAAAGCAGCAGAAGAATTTAAAGACCTTTACGGTGCAGAACCGGAAAACATGGTATTTTCCGGACCATTTACGGTAACAGAATGGGTGCACGATAATTCAATTACACTCGAAAAGAATGAGAACTACTGGGATGCAAAAAATGTAACATTAGATACAATTGAGATGTCTATTACAGCAGATAAAAATGCTATTCAGGGAATGTATGAATCAGGAGACTTGGACCTTAGAAGAATTGGTTCAGAGGAATTGGAAAAATATAAAGATTCGCCTGAGCTTAAAATAGTTCCGCGTTTGGGAGTAAGCTTTATCGAATTCAATCCTCGAGTTGAATATCTTAATAATATTAAGATTCGTGAAGCGTTATCTATCGCATTCGACAGACAGTCATATGCAGAAAATGTTGTTAAGAATAAGAAACTTGCTGCATATGGTATGGTACCATACGGTATTCGTGGCGTAGATGGAGGAGACTTCCGCGAGCAGCAGGGAGATTTGGTTGTCGATTCAGCAACGGACCCGGAGGCAATTGAGAGAGCTAAGAAGCTTTTAGATGAGGGACTTGCAGAACTTGGAAAGACAAAAGAAGATATGGAAGATTTCCTTCAGATTTATTGTGTAGATTCAGAAGGGTCAAAACTTCAGGCTCAGGCGGTTCAGGAAATGTGGAAGAAAAATCTTGGGTTGGAACTTGCAGTTTCGCCAATGCAGACTAAGATGTTACTTCCGATGTTAGTAGAAGGAACGTTCCACTGTGTAATCGGAGGTTCTAACGTTGCAAGTTATCCTGATGCAAGCGAATTCTTTAGCTTTATCTATGATGAAGGCAAGATGGACGACCCAGAGTTCATCAGTTTATGGGAAAAACAAATGACACAGATTGGAGAGGAAAGAATTAAAACATTACAGGAAGTAGAAAAACTAGTATTAGATAAATATGTATATATTCCACAGAACTTTGTAGAGAATACATATACTATTTCTGAAAATGTGAAAGGACTGAATATTTGGCCATTTGGAGCTGAGTATGACTTTAAATATGTAGAAAAAGTTCAGTAGAAACACTCGACGTTTTTTGAACGTCTGATATAAGTGAAAGAAAGGGGAGCAAATGGCAAACTTGGAAAAGAAAGTGTAAAAATCAAGTTGTTCATTTGCTCCCTATATTGATTGGCAATATTTGGACAAAGAGGTGACGGTGAAATGACAAAAGAACAATCGGTAAAGAATTATATAGAGAAAGAAATCAAAGCCTCTGTGGAAATCGGAGAGAACAATTTGTATGAAAGAATTCTTCAGGAAGCGAATGATTCGGATTATGCATGGATGGAACAATATGATTTTCCTATTTCAGAAGAAGAAAAAAGAAAAGCAGAATTTTATTTTCATTATTCAAAAGAGAAAATGCAGCAGATGGGAAAACAAATTGCGGATGCATTTTTACATGGATTCATTAGTCAAAATCGTGATAGAGCGGACAGAAAACGTGTGAGATTACATTATCAAGTAGGAATGGAAGCTTTAGTATTACAAGTCAGTAAAGAGTTGAAAGAGCATGGCTTGACACCGGTAATCATAAAACCGGGAGCAATGAAACAAAATCTGAATGAAGCTCCATCTGTAAAGGGAATTGAAGAAGAGCAAATCATCGAATGGTATGAAAGTGCATTTAAAAAGTATGAAGAACAGATGAGAGATATTTGCGGAATGATAGGGGTTATTGAATTTGGACAATCCAAAAGAGAAATGAATATAGAGGATTACATGAAATTGATGCATGGGAGAAGAATGGTTGAGGACAAATATGTGAAACCGGGAGAATTATCATTTTGTAAAGTTGCTTTTCCAAGTCCGGAAATAGGTGATGAATTTGAAGAAATTTTTGACGATATTATGGAAATGAATCTGGAAGTTTCAGATGAATTTGAGATAATTCAGCAGACATTGATTGAGGAACTGGATAAATGTCAATTTATCAAAATAGAAGGAAAAGATGATAATCAGACGAATCTGGAAATTCGGATGAAGCCGATTTTGGATAGAAAAACACAAACCAATTTTATGAATTGCGGTGGAGACTTAAATATTCCATATGGAGAAGTATTTACGACTCCAAGATTAGAAGGAAGCTCGGGCTTGCTTCATATTCCAGATATTTATCTTCAGGATACACAATTTCATAATTTGAAACTATGGTTTAAAGACGGAGAAATTGTAGATTATTCCAGCGAATATAATGGAAAGGAAGGACAAAACAGTATCAGAGATAATCTCTTGCGTCCACATACTTCGTTACCGATTGGAGAATTTGCAATTGGAACAAATACGAGAGCATTTCATATTTGTAAGAAGTATCATTTGGAGTCACAACTTCCGATATTGATTTATGAAAAAATGGGTCCTCATATCGCGATTGGTGACCCTTGCTATAGAGGAGCAGAAGATGAACCGGTTTTCAATCTACTCGATGGAAAAGAAATTGTTGCAAAAACAAACGAGAGAACAGAAAGAGCGGTTTCGGATGCTCAAAAATATGTTTTTAAACATATCGATATCACATTGCCATATGATGAAGTGAAAACAATGTATGGTTATGATGAATGTAGAAATAGAATAGAGTTTCTCAATAATGGAAAATTTGTATTAAAAGGCACAGAAAAACTGAATGAAGGTATGGAAGGAGAAATGTAAAATGAAAAAAGTTGCGTATACCGGAAAATGGTTATTTACAGGAGATGAAGAACAAAGCATTATCGAAAACTTTGTTATGATGACGGAAGGGGATTATATTCTTTGGATAAAAAATAAAGATGAGGCGGAGGAAGATTCGGAAGCAGAGTATGTAGAATTGGAGAAAGGATATGTAGTACCTGGATTTATTGATGCACATGTACATCTGTTCTGTAGTGCCGGAGATAAGATTAGAAGGATGAGCGACGGACAGTATACGGCACATCTGATTTGTCAGGGAGCAATGCATGCGAGACAATTACTAAAATCAGGTATTGTAGCATGCAGAGATTTGGGAGCTTATAAAGGATATTCCCTTGGTATCCGCGATAGTATTGATAGAGGAGAGATTCCGGGACCGAAGATTATTGCATGTGGACATGCAATTTCAACAACCGGCGGGCATGGATTTCATATTAGTTATGAAGCGGACGGAGTAGATGAGGTTCGAAAAACAGTACGACGTGTTATAAAAGAAGGCGCAGATGTTGTGAAAATGATGGTTTCAGGGGGAGTAAATTCTCCAGGACCAGAACCGGGGCCATGTGAATTTACAAAGGAGGAAATCTGTGCGTGCGTTGAAACTGCACATGCATGGGGAAGAAAAGTAGCCGTACATACTCATGGTAATACCGCTATCAGAAATTGTGTAGAGGCAGGTGTTGATTCCATTGAGCATGGAGTTTTCATGACGGAAGATATCATGGAAATGATGGCAGAACGCGGAACGTATTTAGTACCAACGTTATGTGCGCCGTATTATGCGGTAAATGAAGGGATGAAGCAGGAACCGGATAATCCAGACCATGCAAAAAGTCGAGAAGTTTTGCAACGTCATCGTGATATGTTGAAAAAATGTGCGGAAAAGGGAGTTCCGATTGCTTTTGGAACAGATGCAGGTTCTCCGTTTGACCCATATGATGAGTCTTCTTATGAGATGGTACTTATGACAATGGCAGGACTCACACCTTGTCAGGCTTTGCTGGCAGCTACAAGAGGAAGCGCAGACCTTCTTGGTATTTCCGATGAATATGGTTCTCTGGAAGAAGGAAAAAGAGCAAGTTTTGTCTGTCTGCCGAAAAATCCTCTAGAAGATATTGAGTGCGTAGCACAAGAAAAAGACGTGTATTTAAATAGTAAAAAAGTTGTATTTTAATTGGAAATGGGGAGTGAGCGGAGGAAGATGATTCGTAAGATAAAAATGATAGCTTTTGATTGTGACGGCACGTTGTTAAATGATAAGAAAGAAATGACAGAATATACGAGAAATGTTTTAATGCAGGCGATAGAGCAGGGGATAGAGGTTCTAGCAGCCACAGGGCGTCCGCTTACCGGCTTACCGAAAGAAGTTCTGGAATTGTCAGGAATGCGGTATGCGATTACTTCAAATGGAGCAAGAATTGTAGACATGGAAAGAGAAACGACGATTTATGAAGCTTCTCTTCCGGTGGAGACGGCAAAACAAATATTAGATATATTCTCGCAATATGATACGTATAAAGAAGTGTTTCTAGATGGGAATGGCTATGGAAATGCTTCGGAACTTGCAGAAATAGAAAAATATGTTACGCATCCAAGTATAGCGACGTTTATACGGGAATCCAGAATACCAGAACCGGATATTTACAAAAAAGTAGAGAATGACAACGTAGGGATTGATAAAGTACAAGCGTTGTTTAAAAGCAAAGATGAGAAGGAAAAAGCGAGTTGTCAGATTGCAAAAATCCCGGGAGTTGCAGCGACAGGCGCTATGGAAAATAATATCGAAGTCAATGCTTTTGGAGTAAATAAAGGTGCGGGAATCTTGAAACTGGGGGAAATATTAGGGATTTCAAGAGAAGAAATTATGGCTTTTGGAGATGGGATGAATGATTTGGAAATGGTGCGTGAAGCCGGTCTTGGAATTGCTGTGGAAAATGCAGTACAACCGGTCAAAGATGTGGCAGACTATATTACTGTTTCGAATGAAAATGATGGCGTAGCAAAAGCGATTGAAAAATTTGCGTTGGTATAAGAAAGAGAGGTTTATCATGATTAAATTTAGTGATGTACCATATACACGACTTAATATGGAGAAATTTGAAAAGAAATTTCATGAACAACTTGATGAATTTAAAAATGCAGGAAGTTTTGGAGAGGCGTATTATGCGTTGATAGCTTTGGATAAACTAAGAGATGAATTTTCAACTTTAGCTGTTATCTGTGAAGCGCGAAATACTATGAATGTAAATGATGAATATTATAGGAAAGAAACAGAATTTTTTGATAAGGCAAAGCCAAAATATGAAGGGTTGGAAAATGAGATGAATGAAGCTCTTCTTACGAGTCCATATCGTAAAGAGTTGGAAAGATATATTGGAGAAGAGCCGTTTGCATTAGCTGCGCTTCATAAAGAGGCATTTAGTACGGAAATTCTGGAAGACCTTATGAAAGAAAATGCATTATCTTCGCATTATTCAGAACTATTAGCAAATCTTACGGCTGTTACGGAAGAGGGTGAGGTGCCGTTATCTAAAATCGGACCGCATATGGGAAGTGAAGATAGAGAAGAACGTTCCAAGTATGCCGAGATTAGCGAAAGAGCTTATGCAAAAATAAGGAATGATTTAGACGAGCTTTATGATGAACTTGTAAAAGTACGTGTGAATATTGCTGATAAACTTGGGAAAAAATCTTTTACAGATGTAGGCTACTGTCGTATGGGAAGGACAAGTTATGGCAGAAAAGAAATTAAAACTTTCCGAGATGGAGTTAAGGAAAAATTAGTACCGATTGCAAATCAACTCTTTGAAAAGCAACGAAAAGCATTAGGATATGATATATTGTACAATTATGATGAGGATATCTGTGAGTTTGGGAAAAAGCCGGAGCCTACAAAGGATGTTTTGGAGGATTTTAGAAAGGTCTATCAGGAATTATCTCCGGAAACACATGTTTATTATGAAAACCTTCTGGAAAGCGAATTCTATGACCTTGAGACACGACAAGGGAAAATTGTGGGAGCGTATTCCAATTACGCAGCTCTTTATCATATGCCGTTTATTTTCGAAACCTACAATGCCAGCAGTGGAGCATTGAAGACTTTTGCTCATGAAACGGGACATGGATTCCATTCATATTGTAAACGAGGAGAACCTTTGAGTTTTGCAGGAGCATGTAGTTCAGATTTGGCAGAGATTCATTCGATGGGGATGGAGTTCCTGGTTTGGCCATACTTAAAGTATGTTTTACCGGAAGAGGATATTCCTGCTTATAAATATTTACATATGAAGCACGCATTGTCGTTTATTCCTTATGGATGTGCGGTAGATGAATTTCAGGAGACAGTATACGATTATCCAGAGATGACATCGGAAGAAAGAAGAGAACTTTGGAAGAAGTTGGAAAGAGAATATACGCCATGGAGACATTTCGAAACAGATACTTTCCTTGGAGAAGGAAGAATGTGGCAGAGACAGACGCATATTTATCGCTGGCCTTTTTACTATATTGATTATGTTCTTGCACAGGTATGTGCACTTGAACTCCATGTTATGGATGAAGAGAATCATGAGAAAGCTTGGGAGTGCTATAAGAATATTATAAAACTTAGCGGGACAAAAGGATTCAATGATGTAGTCACTTCGGCAGGATTGCCATCACCATTTGAAGAAGATGTGATAGAGGAATTGGCAAAGAAAGTGGCAGGTAGTATTGTCTAAGGAGATGAGATGCATATGGAGAAAAAAGCAATTTTAATTAAAAATGGTTATATTCATACGATGAATAAGGATGCAGAGGTTGTAGAAGGGGAAGTTTTAATTCAAGACGGCAAGATTGTCTCGATAGGAAAAAAACTAGATATTCCTGAAATGTGTCAGGTGATTGATGCAAAAGAAGGAATTGTTATGCCGGGCATTATTGATGCACATAACCATATAGGCATCTTCGAATGGGGAATCGGCGATGCCGGAGTGGATGGAAATGAGGATGCAGAACCTATCACACCTCATTTGAGAGCGATTGACGGAATCTATCCGTTAGATGCAGAATTTAAGCATTCTTATGAAAATGGTGTGACGTGTGTGGCTACCGGACCGGGGAGTGGGAATCCGATTGGCGGTCAATTCGTTGCGATGAAAACGGTTGGAAAGATAATGGATAAGATGATTTTGAAAACTCCACTTGCAATGAAGGCTGCATTTGGCGAGAATCCGAAAAATGTTCATGGTGGAAAAGGACGAATGCCTGGAACGAGAATGGGAACGGCCGCGCTTATCAGAGAATGGTTATATAAAGCCAAGGAATATGACAATAAAAAAGAAAAGGCTTTTGATATGCGTTTGGAGGCGCTTGTGCCGGTAGTAAGAGGAGAACTTCCGTTAAAAGCACATGCGCATCGGGCAGATGATATTATGACAGCGTTGCGAATTGCGGATGAATTTGACCTCCAAATTACGTTAGACCATTGTAGCGAAGGTCATCTGATTGCAGATGAGTTAGCGCATACAAGACAGAAAGGAGTTATTCTCGGGCCATTTCTAGGATTCCCACATAAAAATGAAGTGATAAATCAAGGAGTGGAATCAGCAGCGATTCTATATGAAGCGGGTGTGAAATTAGCAATCATGACAGACCTTCCGGCTATGCATACAAGTAATCTTGTCGTATGTGCGGGAATGTGCCATAAAGCAGGCTTACCTCTTACAGAAGCAATGCGGGCAGTGACAAGTAATGCGTCTGAAATACTTGGATTAGAAGATAGAATCGGTACGATTGAAGTAGGAAAAGATGCAGATATTGCTATTTTTGATAAAAATCCGATTCAGGAAATTACAGCCAAGTGTATGGGAACTGTGATTGACGGGGAAATTGTATATCTTGCATAAAGATAAGAAAGAGGCGTAGACATGTTAGAAGAATTAACACAATTATGGGGCGTTAGCGGAATGGAAAATAGTGTTTCAGATTATATTGCTGAAAAAATTTTTCCATATGCAGATGAAATTAAATTAGATGCTGTAGGTAATCTAATTGCGTTAAAAAAAGGAACAGGTAGTTCACGCAAAAAGATTATGCTGTCAGCGCATAGTGATGAAGTTGGATTATGTGTTGTAAGAATTATGGAAAACGGCTTATTAAAAGTGAAACAGGTGGGAGGTCTTTCGGCATTTGTTCTTTATATGAATCGTGTACAATTTGCAAATGGTACAAAAGGTATTGTTGCATGTTCACAGAGAATAGAGGATATTAAAGATTCGGATATCAGACAGTTATATGTAGACATCAGTGTTTCTTCAAAAGAAGAAGCTGAGAAATATGTTTCTGTAGGAGATTGTGCAGTAATAGTAGGAGATTTTGAAGAACTTTGTAATGGCAGAATCCTTTCAAAAGCGATAGATAATAGAATCGGATGTTATATTCTGATGGATGTTCTTGAAAAGATGAAAACACCGTATCATGATATATACTTTACATTTACTGTACAAGAGGAAGTTGGTCTCAGAGGAGCGACCGTTTTGGCAGAAAGAATCCGGCCGGATGTTGGAATTGCGGTTGACATTACCCGCGCATTTGACCTTCCGGGAGAAGATTATGGAACACCGGTTCTTGGTGGAGGTGTCGCGATAAAGGTAAGTGACGGAAGCGTAATTTGCGATAATGGTCTGACAAATGAATTAAGAAGAATGGCAGAAGAGCATAAAATTTCATATCAAATGGACCCGTTATATGCAGGTGGAACAGACATTGGAGCTATTATGAAATCCTGTTGTGGAGTGAAAACATTAGGATTATCAATTCCAACCAGATATGGGCATACTCCACATAATATCATCGATATGAAAGACGTGGAAGCATGCAGCGATTTATTAAAACTCTTTATTGAAAGTGATATAGAGATGGTCACAGAAAAAATTTTAAAATAGCAAGATTTTACAGTTCCGGAATTTGACGGTTATATCAAGCGTCTGGATGAATACAAACAATGGATGGAAGAGCAAGAACCAATTTAATCTGTTTTATATTACTAAAAGAGAGCCTTTTTCGCTGAAAGTGATACAGCGGAAAGGGCTCTTTTATGTTACAGTTTTTTATTCCATATGAAGCAAAAAGCGGTAGACAGAGAGTGCGGCCGCCCCGATAGCTCCGGTATAAGGAGAGTATGGCTTGATAATCAGTTCCTGCTTTGAAGGAAGGGTAAATAATTTCGGCTCAAAATTAATATAATTCTTCAGAAGTGCAATCGTCTGTTCCGATTGGAATAGCTTGCCATGTATAAATACCCGTTCGGAATCGATAATCATATTTAAGTTTGTGATGGCAATTCCGATACTTTTGATTGCGGAAGAAATCAATTTTACAACCATTTCATCTCCAAGTTCGTAAGCGGTCAACAGAGTAGAAAGTTCAATCTCCTCTTTGTTTTGGACGAGCCGGCGCAAAGAGGTATCCGGAACATTGTCATATAAGAGTTTTGCCTTGCGGATGAGCCATGCTTCGCTGGCGTATGTCTGGAGACAGCCTCGTTTTCCGCATTCGCACTGTTCCCCATCCGGGCGGACAATGATATGTCCGACCTCACCGATTTTGAGATTCTGCTTCCCGTATAAATCATCATGGTACATATGGGTACAATGGATACCGCGTCCAATGTGGAAAAATAAAAAATTACTGTTGTTTGTTTCCGGTGTAGTATAAAAAATAGATTCCGCTCTTGCCATACAGTGAACATTATTGGAATAGTAGACAGGAATACAAAAACGGTTCTTTATTTCTGTAAGATTGAAGTTTTTCCAGTATGTATTGTTCGTCATAATCTGATGTTTCGTTTCTTCGGTATAGTGGCCGGGAATCGCGATGCCTATGGATGAAATCTGCTCCGCGTACCCGGTGTTTTCGATAAACCGGGAAAGCATGTCGATGAAAGTATCATGAGTGACGGCCATGCCGGGAGCGGAGACATTCACATCCTGCTGAAGGATGAATCCGGTATTATCTGTCAGGACAAAGGAAAAAAAACGCTCGGAAATTTCGGCGCCAATATAATAGGAATGTTTTGGCGCGGCAGAAAGCAAAATCTTTTTTCTTCCGACTTTATCCTGAGGGTCATATTCTTCACCGAGCTCCTGAATGAGATGTTCGGACAGCATTTCTGCGGTAATCAGGCTGACGGTAGCCGGGGTAATTCCGGTTTCCCTTGCAATATCAGTACGGGAAATCATATGCCGCGTATAAATTTTATGTAGAATCATAGAATGAAGAAGCTGCTGCTTTTTTGTTAAATTCATAGATTATAATACTCCTTGTTAAAATAAAATCAACTTAAGTATAATAGATGGGGAATAAGAAAGCCATATCATTTTTACATTTTTGCTGTTTTTTCAATGTTTTTATCAAAAAATAACGGAAATTTGAAATACACTCGTTTGTTTATTATATTTTAAAATTAAAAAAGAAAAAAATATAATTAGAAAAAACTAATATTGATAATAGTGCACAAAAAAATATGACGTATTTTGTCTAGAAAGACTATTTTAATTATAAATTAAAAGTAATTATGTACAATCAGGGGAAAATCTGCTATGATGGGAATAGAAAGAAACATTATTTATCGCGAAAATTAATGACTTTTGCTCCAATTAGGTTGTGAATTATTCTGATTGATAATTCATGTGAAAAGGAAATGAGAAAAGGAGAAAATCATGAACAAATTTTTAAATGAAAAGTTGATGCCAGTGGCAGCAAAAATGGCAAGCAACAAGTTTTTGATTGCGATTCGTGATGGTATTACAATGGCAATGCCTCTTATCATCATCGGTTCTTTATTGATGGTAATCGCAACAGGTTTCGCTATTCCATCATTGGAAGCATGGCTTGGAGAAGTAGGAATCGCAGGATACCTTTGGAAAGGTTCCGACAGTAGTTTTGGATTGATTGGTCTTGTAGCAAGCTTTGGTATTGCATACAGCCTGACAAAGCAGTATGACGTAGATGGCGTTCCTTCAGGAATCGTATCATTATCTACATTCATCCTTGTAACACCATTCGTAACAGGAGAAGCTGGAAGCGGTATGCCAACTACTTACATGGCAGCACAGGGATTATTCGTAGCAATTGTACTTGGTTTGATTAACGGATGGGTTTACCAGTGGTTCATCAATCACAACATCCAGATTAAAATGCCGGACAGCGTTCCACCAGCAGTATCTAAGAGCTTTAGCGCAATCCTTCCGGGAGCAGCTTTGATTGTAGGTTGGTTAATCGTATATGGTGTATTAGATGCATTCAAACTTCCAAACCTTCACTTAATTGCAAAAACTGTATTAGGTACACCGCTCGGATTACTTGGTAATAACATCATCGGTGTTGTAGTTCTTGTACTTTGCTGTAGTGGTCTGTGGTTTGTCGGATTACATGGTGGTAACATCGTTAACAAAATCATGGAGCCAATCTGGTTAGCAAACTTAGGTGAGAATACAGAAGCATTTAAAGCAGGAGAAGCTTTAGAGCACATTTTCACAACACCATTCATGGATAACTTCGTATACATCGGAGGAGCCGGTGCAACAATCGGTCTTGTTCTCGCGTTGGCATGGATTGCTCGTAGAAAGACTGCAAGTAAACAGGCAAAAGCATTAGCGCCGATTACAACAGTTCCTGGATTATTCAACATCAACGAGCCGACAATGTTCGGTGTTCCGGTTGTATTAAATATCCTTCTTCTGGTTCCGTTTGTAGTTGCGCCAATCGTAAACTTAGTAGTTGCATACACATCTATGGCAATCGGATTAGTACCGCTTACATACACAGCGCCAGGTTGGACAACACCGCCGATTATCAGTGGATTCCTTGCAACAGGAAGTATACGTGCATCGATTCTTCAGTTAATCTTAATTGTATTAGACGTATTACTTTACCTTCCATTTATCGTACAGGTAGAGAAACGTTTCAAAGCTGAAGAAACTAGATAAGACTAAAAACGAAAGGGTTTTGTAAAATGAAACGACTGATTAGTGCAAATACGTCAGAGATATTAGCGATGAATGCGGCAGAATTGAAGCAGAGCATCAAAGCAAGTGAAGGACGTGTCGTTCTTTCTGAAAATGTAGCGACAAGAGAAACTTATATCGGAGATATCACAAATGCTGAGATTGCGAGAGCTTTTGGCGCAGATATGATTCTATTGAACTGTGTAGACGTTCTGAATCCGGATATTTACGGATTGGAGCATGACAGAGATAATTTTGTATCAGAGTTACACCGTTTGGTAGGAAGACCAATCGGCGTAAATCTGGAACCGGTAGACCTTGAAGCAGAGATGTTAGAGGACAGACTGGAGATTCCAAGAGGACGTCAGTTAAATCTGGATACTGTAAAACGTTTGGAAGAAGTTGGATTTGACTTTGTATGTTTGACAGGAAATCCGGGAACCGGAGTTACAAATGAGCAGATTGAGAAAGCAATCCGCCTTACAAAAGAACATTTTTCAGGTTTGATTATTGCCGGAAAGATGCATGGAGCAGGTTCTGACGAGCCGGTAGCAGACTTGGAAACTGCAAAGAAATTCGTAGAGGCAGGAGCAGACGTCATTTTAGTTCCGGCTGTAGGAACAGTTCCGGGATTTGACACAGATGAATTAAAAATGGTAGTAAAAGAAGTACATCGTTGCGGAGGCTTGGTTCTGACAGCAATCGGTACAAGCCAGGAAAGCTCTGATGAAGATACTATCAAAGATATTGCGATTATGAATAAGATATGCGGCGTAGATATCCAGCATATCGGTGATGCAGGATACGGCGGAGTGGCTCCGGTTGAGAACTTACTTGCAATGAGCAAGGCTCTTCGCGGCGTACGCCATACAGTATCTATGATTGCACGCTCTATTAATCGATAGAAAGGGGATTTCAAAATGGAAAAGAAGACAATCATGCTTGCATGTGCAGCAGGAATGAGCACCAGCTTATTGGTTTCAAAAATGCAGAAATCAGCAGAAGAACAGGGATTAGATGTTGAGATTTTTGCGGTAGCAGCAGCGGAAGCAAAAGATTACGCAGACAAGAAGCATATCGATGTAGTGCTTCTCGGACCACAGGTGCGTTTCATGGAATCTGAGTTTAAAAACGCTATGGAGCCAAAAGGAATTCCGGTAGGAGTAATTCCAATGGCAGACTATGGTATGATGAATGGAGCAAAAGTATTAGACTTTGCAAATCAGTTGATGAAAGGATAAATCATGGACGAGAATTACGTACAGACAGTCATGAGTCTTGTGATTTATGGCGGTGATGGAAAAAGTTCAGCGATGGAAGCAATTCAGGCTGCAAAAGCAGGTGATTTTGAGCTTGCGGAAGAAAAATTAAAAGCGGCAGAAGAATCATTGCTTCAGGCACACCATGCGCAGACAGAGATGTTATCTCAGGAAGCAAATGGAAATCCGGTAGAATTATCTTTGCTTATGGTTCATGGACAAGACCACTTAATGACAGGAATGATGTTCAAGGATTTGGCAAAAGAGATTGTGGATGTATATCGCGCAATGAAAGAAAACTAATAGGGACTGATTTTGTCTGTCTCAATATGTGATGACAAAACAGCTTAGGAAAAGAGTATGTTGCGGAAGTTGAAAAATAACTTTCGTGTAACATACTCTTTTTTTTTGAACGTGAAACTGCGGAATCCACCTTGACAATATCGAGTATCGATATTATAATAAGTTTAACGATATCGATACTCGATATTGTGGGAGACATGAAATATTCCAGATGAGAGGTGATGAAGATGAAGACAAAGAAACGAGTATTTCCACATTTTGAATACCGGGAATGTGATGCATTTGCTCTATATCTGCATGAGCAGTCTTTGGAGGGATGGCATTTCAAAGAATGGAGATGCGGATTGGTTCTTGAGAAAGGAGAGCCGCAGGATATCACTTATATGGTCGAGGTATTTCCGAAGGGAGCGGAAAGCGATTTGAAGCCGGGGGAGAACACAGAAGAATACGCGGAATATTGCTGCGCCGCAGGATGGAGTTTTTTGGATTCGCATCAGAAATTTTGTATTTTCAAAAAGGAGAAAGAAGATGCAGTTTCGATTGTAGAGCCGGAAGAGAGGCTGGATAATATTTGGAAAACGGAATGGAGTAAATGGAAAAGTGGCTCTTGTGTTGGACTTGGGATTTTAGGATTTTATTTGCTTGATTTCTGGTCATTTCGGTTCCGGGATTACATTTTCAGAAACTGGCTTCTTCTGTTGTTGGTTACACTTTGTATGTTAGCTATTTGCACGATATGCGAGGCGATTTGTCTGAAAAAATGGAGACAACAAAAGAAAAGAGAATTAGATTTACATGGTGAAACCGTATATGGAAGATGTGGAAGAAAAATAGTTTTTTGCAGGTACTCATTCGTTATTTTTCTGGTGCTTCAATTATTGGTTGCAGGAAACAGGTTAGAGAATGAAAGAACGTTGATTGCGTTAGTTTTATTGGCAATCGGTATGGGAATCATTTCATTGATTGTTTCTATCTGGAGACCGTTAGAAGCGGAAAACGTTTTCTTTCAGGTTGTGGCATGTATGATTCTTATCGGAGGAATCGGTGTATTCTTGTTTTTGGGGAATGAAGAAACCGTATATACGAGAGAGGAAAAGGCGGAGAGTATCTTTGGAAGCTTTACACGAGGAGATACAGCATTGGAACATGCGAAGATTCATTATGAGATTTCGAAGAGCAGTCATCCTTGGATTCTGAATCGATTATGGAAAGAGGAGGAGATAGGTTACGATACGGCAGTCCAATGTGATGATATATGGAATGCAAAGCAAGCATATCGAAACGGTGGAGAAGAAATGTATTGGTATTACGTTCGATATCCGGAGGCAGTCGTGACGATTGAATTAGAGATGGATACGAACCAGGAGCCGTCAGATAACGAGATAGAAGAGATTCGGGAAATACTGGATTTGCCGTAATATGACAAATCAGAAGTGGGAAAGGAGAAGAAAGCGCGGATGTCAAGAGAACAATTTCAAACATTAACGGAGCCTATGTACTACATTCTCCTTGCGCTGATGAAAGAATGCTGTGGTGTAGATATCATGGATAAAGTGGAGAAATTGTCGTCGGGACGGGTGAAGGTAGGACCGGGAACGTTGTATGCGATGTTGTCGAAATTTGAAGAGAATGAGGTTATCAGGAGGACAAAGGAAGAGGGAAGAAAGAAGTGGTATCGAATCACAGACACCGGATTGCAGATGCTAATGCGTGAGTATGAGAGATTGCAGATTATGGTGGAAGACGGAAAAAGATACTTTATGGAGTAGGAACAATTTGATAGTAATGCAGGGAAGCAAAAGCGATGGATATTCTTTGATTTATGATGGAAAGGAATAGAAACAATCCGAAGATGAGAGAAGAAAATCCGGATGCGAAAGCCTTATTTATCGAAGGATTAAAAGAGCTTGGAAAAGACCCGGACCCATCAAAAGTAACGCTTCGTTTTGCAAGCCGCGGTACAACAGAGCTTTCTAAGAAAATGGCTGAGTGGATGAAACAGACATGGGAAGAAACTTTAGGAATTACAATTGAAATTGACATGATGGAATGGAATATTATGTGGGATAGAGTTGACGCTGGTGATTATGATATCGCAACAGCCGGCTGGGGACCATATTATAATGAACCAAGTGCAATTTTTGGATTGTTTGAGCCGGAAAACGGATACTTTAATGCAGATAAGACCGGATGGAATGATGAAGATTCCAAGAAATTCTCAGAACTTTTAGCTTCAGTAGAAAATGTGACAGACCCACAGGAAAAAGCACAGATTTATTTACAGCTTGAAGAAATTCTTGTAGGCGGTGGAATCATCTGCCCTACATATCTGTTAGAGTCGCCTTCATTTGTATCAGATAAAGTAGAAGGATACTATGTTTCCACAAATGGTATGACAGACTTTACACAGGTATCTGTAACAAAATAAAAATAAGACAATAAAAAACAGGGCGTTGAAAATTATAATTTTCAACACCTTGTTTTTTTCTGACTTTGTTTTTTTCTGACTACAAGTTTTATACACTTAATTTTTTATCTGCCAACACTCCGGAAATCAGGAAGAGTATTGTGCAGGCGACGATATAGTATCCAAAACTGAAGATGGAAAATAAGAAGCCGCTGTCTCCGATGATATAGTTATCCATAAGTACATAGATATATTCCACCACGTAGTTGATGAGGAAGAATAAAATCACAGAGAAGATTCCTGAGAACTTGGAGTTCAAAAGTAAAGTTCTGGAAATAATAATGGCCAGGAAGCCGGTCATAATCACCAATGTCCATGCAAGGAATGCCCAGAACATAAAGAGGAAAAAGACGCTCCAATCGACATTCACCTGGAAAAGCTGTTTTGTGAGAACGGCGATTCGTTCAAACAATAACTTCAATTCTCCCATAGTGGCAAATAAAATCAATACAGAAGCGCATCCGGTTGCGCTAAAGGCAACGAACACGAAGAGCATCTGAAGGATTGCCGCAAGAAATTTGGCGCCAAGTATTTCAAATACGGACTTTGGAAGCATCCAAAGCATGTGGCTCTGTTTCGTGCGAAGGTCCTTATTCAATACGAGCAAAGACTCGATTCCGACATAAAAGATGACAAGGAAGGAACCAAATATCATAAACAGAACACTCGTAACCGCTAACATTTCATGTTCAAAGATAGAGCCGAAGGTGAAACCTAAAAGACAAGCCATCCACAAAAACAGGATGATGACTCTGGAAGACCGCTGTTTTCTCCATTCATATTTCATAATTTTTCCCATAGTAATAAGCCTCCTACATAATTTCCATATAAATATTGCTGATAGATTTTCCGTTTTGACGGCGTTCATCTTCTAATTCTGTCTGAAGAAGAATCTGACCGTTCTTGACGAAGATAGCTTCATCTACAAAACTTTCCACTTCTTCAATCAAGTGTGTAGAGATGACAAAGCAGTTGGTTTCTACCGCCTCCTCTAAAATGATGGATACGATTTCTTCTCTTGCCTTGTAATCGATGCCATTTAGCGGTTCGTCAAGAAGATAAAGAGACGCGTTTCGAGATAACGTTGCGACTACTTTTAACTTTGCCGACATACCGGTGGATAAGTTCCTGATTTTTAGAGTTTCATTTAACCCGACACGTTGAATGAGCTTGCGGTATTTTTCTCTATTAAAATCATGGAAGAAATCCTCGTAATACTGTCCGACGCTTTCTACTGTCATAAAGTCATAGAAAAAAGGCTCGGTAGACATATAGGCGATTTCACTCTTGTCGTGATAATCCCATGTATGTCCTTTGAAAATGATATCTCCTGAAGTTGGCTTTGTCAGTCCTGAGAGCATTTTCATCCAGGTTGTTTTTCCGCTTCCGTTCTCCCCGAGAAGTCCGTAGATTTTTCCTTCCTGGAGTTTGATATTAAAATCGATGACCGCTTTTTTATTGATAAATGTTTTATTTAAGTTTCTGCATTCCAGAATCATTTTACTTCCTCCTCCTTATAATCCGCAATTTGAAAAATAATATCGTCTTTGTGATATCCAAGGTCCCGCATACCGTTCATAAAAGTTCGCAACAATTCTTCTGCCATTTCTTCTTTGATTTGTTCAAACATCTTTCCATCCTCCACTACGAATGTACCAATTCCCCGCTTGGTATAACAATATCCGGCGATTTCCATTTCTTTATAAATACGCGCCGCAGTGTTCTGATTGATTTTGTATAGAACTGCAAGTTCGCGATTCGAGGGGAGCTTCTCGCCTGGTTGAATTTTCCCTTGTACCATTTTTTTCTTGATATCTTGAATTACTTGTAGGTAAATAGGTATTTCTGCATTGTAGTTCATGTGTACCTCCTTTTGCACTAGTGATATAGTTAGATAGTACACTATAACAAATGAGATGTCAATAGGATAAAATAAAAAAGAATCTCGCAAGCGAGATTCTCCGCGCGCGAGCGGTGTCTGAATGACTAATTTCATTGCCGCGAGCTGCGCATTTTCACACGAAGTGTGTTTTTTATAGAATAGGATTCCGGCGGAATTTCCTATTCTATAAAAAACGATAGTTTTCGATATAACGAAAACTATTGTTGAAAATAGGTAAGGATTACGGTATACTTGTATAAAACATGACATATCTTTATAAGAGGGAGGTATAACGTAATGGTTAAGAGAGAAGAATATTTAAAAAGGATACGGCCATTTATGCATAAAGAGGTCGTAAAAGTGCTGACCGGGATTAGACGATGTGGAAAATCTGTTCTACTGGAACTGATTAAGAAAGACTTGATAGAACAGGGAGTGAATGAGGACCATTTTCTATCTGTAAATTTTGAAACGGGTGCATTTTCTTATGTAAAATCGGCAGAAGAAACGTATCATACGGTCAAAGAATTCGTAAAAACACAGAAGGAGAAAGTATACTTGTTCTTCGATGAAATACAAGAACTTCCGGGATGGGAAAAAGTAATCAATTCTCTTATGATAGATTTTGATGTGGATATTTATATTACAGGCTCCAATGCGAAGATGCTTTCAGGGGAGTTAGCCACATATCTTGGAGGACGCTATGTAGAATTTAAGATATACCCGTTTTCATTTGCAGAAGTGCTGGAGGCAGTGCCGGAACAGTCGGAAGCAGAAGTGTTTCAGACATACCTTACAAGAGGAGGGATGCCATTTTTATACCAGTTTCCGTTTGACGATGAGAGCAGTAAACAGTATTTAAGAGACATTTATGACTCTATTGTTTTAAAAGACATTGTACAGAGAAATAAAATTAGAGACGTAGAGCAGTTTAAAAGGGTATTGCTATATTTTATAGCAGGTATTGGAACAACATTTTCGGCAGGAAATATTGTAAAGTATATGAAGAGTGAGAACCGGACGATTTCTGCCGAGACACTTTATAATTATCTTGAATATTGCCAGACTGCATGCTTGCTTCATATGGTTACGCGGGCAGATGTGCTTGGGAAGAAATTGCTTAAATTTCAAGAAAAGTCCTATATCGCTGACCATGGAATACGTGAGGCGGTCTATGGAAATAACATGCGGGATATACAGCAGACACTTGAGAATATTGTATACATGGAACTGCGTAGAAGAGGATATGAAATATATATAGGAAAAGCAGAGCGTCAGGAAGTGGATTTTGTTGCACAGAAGGGCTCTGAGAAGTGCTATATACAGATCACCTATTTATTGGCAAGTGAAGAAACGGTTGAAAGAGAGTTCTCGGTTTTGGAAAAGATACCAGATAATTATCCGAAATATGTGGTCTCAATGGATGAGATAAACAGAAGTCGAAACGGAATTAAGCATATGAATATCCGAAAATTTTTGCTGTTGGATAGCTATATTTAGAAGAAACTGAAAGTCACACAGGCACAAGAGGAATCTGAAAAATCAGATATGCTTTTGTGCCTGTTGTATTATTTGAGTTTTTTCCAGTAATGGATGAGTAATGGGAATTCCAGAAGGAGCATGGCAATCCACCCTGCGGCATTCGCCCAGGCAAGGCTTCCGAATCCTTTGTGCATCACATTCAGGAAGAGGAACGTGAAAATGACGCGGGTAATGATATTCGTTAAAGAACTGAGTAATGTAATTTTTAAATCACCGGTTCCTCTGAAGAATCCTTGCAGAATATTTGTAGTTCCCGAGATGAGATACATGAGAGCGATTATCTGCAGATAAGTGACTGCGAAAGAGAGCGAATCTGTCGAATCCCCGGACAAAAAGAGCTGAACAATCGGTTTCGCAAACAAAAATACAAGGGTGAGTGTGACGGCTGTATAGATAAACTGGACGAATGAGCCGCGGAGGAAGCCTTGTTTCATTCGTTTTGTCTGCCCGGCGCCTTTATTTTGTGCCATGAATGTGGTGGTAGCATGGGCGATATTCTGCTGGGGTGTCAGAGCAAAATCATCGACCCGGTTTGTCGCTGTGAACGCTGCCATGAATGCGATTCCTCTGGCATTTACCATGGATTGAACAAATAGTTTTCCGAGCTGTACACACATGAGCTGCAATGCGCTTGTAATTCCGTAAGAAAACGTCTGTGTCAGCAATGATTTCTCAAAGACAAACCACTTTTTCCCAAGACAAAGAATGGGAACGTTTCGTTTAATATGAATCGCACAAAAAAGACAGCAAAGAGCCCCGCTTAAGACTGTCGCGATGGCGCTCCCATTGACGCCCCAGCGAAATCCAACGACAAATAAAAGGTCCAATATGATATTGAGTACTGCGCTAATTGTGAGAAAATAAAGGGGTGTCTTACTGTCTCCCAGGGCGCGCAATGTATTTGACAGGAAATTGTAAATAAACGTAAAAATAAGTCCGGCAAAAATGATTCGCAGATATCCGGAAGCTCCGGCGAGTACTTCGCTCGGAACGCGCATCAGACGAAGGATTGGCGTGGCGAAGAAAAGCATGAACAGGCTGATACATATCGAAAGGAAGAGCCCGCCGATGAGGGAGGTGCTGATTTCCTTTTCCAGTTTTTCATAATTTTTTGCTCCGAACATGGTGCTCATCAGAATCCCTGCGCCCATACACATCCCGCTGAAGAACAGGATGACAAGGTTCATAACCGGACCTGCTGTGCCGACAGAAGCCAGCGCGCTATCGCCGAGAAATTTTCCGACGATGACGGAATCAGCAGCGTTGTAGGTCAACTGAAAAAGATTGCCAAGAACGAGAGGAATTGTGAAGGAAATCAGTTGTGAAGTAATATTTCCTTTTGTCATGTCTTTTGCCATATCTGACTCCTTTCCTGGATTGAATTTTGTTTGGAACCAGGAACGCACCAGCCAAAAGACCGGTGCGTTTCCATTGCTGTTTATAAATATGTGATGGCTTATTCCGCGTAAATCTTTACAAGTTCTACGATAACAGCAGTTGCCTCATCCATTCCTTCTACTGTACAGTGTTCGAATGGTCCATGATATCCATGTCCACCTGTTCCGAGGTTCGGGCAAGGAAGTCCTCTGAAGCTTAACTGGCATCCATCTGTACCGCCACGAATCGGGAGTACCTGAGGTACCACATTGGCTCTTTCACATGCTACCTTCGCATTGTCGATTAAGTGCATGCAATCTGCAATGATTGTGGACATATTCTTGTACTGCTCGGAAATCGTTAATTTTACGATACCTTCGCCCCATTTCTCGTTCATCAATTTCTCGATATGGCGGAGAGTATTCAGTCTTGCTGTCATAAGAGAAGCGTCATGGTCTCTTACGATGTAAGAAAGTTTTGCACTGCTTACGTCGCCTGACATGCTCATTAAGTGATAGAATCCCTCATATCCTTCGGTTCCTCTTGGTGTCTCTCCGGAAGGAAGCATAGAGTTAATCTCCATAGCAACTAAGCTTGCGTTAATCATCACGTCTTTACTTGAACCAGGGTGAACGCTCACACCTGTGATTTCAAAGTCTGCTTTGTATGCGTTGAAGTTCTCGAACTGAATCTCGCCGGCTCCGTCTCCGTCTAATGTATAACCAAAGTCTGCGTCGAAGGCTTCCACATTGAAGCTCTGAGCGCCGGTTCCGATTTCTTCGTCAGGAGTAAATGCAACACAAATCTGTCCATGAGGAATGTTCTCGGAGATAACTTTCTCTAACATTGTCATAATCTCTGCAATACCGGCTTTGTCATCAACACCGAGGATAGTAGTTCCGTCGGATGTAATGAGTGTGCGGCCTTTGTAATTTGCAAGATGTGGGAAATCTGTTAATGTAAGAGTACGTCCGCTTGTTCCGAGTGGGAAATCCTCTCCGTTGTAGTTCTCTGTAATCACAGGAACGATGTCATGGTCGCAGAAATCTGCAACAGTATCCATATGTGCGATAAAGCCTAATTTTACTTTATCTTCGCATCCTGCAGTCGCAGGTAATTTACCATATACGAATCCTTTCTCATCCATGTAGGCATTGTCAATCCCCAACTCTTTTAATTCCTCTACTAAGAGTTTGCCAAGTTCAAACTGGCATGGTGAAGAAGGAACTGTAGAAGAGTTCTCATCACTTGGAGTACGCACTACGACATACTTTAATAATCTTTCATAAGCTCTCATTTTTAAATATCTCCTTTGTCAAGAATTTTCGCTACCTCTATTATAGCATTTTCAAAAGATATCTCAAGAAAAACATTCGAAAAAACGGAAGAAGTGAAATTTGACACTATATAGGGAATGCGATATAATAAAATGATATGAAAATCGAAAAGAGGAGAAGACCATGGAGTTTAAAGAAAGAGAATTTATTCCGGTAGCTCTCGGCGGAGATATCAATACATACAGTGTTGCCCGCGCGTTTTATGAGCAGTATCAGGTAAAGACTTATGTGTTTGGAAAATATCCGTCAGGACCAAGCTATAACAGTAAGATTACAATATATAGTGCAAACCCGAAGAACGACGACGATGAATTTTTCTTAAAGAATCTGAATGGGTTTGCAAGAAAACATGCGGATAAGAAGATTGTTGCAGTCGGATGCGGCGACAATTATGTTGCGTTAATCAGTAAGTATAAGAATCAGCTTGAGAAGAATATTATCGCGCCGTATATAGATTTTGATTTGATGGATGAATTACAGCAGAAGAGTCTGTTTTATGAACTGTGTGAAAAGCATGGCATTGATTATCCGGGTACGATTGTGTATACAAAGGATATGGGGCTTGATTTTGAGATGAACTTTCCTTATCCGGTTATCCTGAAGCCTTCGAACAGTGTGACATATTGGGAGCATCCGTTCGAAACACAGAAGAAGATTTATAAGATTGAGAATCGAAAGGAACTGGAACAGGCAATTTCAGACATTTACGGAGCAGGGTATGAGGATGAGCTGATTATTCAGGATACGATTCCGGGAAATGATGAGTATATGCGCGTGCTGACTTCCTATTCTGACAGAAACGGCAAAGTAAAGATGATGTGTCTTGGACATGTTCTTCTGGAAGAGCACACACCGAGAGGGCTTGGAAATCATGCGTTAATCATCACAGAGCCGAATAAAGAATTGATGATGAAGGCGAAGGCGCTTTTAGAGGATATTCATTATGTTGGATTTTCTAATTTTGATATCAAGTATGATACGCGAGATGGAAAATTTAAGTTCTTTGAGATTAATACAAGACAGGGAAGAAGTAATTATTATGTGACGGGTTCCGGATTTAACGTTGCAAAATATATCGTCGAAGAGTATGTATATGGCAAGGAACTTCCGGCAGAGTTTGCCAAAGAGGAGCACTTATGGACCGTTGTTCCGAAAGCAGTCGCATTCAAATATGTGAAGGATGAAGCCTTGAAAGCTAAGATGAAGAAACTGATACAGCAGAAAAAGGTTGTGAATCCTCTTTTCTTCAAGAAGGACAGAGGCTTAAAACGTATGTATGCGATGACGAGAACATATTTGAGTCACTTTGTGAAATTTAAAAAATATTACAGCTAAAAAGCGGGAGGAAGATTATGGCCCAGATGATAAATCATACAATGAAGAAATTCGCGGAGCTTTTGGAGAAACGCGGACTTCTTGTAAAGGCGGAGTGCTTCGGGAAAGAGGAAGTGGAAATTGCAAACTTAACTTACGACTCAAAAGAGGTGACAGACAATACTCTGTTTATTTGTAAAGGCGCCGCGTTCAAAGAAGAATATTTGCAGGAAGCGCTAAGACGCGGAGCGGTATGCTATGTGAGTGAAGTATGTTATGAAGCGGAACAGGAAGTTCCACATATGATTGTAACAGATATCCGAAAAGCGATGCCGATACTGGCGAACCTGTTTTTCAACGCGGCATGGGAAGATATCAATGTGATTGGCATTGGTGGAACAAAAGGAAAATCAACATCTGTTTATTATATGAAGGCAATCGTTGACGATTATCTGGAAGCGCAGGGAAAACGAGACAGCGCGGTGATTTCTTCCATCGACATCTATGACGGTGTGATTTCCAAGGAATCTCATATTACAACGCCGGAAGCGGTGGAATTACAAGGACATATCCGCAATGCGGTGGAAAGCGGTATGGAATTTCTTCAGATGGAAGTGTCCAGCCAGGCGCTGAAATACGGACGTGTTGATGAGATGAAATTTGATGTGGCAGCGTTCCTGAATATTTCCGAAGACCATATCAGTCCGATTGAGCATGCAGACTTTGAAGATTATTTTACTTCTAAGCTTCTGATATTCCAGAAGACAAAGACAGCGGTTGTCAATCTGGATGCAGATTATGCAGAACGTATTTTAGAAGCGGCGAAGGCGGCAGAAAAAGTTGTGACATTCAGTACGAAGAATGCGGATGCTGACTTTTACGCATATGACATTCATAAAGAAGGAAATGGAACGGTATTCATGGTGAAATGTGCGCAATTCGAGAAAGAATTTGTGCTTACAATGCCTGGACTTTTCAATGTGGAGAATGCACTTGCAGTTATTGCGATTGCGGCACAGTTTGAAATTCCGGTGGAGTATATGTACTCCGGACTAAAAAGAGCGCGTTCCAGCGGAAGAATGGAGCTTTACGCCAGCAAAGACAATCAGGTAATTGCGGTTGTAGACTATGCGCATAATAAACTAAGTTTTGAGAAATTATTCTCATCTACAAAAGAAGAATATCCGGACTATGATATCATCAGTATCTTCGGATGTCCGGGTAAGAAAGCTTTCATCAGACGTCGCGACCTTGGAACAATCGCAGGAAAATATGCGAAAAAAGTATACCTTGCGGCAGAAGACCCGGGCTACGAGCCTGTGGAGGAAATCTCAAGAGATATTGCCCAGTATGTGGAAAAAGAAGGGTGCCCGTATGAGATGATTGAGGATAGAGGAGAGGCAATCAAGGCTGCCATTGAATCTGTAGAAAAACCGTCGATTCTTCTTATTACAGGAAAAGGAAACGAGACAAGACAGAAATACGGTTCCGAATATTTGGACTGTCCGTCGGATGTGGAGTATGTGAAAAAATATCTGGCAGAATATGATGAAAGACATGCATAAATAAGAGGCTAATAGGCAAATGAAATGAATAGTCCGTAAGGACAACGACCCCCCCACGAGTTCGCACCGAGGGCACTGAAAAAGTAGATAGTACCGCCTATGTTTGATATAATATAAATATCA
>CAJJYZ010000019.1 GCA_905197485.1 uncultured Lachnospiraceae bacterium | reverse complement strand
ATTTTTCTTATAAGGAATTCTCATTTTGACTTGTACTATTTATATTCTAACACCAATAAAATCTACAAAGAGTTTTCGATTCAATTCCCGAAAGTTATATTTTTCAAGGTGTGATTTTACTGAATTATTACTATGTGATTTTACAAGCGCCTCCATGATTGCATAATTTAATTCTATAAAGGCAAGTTCTTCCGGCATAATAATAATCGGAAATTGATATTGCTTTGCAAGTTCCAATACTTCATCCAGATATTGTACGATAAAACGAGACTTTATTGCCAATGCGGCTGCCTTCGCATTATTCAAGCTTATAATCAATGATAAAATTTCTTCTTTTGTTCCACTATATGCATATCCGGTTGTAATATAAAGAACATTAGGGCGCATCCATGCTTCCATATTGGGAATTTCCATACAATCTACATAACGTACTACTTTATTCAGTCTTTCACCTCCGGCTGCAAGAATGCATCCTTTTGATTGCGCAATCTCCAACACATCTTTTACTGTAATTGCCATTTGCATCCATCCCTTCAAATTATAAACGTATCTCTATACTATACTATAATTCCGTTAAGAGCAATGTCTTTATCATTAAAATTATTAAATTATACGGAAAAAGCGATTAATTTATAAGATTAACCGCTTTTTTCATATAATTCAATTGCACTATCATAATAATTAATATATTTATAAGATAATTTCTTGTAATGCTTGAGAAATTTCTTTTTGGGGATTTTTGGTCTCCCATTCCGTATGATAATTTAAACACGCACACACATAATCTACATTATTTTTTTGTAATCGAGTACGATAATGAACATGTCCCATGATTGCAGTAGACACTCCTTCTTTTTCATACATTTCGCCTAATTTCTTACTCCCTAAAAATGCATTAAAATAATCCCAATCTTTTCGACTCAAAGGTACTTTTAATTCAGGGATTCCAATCATATGTGTTACGGAAACGATTCTTTTGCCTTGATTAGCAGTGATAAAATGTTTTAATTCTGTCCGTAAATTTTCAGCTAAATCCTGATCTTCTTCTTCCCAATGCATATAAATACTATCTTGCCACATTCTATCATGATATGTTTTCTTTTTAAAATCAGAAAAAGTGTATTTTGTTTCTCCAAAAGAATAATCGTACCAACCAATATTTCCAATCAAAACACTGCTTCCTATAGTTACAGGATGATTACACAGACATCCTTCTTCATTTTCATAAGCATAATAAATTTTCCAGCTATTTTCAAAAGTTTTGTTTACATCCCACATGTCATGATTGCCAGGGACAAACCATAATGGAACGGAAAAACAACTTCTCATCTTTTCCAGATAAGGAATCGTTTTTTCCGGGCCATTTGCAATGTCTCCAGCCAGTACAATTCCTTCTAATTCTCTTCTCTCGATTTCTTCTTTCAATAATTCTATAATTGGATATTGTTCATTGATATCTAAATGAATATCTGATATCACACCTAATTTCATTTAATACATTCCTCCTTTATGACAATATATATAATGTCCCTCTCCTATTTCTTTCATTTTAGGCATTTCTTCTTTACAATAAAGTTCTGCCTCTTTACATCTTGTATGAAACGGACATCCCTTTGGAATATGAATAGGATTCGGTACTTCACCGGTAAGTACAATTCGTTTTTGTACTTCTCCTTCTACTTGAGGCACAGCAGATAGTAATGCTTGAGTATAAGGATGCGCTGGATGATGATATATTTCTTCTGATTTTCCAATTTCTACTAAATGTCCCAAATACATCACTCCAATTTCATCACTCATATATTGAACTACATGCAAATCATGAGAAATAAATAAATAAGTAAGCTCTCGTTCTTTTTGTAACCTTTTTAAAAGATTTAATATTTGAGCTTGTACAGATACATCTAATGCCGATACTGCTTCATCTGCAATGATAAATTCCGGTTCTAGAATAAGTGCGGCAGCAATGCTAACTCTTTGACGTTGTCCGCCGCTTAATTCGTTTGGATATTTTTCTTTGTAGCTTTTATCCAATCCCACTTCTTTTAAAATTGTTTCCACTTTTTTGAGACGTTCCTCTCGGCTTAATTTTGTACAATTTATTAAAGGTTCTTCTAAAGTCCATCCAATTTTTTTACGCGGATTCAAGGATGCGTATGGATCCTGAAATATTATTTGAATATTTTTTTTAAGTTTTTTTTGATCGGACTTTTTCATATTTGCAATATCTGTTCCATGATATAGGACTTGTCCTTTAGTTGGAGGAATGATTTGAGCTAGCATCTGACCTGTAGTAGATTTTCCACATCCAGATTCTCCAACTAAACCGAAAGTAATTCCTTTTGAAATTTTTAAGTTTAATGTGTCTACAGCATGTACATACTGTCCGGTATAAAATAGACTGTTTGTTTTTACCGGATAATCCTTTGAAAGATTTTTTGTTTCTATTAATATTTGTGTATTTTCCATGTCATTCAACTCCTTCATAAAAACATCTGATTTCTCTATTTCCTTTTCTTTGAATTTGAGGGCATTGTTCATGACACTTTTTTTGTGCTTTTACACATCGCTTTACAAAAGGGCATTCATTTTCTTTCCGTTTTTCTAATGGCTCAACGTATCCTGGGATACTGTATAGCTCTATTCCTTTTCTATCAGCTTTTGCTAGAGAAGCAAGCAATCCTTTTGTGTACCAATGCCAGGGAGTTTGTAGTATTTCATCCGTTTTTCCTTGCTCAACAATTTGTCCTGCATACATAACTGCAATTCGATCACAAATAGAACGAACTACTCCTAAATCATGGGAAATAAATAAAATAGAACATCCATATTCTTGATTTAATTCTTTTAAGAGTTCTAAAATCTGTGCTTGAATTGTTACATCCAATGCAGTAGTCGGCTCATCTGCAATCAACAATTTCGGATGGTTGATAATTGCCATAGCAATCACAACTCTTTGTTTCATACCACCTGATAGTTGATGAGGATACTCTTTATATAAGCGTTCTGCATCAGAAAGGCCTACTTTTTTCATCATATCCAATGTTACTTTTTTTGATTCTTCTGCAGAAACATTTTTATGATGAATACGATACCCCTCTTCTATTTGATGCCCTACGGAAATTAATGGATTTAATGCACTCATAGGTTCTTGAAAAATCATGGCAATTTCCGAACCTCGGATGCTACACTTTTCTTTTTCTTTCAATGGTATCAAAGATTTGTTATCTAACTGAATTTCTCCTTCAAAAATGTGGGCAATTGAAGGAAGAAGACCCATAATTGCCAAAGATGTCATACTTTTCCCGCATCCAGATTCTCCTACCAATCCCAATATCTCACCTGCCTTGATTGTAAAATCTATTTGTTTCAATACATGGTATTTTTGTGCTCCTACTTGAATTTCCACAGATAAATTTTTTACTGTCAATCTATTTTGTTCTCCACTCATTGTTTTCTCCTATTTACAAATATATAAATATTGAAAGATTTCTTTTGATTTAATTTTTTTGGTGATCTGTTAAATCTCGTAATCCATCACCTAACAGATTAAAGCCTAATACCATTAAAGTAATCATAACCCCCGGTATCACTGCATATAATGGGTTAGTCATCATATAGGCTTGCGCTTCATATAACATTTTCCCCCAACTTGCAGCAGGTGGTTGAATTCCTAAACCAAGATAACTCAGTCCAGCTTCCGAAAGAACTGCTCCAGAAAATCCTAGTACAGTTGTTACAATTAAAGATGACATAATATTCGGTAAAATATGTAATGTCATAATACGAATATCAGAAGAACCTCTTGCTTTTGCAGCTTTTACATATTCTAATTGTTTCATCTGTATAAATCCACTTCTACTCACACGACAAAATTTTGGAATAGACATAATACCAAGCGCAACTGTTGTATGTAAAGCACCGCTTCCAAAGACAGTAATCAATACCAAAGCAAGAATAATTCCTGGAAATGTCATTTTAGCATCCATTAATCTCATTACGATTTCATCTAACCAGCCACCAAAGTACCCTGCTATCGCCCCCAACACAAGACCTATTGACAAGCCAATTACAACGGTTCCGATTCCTACGAAAAATGCAGTTTGAGAGCCAACCATTAGTCTGCTTAAAATATCCCTTCCAAAATTGTCGGTCCCGAGTAAATGTTTAGAAGATATCCCTTCAAACACGTGCGTTGTGTCCATTTTATCTGGTGGATATGGGGTGTAAAACAAACTAACAAGCATCAATAGGAATAGGAAGGCTACCAGTATAAAACCTATACAAAAATTTTTATTTTTAAAATATTTTTTCATTTCCTTATCACCTACTTACTCGAATTCTCGGATCAATTACCATATAAAGTAAATCTACGAATAAATTAATTACCAAAACTGTGATTGCAAGGTAAAACACAATTCCTTGTACCAATGGAAAATCTCGATTTCCCACTCCAGAAGTCAACAAATTTCCAATTCCGGGAAGATTAAATACATTTTCTATAATAACGCTTCCTCCAAGAACATCAACAATCATCATCCCCAAAATAGTAATGGATGGCAATAGTGCATTTTTCAAAACATGGTGAAATAATACTTGTTTTTTCTCTAATCCTTTACTGATTGCTGTTCTAACATAGTCAAATTGCATTTGATCTAAAATCGTATTCTTTAAATAACGAATGATTGTAGCTGTTGTTCCTACTGCAATAGAGCATGATGGGAGAATTAGTGCCTTCAGCCATTCTGTTGGATTCTCTGAAAATGGTACGTAATCACCAGACGGAAGAATATGCAATTTTACTGCAAAAATTAAAATGAATAGAATTCCTATCCAAAAGGAAGGAATTGCGACTCCTAATTGTGTAATAGCCGACATTGCCATTGCTGAATTTTTCTGATAATGACTTGCTAAAAATATGGCAATAGGAACAGAAAAAATAATTGTGAAAAGAATGGATAATACTGACAAGGATACAGTAACCGGTAGGCTGCTTTTTAAAAGCTCACCTACTGGTACTTGATACCGAATGGATTCTCCTAAGTCACCTATAATCGCACCCTTCATCCAGTTTATATAGCGATTCACTACTGGTTCATCTAATCCTAATTCTTTTGTTAAAGCTGCGGCCTGCATAGGATCGGCATCTACTCCCAGAATAATATCTACGGGATTACCCGGAAGAATTTGAAATATTCCAAAAGTCAATATTGATACTAAGATTAGTGTTATTACAAAGGAACCAGCTTTTCTTATTGCATATCTCACGATTGCTTCCTCCTATCTATTCTGTAATTCTTAAACTTCCCATATCAAAGAAAGTAACCGGATAGATCTGCATTCCTTCAATATTTTTTCTAACAGCATAATGAATACTTGGATCTTGAATAAAGACACTCGCTGCATCATCTGCAAGCATTTGTTGACATTCTTTGTAAATTTCAGCACGGTTTGTTTCATTTGTGATGGACGCTGCTTCTATAATTTTTTGATCGTATTCTGGGTTAGAGTATTTAAAATAATTCTTTGCGTACGTTGTTGTAAATCTGTTCAAAAAGTCTTGTGGATCTAATTTCCCACTATGTCCGATTACGGTAGCCTCATATTCTGCTTTTGAATATACAGTATCTAACCATTGTGCCCATTCAATCAATTGAATATCAACTTTAATTCCAACTTTTGCAAGTTGATCTTTTAACATTTGTGCTGTATCTACATGTGCTTGATAATTGGACGGCACGGTAATCGTCATCTGGAATCCATTTGGATAGCCTGCTTTTGCAAGAAGTTCTTTGGCTTTTTCAATATTGGTATTGTAACTTTTAATATCATCATTATAATAATTTTTCATACTTGGACTTAAGAAACTTTCCAACTGTGTTCCATGTCCTTGCATAACTGTATCAATAATTTCTTTTTTATTTACCGCATAATTAATGGCTTGACGAACTTCTAATTTATTGAAAGGTTCAATGCTGTTATTTAACGCGAAAATTTGTACCATATTCTGTGGCCCTTCTATAGAATTAAAATCACTCTCTAAAGACTTCATGTTTCTTGGCTCTACAGAAGCGATATCTAAATCACCAGATTGTAAAGCCATTAATACAGCATTGCTATCCGTCATAATTTTGAACTCTACTCGATCGATTTCTGGTGTCCTTTCTTTTAATGTTTTATAATTTTTATTCTTTTCTAAAATTAACTTCTGTCCTTGTACATATTCTTTGAATTTATATGGACCTGTTCCAATTGGTTTTTCACTGTCATTTGTATATTCTTCATCTTGAATAGAAATTGTACATTTTGATAAGAATCCCGCATCTACCTGATTCAATTTTAATTGAACATGATTCTTATCTGGCGTTTCTACAGCAATCAATTCATTTGCTAAAGTCTCATTCAAAGGTTCTTTTCCATTTAAACCAGCTAAAGTTTCATATGTATATTTCACATCGCCGGAATCAAATTTATCTCCATTGTGAAATTCAATATCTTTTTTCAATTTAAAATCATATGTTTTTCCGCCATCTTTAATATCATAACTTTCCGCAAGTGCCGGGAGAAAATTTCCATTTTTATCAAAGGTTAAAAGACCTTCATACACATTCATCATCATTGCCTGCGTATCTGTTGCAGAAGACATCATAGGATTTAAATTATCTGGTTCAGAACTTACTGCCATTTTTACTATAGATTCTTTTTCCTTTTTTTTATCTGAGTTTGTGTTATTTCCTTGGGAAGAACACCCAACAGCTGATATCGTAATTATTCCTGCCATAGTTACTGCTAAAATTCTAGAAAATTGTTTTGATTTCATTTTATTCCTCCTTAATTTCAAATTGAAATACTAAATCTTCTTCTGCACATACAATTTTTCCTGTATATTCTTGTTTTGCCTCGTTCAGAAGCTGTTCTATTTTCCCATAATGTGGAAAATGTGTAAGACAAAGCTGCTTTACTTGAGCTTGTTCTGCAAGCTTTCCGGCTTCTGTTGAGCATAAATGTCCCTCAATTTTTCCCTTTTGTTCTTGATACAAAGAACTTTCACACAAAAACAAATCTGCGTTTTGAGCAATCTTTGCTAATTCTGTATAGAATCCTGTATCACCTGAATAGACGATGCTATTCCTATAAAAATCTTCTACTCGTAACGCATATGACGGCACATCATGCACATTTTTTTGATTTGTAAAAATCAAATCACCTATTTGAAAATGCTTCGTATGCAAATAGCTTTTTCCAATACAATATTCTCCATAAGTTAGTTGCTCTTCTTTCCCTGGGCCATATAAAACTAAAGGTTTTAAACGGTTTCCAAGCTGCATTAAAATCATTGTTGCATATTGTAAACAACCTAAATCAGCACAATGATCAAAATGATAATGCGAAAAAATAACTCCATCTAAATTTTCTAACAATATATATTTTTGAACTTTTGATAACACGCCACTTCCACAATCTAATAATACTTTTGTTTTAGAAGTTTCTATTAAATATCCTGAAGTTGCTTGATTCTGTTCCGGATAAGCTCCTCGACACCCGATGATTGTGATTTTCATGAGTTTTCTCCACTCTCTAATAATTCTTGAAGTTTGGAAATATCAGGAATTATTTTTACACCTTTAATTTCTTCTATTCCGAGACTGCCATATGGATTTACAAGAACACTATCCATCCCTACTTTAGAAGCTCCAATTACATCATCATAATAATTGTCTCCGATGTATAACGAACAATCACTTGTTGCCCCTGAGCATTGCAGTGCAGATGTGAAAATTCTCGAATCAGGTTTTTCTATTCCAACTTCAGAAGAGATTATGATTCTTTCTAACCATTGATCTAATCCATTATCTTTTAATACTTTTCTACAAGTAGAATCCCAATTACTGATTAGCCCTAGATGAAATCCTTTTTGCTTAAGAAGATCCAAAGTTTCTTTTACATGCGGAATGCAATGCCATGGCTCCTCTTCGATTCTCTTCTGTTCTTTTAATAGATCATAACAGTCGAAAATATTCAATTGTACGCCAAGTTTATAGTTGAGCACCCCTAAATACCATGGAAGAAATTCTTCTGACTTTTGGCTAATAACATGCGGATATTCTCTCATAAAAATTTTGTCGGTAATATGATATGCTTTTTTAATTTCTTCTTCTGTTTTTGCAATTTCAAATTTTTGCAAAACATTTTGATAATATATACTTCTAGACGTTTCCACTAATGTCATTCCTAAATCAAACCATAAATATTTATATTTCATATGTTCCTCCTTTTGTATTTCTTTTGAAGAATTTCCATATTTGATATTTTAAAAGTATTGTGTAAAATATTTCTTTTTATTTTCGTTAAGCCTCAGTTAAATTATGTTAATATTCAGTAAATTGTTTTTAGAAAAATACAGTAAAAAAGAAACCTCGAGATGTTATTCTCGAAGTTTCTTTCTAAAATCGTTGCCATACTTCTTCAAAATCCATATCTTCTATAATCTTTTTTTCAATCCATTGACTGTCTACTGTCGCTATCTTCTCTCCGCTCTGGTCAATTGCAACAAATCCTATCAATAACATAAGTGCAAGGAAAAATCGGAATCCCAATCCGGTTGTTTGCTTTTCCTCCTCGTCCTCACCATAGATACTTGTGTAAGCAGCACGATATCTTGGATGAATGGCAGGGGTACTGTTAGAATTGCGGTAGATTTTTCGTGTTTGTTCTAATAATTCCTGTCTTCGTTTTTCCGTTTGATTCATATACATTCCTCTTTTCTACACAAAAAGGACATTCATTCCTACTAGAATATATGTCCCTTTTTAATACAATATGCACTTATAAAAAAGAATCCCTTTTATCGTTCTTCCAATTCTTGAATAATATCCTCCCATGTCACTCCGCGTTCTGCCATCAGAACCATCAGATGATACAGAAAATCCGTAATCTCATATTTTACTTCTTCCGGGTTTGGATTTTTGGCGGCAATCACAATCTCTGTCGCCTCTTCTCCTACCTTTTTCAAGATTTTATCGATTCCCTTATCAAAGAGATAATTGGTATAAGAGCCTTCTTTCGGATTCTTTTTTCTGTCAAGAATCGTCTCGTAGACTTTTTCAAAGATACGAAGAGAATTATTTTCACGGTAATCCATTTCGAACAGTGAAGTATGGAAGCAACTTTCATTTCCTTTTCCGCAAAGGCTTCCTGTTTGTTTCACTTTTGCGAGAAGAGTTCCCCGTTCACAATCAATATTCAAAGCTTTGATGTATTGATAATTTCCGGATACTTCTCCTTTCACCCATCGCATATGTTTACTTTTACTATAATATGTCATTTTTCCGGTACGGATGGTATTTTCAAATGCCTCCTCATCCATGTGGGACAGCATCAGAACCTCTCCTGTTTTATAATCCTGTGTGATAACCGGAATTAATCCGTCTTCATCTTTTTTAAACGAAGAAAACGGAAGCAGACTTTCAAAGGATGCCATCTGAATATCTTCATGCAGACATTTCTCTTTAAACGCTGCAAAGTCAATGTCCATCCGGTTGACATAACGTCCGGATAATCCTTTTACACCAGGACATTTTAAAATTTTCAAAAGTTCCTCTTCCTGTTCCGTATCAGTCACAATAATCGAAGGAATGTCCGTTACATTCATTACAGAATTTAAGTCCAGACGATGCATAAAGATAAGACTGCTTGCATATTCTTCAATGAGACGCTGCTGCTTAAATAAGGCGTCAAAATCATTCAATGATACTGCGATGTTTTCTTTTCCGAATTTTTTTGATACCTTCACGAGAAGCTCCGGCATATCCGCTTTGGAAAGATTGATAAGTGCGCGCTTCGCACCTGCATATAGAATCTTTTTCACGTCCTCCAGACATTTGATATTTCCGCCTGCAGTCATCGGAATATGAATTGTCCGATTGATTTGTCTTAACATATGGATTGCTTCTTCATGGTCATCGTCTGTAGAGGACAAGTCAAACACAATCAGTTCATCTGCCCCATGGTCATTATAGTATTTGGCGAGTTCCACCGGATTTTCCGCGACAATTTCCGGATTTTGAAACCATTTTACTGCCTTCCCCTGCTCGATAAAAATGCAAGGAATTAATCTTTTATAACTCATTTTTTATTCTCCTATTTATTCTTCCCTCAAGTCTAAATCTTTCTGTACCATATCCAGGTACGGTACATAGATTCCTTTTGTAAGCTCCATAAAAAAGTCTTCATTCAATTCCTCAAAACGAAAACTTTTTCTGCCGCCTTTTTTCGCTCTTTCCCAGAAAACATTAAGTTCCTGGATACGCATATAATACAATACCCCTTTTGTGTTGTAGTGAATCAATAGAAAAGAAATTCCCCCTTGTTTTTCAAACAGATTCATGAACTCTACCTGATGTTCATGAATATTTTGTAACGGAAAGGTATTCACACTGCATTCTTTCGCATCAAAGCATACGGGGATTCCCTGTACTGCTCCAATGTAGTCTACCGTACTTTGCTGGTCAAAATATGCCAATGTAATATGACGGTGTTCTTTATCAATACGAACCGGCGTGATTGGAGTCGGGATTTTCTGAATCAACGCCAATCCTTTTTCCCGATATCGTTCGTTTGTCCGATTGATGAGGTCTTCTAACGTGGAGCCGCGAAGTCCTCTGGAATTCCAGGTGCTCATGACTTGCTTCGTTCGCTTTCCAGAATTTCCCGGAACCTTTTCGGAAGTGAAGCTTCAAAGATTTTCCCGGATAATTGCGGCAATCCTTCTACTTTTTCCGGCATCTCCAGACGGTAGGCGTGAAGAAGCTGGGATTTTAACCCATAATTTTCGCTATAATATTGATTCACTTTTTTTGCCCCATATTTGTAGTCTCCTGCGATTGGGTGCCCGATTGATGCAAGATGTGCGCGTATCTGATGCGTTCGTCCAGTAATCAGATGTACTTCTAACAATGTTCCGCAGCGCAGCGTTTCGATTGGGCGATATTCGGTCTCGATTGGCTGACTTTCAGGAAAGGCTTCGTCTCTGATGATAACCCGGTTCGAGTCTTCCTCTTTTTTTAGGAAGCCTTTGATATACTGTGATTCTTTGATTTCTCCGTCTACGATACAACGATAGAATTTTTTCATGCTTCGTTCCCGAAACATTTCTGCCATTTTCTGAAGTCCGAAGAGACTCTTGCCACATACGAGAAGTCCGCTCGTATTCCGGTCCAGACGATTGCAGATGGAAGGCTTAAAACTTCTTAAATTCTCTTCTGTCATCTGTCCGCTTTCCAGAAGGTATGTAATGAGATGCTCTACGACGGAAACATCTTTTGCCTCTGCCTTTTGTGAAAGCATTCCTACCGGTTTGTTGATAATCAGAATGTCGGAATCTTCATATAAAATATCCAGTTTTCCGTTTGTTTTTCGGACAATAGATTTTGAAAATTTTGCAATTGTATCGTCTGCCAAAAATAATTTTACAGAATCTCCGGACACCAGTTTCTCATTTCCCGTTGCCTTCTTCCCATTCAGGACAATGTTCTTCTTCCGAAGCATCTTATAAAGGAAGCTTTTTGGAGCTTCATTCAAATATTTTGCCAGAAGTTTATCCAATCGTTGTCCGGCTTCGTTTGCTGTTACTTTGATTTCCTGCATGATTCTATCCTTTACATAGAGAGCGTAAGAATGACATGTAAGATGCCTTCTTCCTGCTCCCGATTCTCCTGCTCTTTATCTGTCAGCGCGTTCATCCCCTCCAAGCGTGATAGATACGCCTGATAGTCTTTGAAAATCTTCACTGACACTTTCTCATAATAATTGTTTGCCAATGTTTTCCGGATATATTGTTCTGCGTATGCCGTCGGCATCTTCTCGCAGTCGGTATAGCCGCATACCGTATTTCCCACAATGGCAAGGCTGTTTATCGGCATGACATGCTCATAGCTTGTCAGAATCATATCGTATGCCTTCGTCAGATTCCCGCCGTTTTCTTCGATTTCTTTTACCTTCTCTTGTTCCAATGATTTTTGTGGAATCAACATCAGCCATCCGACCATTGCCTTGGATGCCGGAAGGCATCCAAGCACTGCAACGAGAGTTAAAAGATTCAATCGTGTTTTCGTTGTGACATATCCGGTGATAAAAAGAGCGATGACAATCCCAAATTCTAATATTGTTTTCAGAAGCTCTCTTTTTTTCTTCTGTCGGATGTATCCCGCTTTTCCCTTCGTTATTTGCATCGGCTATCGCGCTCCTTTATCTGCTTTTCTTTTTGTGGACATTGCGAATTGCTTTTTTCTTCTTTCCTTTGTTGTCCTTCCCTTTTGTATCTTTTGATTTCTCATCCCAATGATTTCCATTTTTCGGTTTCCCTGCTCCCATATTTCTTGGGCGAATGAGACACTTCTTATCGAAACCGACAAGGTCCATGCGGTCTGCTTTTTTTAACGCCTCGAGTACTAAGTCATAGTTTTTCGGATTCCGATATTGAATCAATGCGCGCTGCATCGCTTTCTCATGCGGATTGACCGGAACATACACCGGCTCCATCGTCCTTGGGTCCACTCCGGTATAATACATACAGGTAGAAATCGTAGACGGTGTCGGGTAGAAATCCTGCACCTGTTCCGGCATGTATCCCAAATCTCTTAAATACTCTGCAAGCTCAACCGCTTCTTTTAAGGTAGAGCCCGGGTGGGAAGACATGAGATACGGAACAAGGAACTGTTTCTTGCCTAGCTGCTCGTTGATTCGTTTATATTTTTTACAAAATTCCTGATAGACACCGTTTTCCGGCTTGCCCATCTTGGAAAGAACTGCATCGGATACGTGTTCCGGCGCTACTTTTAACTGACCGCTTACATGGTATTCGCAAAGCTCCCGGAAGAATGTGTCGTCCTTATCCGCCATCAGATAATCAAAACGGATTCCCGAACGGATAAACACTTTCTTCACATTCGGAAGTTCCCGCAGCTTCCGCAAAAGCTTCAGATAATCTTTGTGGTCCGCAACCAGATTCTTACATGGCTTCGGGAAGAGACACTGTTTGTATTTGCATGCCCCATGGGTCAACTGTTTCTCACAGGCAGGCGCCCGGAAATTGGCAGTCGGACCTCCCACATCGTGAATGTATCCTTTGAAGTCTTTGTCCCATATGAATTTTTTCGCTTCTTCAATCAGCGATTCGTGGCTTCTTGTCTGAATGATACGGCCTTGATGGAATGTCAGCGCACAGAAACTGCAGGCGCCAAAACAACCGCGATTGCTAATCAGACTGTATTTGACTTCTTCGATGGCAGGAACACCGCCTGCCTCCTCGTAAGACGGATGGTACGTCCGCATATACGGATAACTGTAAACCCGGTCCATCTCCGATTGGCTTAGCGGTTTTGACGGCGGGTTCTGTACGACATACAGATGTTCCGAATATGGCTCCACCAAACGCTTCGCGGTAAACGGGTCCGTATTGCAATATTGTGTATAAAAACTTTTCGCATAGTTTAATTTATCTTCTTTTAAATCTGCGTAAGACTCCAACACAATCGCATCGTAGACGCTGTCCAGGTTCTTCACCTTACATACGGTTCCGTCAATGTAAGTAATATCTGCCACATCGATTCCTGCGTTCAACGCGTCGGCAATCTCCACAATCGAACGTTCTCCCATTCCGTAGGAAATCAAATCCGCCCCGGAATCCAGAAGAATGGAGCGCTTCAGGTGATTGCTCCAATAATCATAGTGAGCAAGTCTTCTCAGGCTCGCTTCGATTCCGCCTAAGATAATCGGCGTTTTCTTATAAACCTGCCGAATCAGATTGCTGTATACAATGGCGGCATAATCCGGACGTTTTCCCATCACGCCTCCCGGTGTATACGCGTCTGTTTTTCTTCTCTTTTTCGATACGGAATAATGGTTCACCATCGAGTCCATATTTCCGCTGGAAACGAGGAATCCGAGTCTCGGCTCGCCAAACGTCGTAATGCTTTCTTTGTTTTTCCAGTCCGGCTGGCAAATCATTCCGATTTTATAGCCGTTGGCTTCCAATACTCTTGTAATAATCGCATGTCCGAAGGAAGGATGGTCTACGTACGCATCTCCGGATACGTAGACAAAATCGACCTGTTCCCATCCTCTCTCCAACATCTCTTCTCTTGTAATCGGTAAAAATCCTTGCTGCATTTATAATACCTCATAGTTGTTTGTCATCATATCATCATAGTCGCAGATATAATAGTCTGCCAACTCACGTTTCTTCTCTCTTTGATGGGCGGAAAATGCATCTTCGATGGCGCACACCTTCATGCCCGCATTTTTCCCTGCCAGAATCCCCATCGGAACGTCCTCAAACACAAGACAGTCTTCCGGGTTCACTTGCAGTTCTTCCGCCACTTTCAGATAGACGTCCGGCGCTGGTTTTCCGGCTTTTACGTCACAGGAAGTCCATACAGTATCAAAATACTTCCGAATACCATGGGATTCCAGAAAGCCTTCGGCCAATACGCGGCTGTTGCTCGTTGCGATTCCGGTTCGGATACCCCGGCGTTTGAGCTCCGCAAGAAAAGCCTCCAGACCTTTTTTCATCTTCACTTCATGGAAATATTTGTCTTCCGCCATGGCAATCCATTCACTTTTCAATTCTTCCAGACTCAATGTAATCTGCGGAAATACCCGAAGGAAATGCTGCGCCGTCTCTGTGAAGCTCATTCCCTCAATCGCGTCATAAAATCCTTCCGGTACGACCAGGTCATATTTCTGAATATAATCATGGTCCACCGAAGTCCAGACCCACATAGAATCCGCTAAGGTTCCATCCAAATCAAAAATTGCTGCTTTTATCTTCTCTAGCATAATCGTTCTACCTCTTCTTCGCTTAACGCCCGATATTCTCCCGGTTTCAATTCTGCATCCAATACAAGCGTTCCCATGGAAAGCCGCTTCAGATAGAGGACTTCCATCCCGACTGCATGGAACATCCGCTTTACCTGATGGAACTTCCCTTCCTGTATCGTAAGTTCTATCTCTGAAACCGCATCTTCGAGAAGCACTTTTAACCGGGAAGGCTTTGCAAACTCTCCCTTCCCAATGTCCAGTCCTTCCTGAAACTGCCGTACGGTCTCACCGGTGACTCTTCCGTCGACTTTGGCATAATATACCTTATCCACATGATGACTCGGTGAGAGTAAGCGGTGAGCTAATTCTCCATCATTGGTAATCAGAAGAAGTCCTTCCGTATCCTTATCTAGCCTTCCCACCGGAAATAAATCTTTTCTTTTTCTGCTTTCAATCAAATCAATCACCGTCTTATCCTGACGGTCTGTCGTTGCTGATACGACGCCTTGTGGTTTATTTAACATGTAATATTCGAATCGTTCATATCCGATATTCCGTCCGTTGACACAGACACTTTGGCACGTTTCATCCACCTTTTCTTCCGGCTTTCTCACCACTTCGCCATCTACGGTTACGCTCCCCTGCCGGATATATTTTTTTACCTCCGAGCGGGTCCCTTGTCCCATCTCAGATAAATACTTATCAAGTCTTATCATTATGACTGCAATCTCCATCCCGGTAAATATTTGTTCTTTAGTGTACCGCCGGCAAGTTTCCCCCATCCAAGCGGATATTCTTCCACGCAGATTAACTGCCATCCTTTTTCCTTTGGTGAAACGAGGTCGTCCACCTCGATGGTCTCGCCTTTCAAATATTTTGCGACACGCTCATCCTCTACAGGAAGGGAAATCGTGTGCCTGTACTCTTCTTTTTTCAGACACATGGCGAATGCCTGACTCGGTTCAAACCGGTTTTTCTTCACGTCTCCAAGATACAGTCCTGTCCGAAGAAAACGGATTCCTTTGACATCCGGCAGGTTCTCCGGCATGTAATAGACGCGTTCCGTATGAATTTCCAGACGGTTTGCATCGATTTCCCATGTGACGTCACGCAGAAACGTTTCCAATTCTTCCGGCATTTTCTTGGCGCGCTTAGATTTGATTTTCTTCTGTTCCTCTTCTACCGGTTCACCCTTCTGCAAAAGTGCGAGGAAATGTCCTTCCCCATGCATCTTATGCGGCCAGATGCGGACGGTTTTTCTGAAATCTTCGGACTTCGATTCGGTCACTTCCGGAATCCCCTGAGCAAAGCCTTCATACGGAAGAATATCTTTGATGACAAATTCCGGATACTCTTTCAACAGATACTCAATCGTCCCTTCATTCTCCAACGGGTCAAAGGTACAGGTAGAATAGAGAATCATTCCACCCGGTTTCAACATTCTCGCCGCCTGCGTCACAATCCCGCGTTGAATCTTCGCAAAAAATTCCGGGCCATGCTCTTCCCATGCTTTCACCATTTTTTTATCTTTTCGGAACATGCCTTCCCCGGAACATGGCGCATCGATTAGGATTTTGTCAAAATATCCTTGAAAATAATCCTCAATCTTTCCCGGTTCCTCACTTAAGACGAGTACGTTCCCGATTCCGAACACTTCAATATTCTTCAACAAGCCTTTCGCCCTGGAGTTGCTGATATCGTTGGCAATGAGGACGCCTTCCCCTCTTAGCTTTGCCCCAAGCTCCGTCGCCTTTCCTCCGGGCGCGGCACAAACATCCAGCACTTTGTCGCCTGGTTCAATCGGAATCCGATTCGCCGGAGTCATAGCGCTTGGTTCCTGTAAATAGTACAACCCTGCAAAATAATATGGATGTTTGGCAGGCTGTACCTTCTCTCCATCATAATAAAATCCGTTCTCAATCCAAGGAATCGGCCGAATGTCAAACGGGCAGATTTCCTGGAATTTTTCGACGGTAATTTTTTTTGTATTCACACGAAGTCCGTAAAATCTCGGCTCTTCATAGCATTTGATATAATCCGGGAATTCTTCTCCCAGAAGTTTCTTCATCTTTTCTTCAAAAGCAACTGGTAAATTCATCTTCTAAACCTCCACATTACTCCTCATTATAGCATATCTTCGTTTGTTGCACTAGGAGAATGTGTATTTTAACCGATATTTTTCCAGATATTTTAGTATCCAGTATGGATTGATGCTGATTTCTTTTTCCCCTTCATAGAGATAAATTCCAACATGGAGATGGACGGGAAACTGCCCTGTTGTGCCTTCTTTCCCATAGCCGCTGTCTCCCATATATCCGAGCAAATCTCCTGCTTTCACCCTATCTCCTACATTCAGAGAAGCGTAAGAATCTAAATGCGCATAGTAGAAATATCCGCCGCCGGGTGCGGTGACGCCAATCCTCCATCCACCTTTTTCAAGCCATCCTTTGCTCGTCACCCTCCCATCCGTCATGCTGAGAACGGGATAGAGTCCCGGTTGATTCCTGGATGCCATCACATCCGTCCCTTCATGTCCTCGCTTCCCTCCATACGTCCGTTCATTCATCCAACTGTTTTTATAGAGGACTTGAAGGGAGGTATCAACCGAAGACTCCGGTATCGGAAAATATTTCAGGTCATTCCAAACCGCATAGCATGCTTTCTCGTAAGGAAGCCACTCTTTCGTTTCCGACCATTTTTGCTTCAAAGACCGAATTTGCGAAGCATTCCACCGGTTCGATACCGGTTCGTAGGAAAACTTGCTTTCCAGAAGATACAGCGCAGCAATCAGCCCCGGATTCTCTGTTTTCTCCATCTGCGCGATGACAGACTCATTCAGCGACTGTTCACGAAAATTTGAACTAGAAACCATATCGGAATGAAGCCTTAAAAGCTCGCCTTTTTCCTGAATTTTCTGAATGGAAAGCGCGTCAAAAAAAGAAAATAGTAATACAAGAAGGAGCAGGTTTCCTTTTAATTTCCGTCTCATAGAAAACTCCTTTTTGTATTACTATATGTTTCATATGTTATGATTCATTCCCGGTCAATGGGGAACTCTTATTTGCATTTTTCCAATACTGCTTTTAAATACTCCCACATACGTCCTACGGATTCAATGTTCAGGAATTCGTTCACAGAATGTACATGTCCCATAGCCGGTCCGAATGATACGCTGTCCAAACCTTCTAATTTTCCGGCAAAGAGTCCGCATTCAAGGCCTGCGTGGATAGTAGCCACCGCTGGTTCATGTCCGAACAGCTCTGCATATGTATCTACCATGATTGGGCGAAGTTTGGAATCTGCTTTATATACCCATGCCGGATATTCAGCCTCTACGGAAGCTGTTCCTCCGAGATAGTCTGCCCACATAGCAAGTACGACTTTCATATCGTCTTTTTTGCTCTGTACAGAACTTCTTACGCGGAAATCTGCCCATACAGAATCTTCTCTTGTAGAAACGATTCCAAGGTTCAGTGATGTCTCAACAAGACCTTCGATGTCACGACTGTTGCACTGTACGCCGTCCGGTGTTGCTGTCACGAAAAATGTAATCTTCTTTGTGCTTTCTTTTGTCATAGCCTGAACCGTCTGCTCGTCTTCTGTTGTGGCTTCCACTGTTACATTCGGTTCATCCTGTCCGAATTCTACTTTCAAATCTTCTGCGTATGCTTCGATAATTTCCAATGCATTCTTTGCACAATGAGGGCAATTTACTACGATTTTCGCAGTTGCGGACTGTGCAATTACGTTCGGTTTGGAACCTCCATTGATTTCAACAAGAGAGTAGTCCACACCTTTTGCTGCCAAAGTCATAAGAAGTCTTCCCATTAACTTGTTGGCATTCCCGCGCTGTGTGTGAATCTCGATACCGGAGTGTCCTCCTCTTAATCCTTTGATTGAGACTGTCAAAACAGTTCCCTTTTTCTCTTCTCTCTCAACCGGAACTGTTACCGGATTCTCGTATCCGCCTTCACATCCGACTACAAGCGTTCCTTCTTCTTCTGAGTCGATATTGATTAACATACGTCCTTTTAATACAGACATATCAAGCGCATTCGCTCCGCCCATACCTTCTTCTTCATCTGTTGTAAAGAGCGCTTCGATTGGAGGATGTTCCAAATCATTGCTTGCAAGGACTGCCATCGCATATGCAATCGCAATTCCGTCGTCTCCGCCGAGTGATGTGTCTTTCGCACGAATGTTGCCGTCTTCCACATATAATTCCAGAGAATCGTTTTTGAAATCGTGTGCTGAATCGTGTGTCTTCTCACAAACCATGTCCAAATGTCCCTGAATAATCACAGGTTCGCAATCTTCATATCCCGGTGTACCAGGTTTCTTGATGATTACGTTGTATGCTTCATCCTGAATATATTCCAAGCCAAGACTTTTTGCAAATTCCACGCAGTAATCACTGATTCTCTTACAGTCATAAGTTCCATGTGGAATCTTTGTCAGCTCCTCAAAATAATGAAGTACAATTTTTGGTTCGTAATTTTCTAATGCCATTTCTAATCCCTCTCTTAGTCAAAAAATTCTATTTACATTGTTGCACATTGAACATAAAAAATCAAGAGCAAACATATATTTTTCTATAAATTATACAAAGAAAGGAAAATGATTATGAAAAGAACATGCATGCCGCTTCTGCTGATTCTGCTCTTTCTCATGATGCTTTCGAATCCAGCAGAGACATTTCAAGGAGCGAGCGAAGGGCTTCTTCTATGGTTTCAGACTGTCCTCCCGACGCTCCTTCCTTTCCTTATTATCACGAATCTCCTTGTCGCGACAAACACAATGCGCTATATAACGCAAATTGTCTCTCAGATTCTGTCGCCTGTATTCCAGACAAGTTCTTCCGGAACCTTTGCTATCATCAGCGGATTCCTATGTGGCTATCCGATGGGAGCCAAGGTCACCGCCGACCTTTTGAAGAGCGGAAAAATCGAGAAGGAGGAAGCTTCTTATCTACTCTCCTTTTGCAATAATACAAGCCCCATGTTTCTTATGAATTATGTTGTGCTTCAGAAGATAGGAGAAGACTCTCTTCTCGTTCCTTCCCTTTGCATCCTTCTTCTGCCGCCCTTTTTGTTAAGCTTTCTCTTCCGATTCTTCTATCGAAAAAGAGAGAATCGAACCGGCGGCGCTTCACCGAAACACTCCGTTTCGGAAACAAGCGTTTCCTTTCATTTTGAACTTTTCGATGAGGCCATCATGAACGGCTTCGAAACCATCACAAAAGTAGGCGGGTATATTATCCTGTTTTCTGTGCTGTTAACTCTTTTGAAAGGAGTTCCGATTGAGAATGCATTCTGGAATCATCTTCTGCTTCCTTCCCTGGAAGTTACCAACGGAGTTTCGATGATATCTGCTTCCGGCCTTCTGTTCCCGATTCGTTATAGCATGATATTAGGAATCGTCGCATTCGGAGGAATCTGTGCCATCGCGCAGACAAAATGCATGTTGAACGGCACCGGAATTCCGCTCCTCCCATACATAATAGAAAAGCTGATTACGGCAATCGTAACCAGCTTACTTGCATTCTGCTATATCTCTTCTGTTTGTTAAGCCTGCTCTCCACCGAATTCGGCTTCTACTCCTCTGTCAGACTTCTCAGGAATCTGAAGTTCTGAACGGTTTGTGCGTACGACTTCATAGCACTCACGAAGAGAATTTACAAGACCATCATACTTCGTTGTATAACTGTCTAATGTATGACCGATGATATTCTCAGCGTTTGCTAAAATATCGTTGGCATACTGAATCGCGCCGATGCGGATATCGTTCGCATCGCTTGTAGCATTGTCAAGAATCTCCTGAGCCTGCTCTGTCGCTGTCATTACGACTTCATTTGCCTGAGAATATGCCTGTTGCATAATCTCATGCTCGCTTACAAGTTCGTTCGTATGAATCTGTGCTTCCTCAAGCATGCTGTCGGCTTTCGCCTGTGCGTCTGCGAGAATCGCATCTTTATTTGCAATAATCTTCTGGTAACGTTTAATCTCATCCGGTGTCTTCATGCGAAGTTCACGAAGCAATTCGTCCATCTGCTCTTTATTCACAATAATCTTCGTAGTAGAAAGCGGCTGGAATTTACAACTATCGATGTACTCCTCAATTTCTTCAATAATCTGTTCAATACGGCTACTCATGGGTATTACTCTCCTTTTTTATTCTTCATTTCTATTTTTTGTTTTATATTCTCAATAACAACCGGAAGGACAAACTGCGAAATATCTCCTCCGAACGTGGCAATTTCCTTCACTGTAGTGGAACTCAAAAATGAATATTCGAGACTCGTCGTCAGAAATGTCGTCTCGATATCGGGCGCCAGTTTGTGATTCGTCTGAGCCATCTGAAGCTCATATTCAAAATCGGTAATCGCCCGAAGTCCACGAATGACAAGCTTCGCATCCATCTGTCTTACAAAATCAATCAGCAAACCTTCAAATGGAATGACCTGTACATTTTCCAGTTCTTTTGTCGCCTCTTTTAACATTTTAACACGTTCTTCCACAGAAAACAACGGAGTTTTTGCATTATTATTTAATACTCCTACAATTAGTTCATCCACAATATGGCTGGAACGGCGGATAATATCCATGTGTCCCAGAGTGACAGGGTCAAAACTTCCCGGATAGATTGCTCTTAGCATACGTCTTCTCGCTCTCTTTCTATAAATACATGTTTATTGGTCTTGTATTCCTTCGTCTTAATCTCGGAAAATCCGAATTCCGAGATATAAGAAAAATCCGTTTCCTTCGATGCTTCTATAATAATCACAGTATCTTCATGCAGAAGTTCCGATTCCGACAGATACAGGAGTACTTCCTTTTCCAGCTTCTGATTATATGGCGGGTCCATAAAAATGTAGTCAAAACATCTTGTTCCTTCCAATCTGTGGAGTGCTGTGAACACATCCATCTGCAATGTCTCCGCACGCTTTTCCAGTCTGGTAAACTGCAGATTCTGACGGATACATTCCATTGCTTTCGGATTCTTCTCCACAAAAACCGCTTCTCTGGCTCCTCTGCTTAATGCTTCAATCCCGATTCCGCCGCTTCCCGCGAAGAGGTCCAAAAATGCAGAATCACAAAGATAGGGTGAAATCATGTTGAATAACGTCTCTTTGATTCTATCTGTCGTTGGTCTCGTGTCAAAGCCTTCTAATGTTTTCAATTGCAAACGCTTTGCGCTCCCTCCGATTACTCGCATACGTTTCCCTCCTTGTGTGCCACAACTTTTTCTTGTTTATTATAAGTAGTTGTCTAAGAAATGTCAAATACTGATGAATAGATTCCTGAAAATTTCATAACCTTTTTTCTATCTACAGCTTTACAAGGCACTGTTTTGCTTCCCGGACTTTCTCCTCGCTCGTTTTCCAGATTTCATATTCACTCATGGATGCAAGCCCCATGCTCACATCCGGATTGCGGTATTGCATCCGGCTTTCTTCTACACACTTTCCTGACATATGATAAGAAGAAGCTTTCGTGTTCTGATACAAAGTTTCTATGACGGAAGCATCGACTCCGCTTCCCACGAGAATCTCCACGTCTCCCTGACTTCTTTCCACGAGTTCTTTCAAAAGAGGCATCCCTTCGACGGCTCGATTTTTCTGACCGGATGTCAGAATCGTGTCGATTCCAAGCTCTTTTACTTGTGCGAACGTCTCTATCGGATTTCTGCACATATCAAACGCCCGATGTAAGGTAACTTTCATCTCCCGCGCTTCTTCCATAAGCTCCTCCATCTGTCTGATATCAAGACTTCCGTCCGGAGTCAGACTTCCGATTACAACTCCATCTGCTCCCAAGCGGCGGAACATCTTCACTTCTTCCTTCAAAATCTCATGTTCATATGTGCTATAACAAAAATCGCCGAATCTTGGACGCAGCAAAACACGAATCGGAAGATTTACTTGCTCGCGTATTTTTTGAAACAACGCTTTTGTCGGCGAAATTCCACCAATCACCAGACCGCTGCACAATTCTAACCGGTCTGCGCCTCCTGCCTGTGCCGCCAATGCGGATTCTACAGAATCCACACAGCATTCTAATATATGTTCCATAAATGATTCTCCTTTTTTCATGATAGAACTCCGAATGAAATTTCTACGCGTAACAAAGAATAAGGAAATGCAAAATTGCATTTCCTTACCCCTTCACTATGTACGTTCCATTTCGGAATTATTTACATAATACTTTGAATTCATCTGCTACATGCTGTACCTGTGTTCCGATAATAACCTGTACGCTTGTTTTTCCAGGACGAACTACGCCGGCAACACCTGCAGATTTGATTTTCTTCTCGTCTACTAATGTGTAGTCTTTGATTTCAAGACGAAGTCTTGTAATACAGTTATCGATAGAAGTGATGTTCTCTTTTCCACCTAAACCTTCTAAGATGATTCTTGCAACTTCTGTGAAGTCGTTGTTTGCTAATACTGCTTTTGTCTCTGCTTCTACATCATCGTCTTCTCTACCAGGAGTTTTTAAGTCAAACTTTGTGATAGCGAAACGGAATACTACGTAGAAGATAACGAATGCAGCGATACCTAAAGGAATAATCATCCATGTCTTCTGTGCAGCAGGTAATGAAGATGAGAAGAATAAGTCAGTCGCACCTGCTGAGAATGAGAATCCTGCGCGGAATCCTAATGCTGTAGTAACTGCTACGAAGATACCGTATAACAAAGCGTAAACTACATATAATGCCGGAGCAAGGAACATGAAACCGAACTCGAACGGCTCTGTAACACCACAAAGGAATGCACAAACAGCTGCTGAAGCAACTAAACCGATTGCTACCTGTTTCTTACCTGGTTTTGCTGTGTGAATCATAGCTAAAGCTGCACCCGGAACACCGAACATCATACATGGGAAGAATCCTGACATGTACATACCTAGGCTCCAAGTAACATCAGCGGATGTTTTACCAGCCCAGAAGTTTGTTAAATCTCCAAGTCCGATTGTATCAAACCAGAATACGTTGTTCAATGCATGGTGTAAACCAGTCGGAATTAACAGACGGTTCAAGAATGCATAGATACCAGCTCCGACAGCGCCTAATTTTACGATTGCCTGTCCAATAGAAATCAATCCACTGAATACGATTGGCCATACGAATAATAATACTGCGGATGTTACGATAGAAACAACGCCTGCAACGATTGCTACGCTACGTTTACCACTGAAGAATGCAAGCCATGAAGGTAATTTTGTACCTTTGAACTTATTGTAGCAGCTGGAACCGATGATACCTGCGATGATACCGATGAATGGGTTCGCAATTTTCTGGAATGCAAGTAAGTAGTTTGCATTTTCAACAACAGAAGGTCTGATGACTGTTACAACTGCTTCTGAAAGAAGTGTTGTCATCATTAACCAGGAAACCATAGCGGCAAGTCCGCCAGTACCGTCGTTGTCATCTGACATACCGACACCGACACCGATTGCAAATAAGATTGCCATGTTGTCGATTAAGGCTCCACCGGCCTTTACAAGGAACATACCGATGATTTCTTTCATACCGGCAATGTCACCACCCTGCATTGTAGCAGGACATAAAAAGTATCCGATACCCATGAGGATACCACAGATTGGTAAGCAAGCTACTGGAAGCATCAATGCTTTACCTAATTTTTGAAGATATTTCATAATTTTTTCCTCCTTTTCTCCCATTTCTTATGTTACATCTTCTCTTATATAAAACCTCGCATTGCAAGGTTCAATATCATATTATTTGATAACTGTCATCACTGTATCTTTTGTCGTAACCGTTTTTCCGGTAACCGGCTGAATCTCGCTGTAATCCGCCGTATTACAAATGATGATTGGAGAAATGATTTCTAATCCGGCGCCCTGAATCGCTTCGATGTCAAACTCTAACATCAAATCTCCGGCTTTTACTTTGTCTCCGGCAGCAACGTGTGCCGTAAACGGAGCCCCGTTTAATGTCACAGTATCCAAGCCTACATGAATCAGAATTTCCATTCCGCTGTCTGTTCTCATTGTAATGGCATGTTTTGTATCAAATACCATCTCCACTGTTCCATCGATTGGCGCATAGACTTTTCCAACAGAAGGAAGAATCGCAACCCCTTTTCCCAAAATCTCCTGACCAAATGTCGGGTCGCTTACTTTGGAAAGCTCTACTGTTTCTCCTTCAATCGGCGCATATAACACTTCGCCTGCTTTTTTACCAAATCCTAATTTTTCTTTTAATGAACCAAACATATCTGTCTCCTCTTTTATTCCATTTCCCGAATGATTTTTCTCAGTTTCAAGACCATAGAAGGAGCTACGGAGAGTTCGTCCACACCCATTCTTACGAATGTCTCTGTGAGCTCTGTGTCGGCTCCCAATTCTCCACAGATTCCTGTCCATTTTCCGGCTTTGTGGGAATTGTCCACTACCATCTGAATCATCTTCAATACGGCTTTATGATGCGGTTTGTAGAAAGCATCCAGCTTCTCGTTCTGACGGTCAATTGCCAGTGTATACTGTGTCAAATCGTTTGTACCAATACTGAAAAAGTCTACCATCTCGGCAAGTTCATCACTAATCATGACAGCCGCCGGTGTCTCAATCATAATTCCTTCTTCCACATCTTTGTATGGGATGTCGCATTCGTAAAGTTCCTTCTTTACTTCCGCTACAATCCGTTTGATTTTCTGTACTTCTTCCACCGAAGTAATCATCGGGTACATAATCGCGAGATTTCCGTACATGGACGCTCTGAAAAGCGCTCTCAACTGTGTCTTGAAGATGTCCGGCTGAGACAGACAGATACGAATCGCTCTGTAACCAAGCGCCGGATTCTCCTCTTTTCCAAGGTTCAGGTAATCCGCCTGCTTATCTGCGCCGATATCCAGTGTTCGGATAATCACTTTCTTGCCGGCCATATTCTGAGCAACCTGCTTGTATGCCTGGAACTGCTCTTCTTCGCTTGGAAGTTCATTTCTTCCGATATACAAGAATTCGCTTCGGAAGAGTCCGATTCCTCCAGCGTCATTCTCTAACACATATCCGACGTCGGAAGCGCTTCCGATATTGGCATAAATCTCGATTTTTTTGCCGCCGAGAGTCACATTTTCTTTTCCTTTTAATTCTAAAAGTAAGTTTCTCTTCTCTTCTTCCTCTGCAATCTTATTCTGCACTTCTTCTTTTACTTCCGCTGTCGGCTCCAGAATCATCTCTCCTGTAAAGCCGTCAATCACAGCTTCCATTCCGCTTTTCAGTTCTTCCAGGTTTAAATTCAGGCCAATCAACGCCGGAATATTCATCATACGCGCCAAAATCGCCGTATGGGAATTGGTAGAACCATGTACAGTCGCAAATGCAAGAATCTTCTCCTTGTCCATCTGTACCGTCTCGCTCGGCGTCAAATCATCAGCCACAACGATAACCGGCTCTTCAAACTGTAAATCATTTCCTTCCGCGCCGGCAAGATTCTGTATAAGACGCTCGGAAATATCTTTGATATCCGCTGCTCTCGCACGCATATAATCATCATCCATGCTTGCAAACATCTCGGAGAAGCTGTCTCCTGCAGAAGCAACCGCATATTCTGCGTTGACTTCCTGTGTACGGATAATATTTTCGATTGCTTCGTTAAAATCCGCATCTTCCAGCATCATCTGATGTACTTCGAAGATTGCTGCGCTCGCCTCTCCTACTTCTTTCAAAGCTTTTTCATATAACTTCTGAAGCTGTGCGCGCGCTTTGTCTTTTGCTTCTTCTACTCGTTTGATTTCTGCTTCTGCATCTTCTGTTTTTGTACGTTTTACAACATAATCATTTTTCTTCAACACAGAAATCTTACCGAGAGCAATCCCTTTATATACTGATTTTCCCTTTAAACATTCCATTGCTTCTTCCACCATTTATCAATCTTATAAATTTGCTTCAAAGAATGCTTTTACTTCTTCAAAAGCTGTCTCTTCGTCTTCACCTTCTACAGAAACTTCTACTGTCTCACCACATTTTACACCCAAAGACATTACAGCTAATAATCTTGTGATTTCTGCTGATTTTCCGGCTTTTGTAATTGTAACTGTACTTTTATAGTTCTTTCCTTCTTTTGCAAGCATTCCTGCCGGTCTTGCGTGGATTCCTAATTCATCTTTAATTGTGTACTCAAATGTTTTCATGTTTTTTTCTCCTTTTTCTTTGTTTTTTTATTTATCATCATGGAAGAATGATGGTCTGAATATGTACCGCCAGAAATCCCTCTTCTTCTTTCATAATCGGTATCTCCAGCTTCTGCTCGATATAGCGGCAGATTTGACGCGCAACCATTCCTGCTTTCGCATAGTTTTCTTCCACAAAACGATTCAAGTCAATGTTGAGCTTTTCCTTTGCCTTTGCCCTTGCAATCATATAATACAGATGGCTCATCAGACGCATGCCGCCAAGAGATTCCCGGCTGATGCTCTGGTTCAACATCTCTTCTATATTTAAAATACACGCATCAATAATCTGTGTGATGCGGAGTGTCTCTGACACTTGCGTATCCGATAACCCGGAATGAATATGGAGTGCGATAAATCCAACCTCATCCTCCGTAATCCGATAGCCGGTCATCTTCTCGATGGCTTCCCGGCTCTTTAAAACAACCGTATACTCTTTTCCGAATAACGCCTTAATATCCGCAATAAACGGATTAGGGATATGGATATTCTCATCCGCCCGTTTCGCCGCGAATGCGATATGGTCCGCCAGCGGAATCAAGATATCCGGATTGACGCTCCCGAACACGAGCTTCGCCTCATCAATCAACCATCCGGCCGCTTCCAGATATTTCGGGTCAATACTCTTCACCGTATTGATTGCCGAATGCGTATTCTCATCGGCTGCCAGCGTGTAAATCTTCGCTCCTTCGATGGCAGAAAATCTATCGCCCGGCTTCTTCCCAAAGCCTATGCCTTTTCCCATCAAAACCCGTTCGCCTTCCTCGTGCTTCGCAAGAAAGACATTGTTGTTCAACACTTTTATAATTTGATACATGAATCAAAAAACCTTTCATTTCTCAATAAAAAAAGACACAAACATATCTGCTTCTCCAATTATCAACATATATATCGATACACTAAGCCTTCATTGGATTGCCGAATAGTTCATGCCTGCTTACCAGTAACACACTATTTTCTGTACTCTCGATTGTATATTCACTATAACATATCGGAACTCTATATACAAGTTGCAATATTCCACGAAAATAGAGCGAGATTTTTGTCGAAAACGCACAATTTAGATTTCTATTCTCGCATCGCAACTGTCGAATGCCGCAGTTCTATGGGAAATGCACAGGATAGTTTTTGGTAATTTTTTCAGATTCTTCAATACCTGTTTTTCTGTTTCTTCATCTAAAGACGAGGTGCATTCATCTAAGAGTAGAATTGGCGCTTCGCTTAAGACAGCTCGTGCAATTGCAATTCTCTGCACTTGTCCTTCTGACAGACCGGCCCCACGCTCTTTTAAAATGGTGTCAAGCCCCTGCGGAAGTTCTTGAATGACATTCCAGATACAGGCGGTTTTCGCTGCATCTATAATCTTTTCTTCCGTTGCTTCTTGATTCGAAAACGCAATATTGTCACGAATCGTACCCGAGAGGATAAAATTTCCTTGTGGAACATAGGCAAACAAATCCCTGCTTCCCGCATCCAAAGAAATGTTTTCTCTCTGGTTTCTCTCAAAATAAATGTTCCCTTTATCGCAAGAAATCAATCCCAAAAGAAGTTTCATCATCGTGCTCTTTCTTTTTCCGGAAGTTCCTGCAATTGCAGTCAGGCATCCTTTTTCAATCCGGGCAGAAAAGTCATGTAACACTTCTCCTTCTTCATAAGAAAAGGAAACGTTTTCAAAAACAATCGCATCCATTTCTTCATAAAACGCCTCACGATTTAAAAGCTTTGTTCCACACTTTTCATCAGGTAACATCTCCAGCTCCATCAGACGTTCCGCCGAACCAATCATACTATAGTATTGGGGAAGTAAGCCAGAGAGGTTGCGGAAAGGCGTACGAATCTGGCCGATAATCTGAAGAAATGCAGTGAGCGTGCCAAATGTTAACACACCTTTCGCAATCTGTATGGCTCCCCATACCAAAGCTGCGTAATATCCCGTAGTGAACATAACGTACATGGTTGTATTCGCCAAATTACTGACAGCGTTTTTCCTCAGCTTCTTCCGATAGTATTCCTGCTGATGAACTTCCAGCTTTTCCTGAATCCAAGATTCGTTAGAAAAAGATTTCATGACAATCAAATTTTCGATGCATTCTTGCAAAAAGGAGCGGACTCTGCCCGAATATTCCTGCACTTCTTTATGAAGATGGCGGAATCTGCGGCTATAAACTCTACTGCATATACAGATAAGGACCCCGATTGACAGAATCAGCAGCGTAAAGGAAAAGTCAATCTGAAATAATACAAATAATCCAGCAATCAGCTTTGTGCCGAGAGAAATCACCTGTGGAATCATCCCGACAATTCCGTTAACAAGGATATCGATGTCGCTTGTCAGACGATTCATGATTTCTCCGGAATGAAACTTTGTAACTGCAAGATAAGACTTTTCTAAAAGCGAGGAAAACACGACTTCTTTCAAGCGAATTTCTATTTTTCCGGAAATCCGTACACGCAGATTACTGTTCAAAATACTAAGAAACGCCTGAGAACCGATGATGAATACTAATAGTCCAGTATATCGGAGAAAGGAGCCGTCTGCCGCTCCCGACGCAATGTCCAGAATCCGACTGGAAACAAGGGCAAGCAGAATAAAGCTTCCTGCAAGTAAGGCGCTGATTCCCGCAAGCAGAGATACCGCCCACATATATTTCTTACAGTAGCGATATATCCAGCGTATTGTCTTTAATTCTTTTTCCTGCATGTTATTTTATTCCAGCCCCTTTTCCCTAAATTCATCGTATAAAGTAATCTTCTTCTCACTCTTAATGAATGACACCAAACCTTTACATATGCCAGATATAAGCGATTTGTCCGGCAGTCAATATAGCGTCCATCCCTATAAAAGCCACGTAACACACCCAAAATCTGGGATTCCTGTATCCCATATTCCAAGGCAGACTGATTGTCCCCACAAAGTACATATCCGGAATCCAGAATGTTTAGAATCCGATGCAGAATCAGAGTCTTATTTTTTCTTCGATACAAAATGATATCATACACTTTCAGCGGTTCTGTCACTTTTGCGAGATGCAGCACATCCTTCTGCGCCCGGATACATGGCAGCATACTGACACCGGCTGCCGCTGTTAGAAGTTCCCCTTTTTCCATTAGAATTTGTTCCAATGTCTTTTCGACAGAATGTTCCATGTTATCTCTCCAAAATTCCGGCATCCAAAAGTTGTGTCGTAAACGTCTCTACGTCCTGTTCCGCTTGCACAGAATCCACATCATATCGTTCCAATATTTTTGCAGTTAATTCTTCTTTTGTTTGTTCTTCCTTCAATTGTTCCCATAAAAACGCTCCGAGTCGATTCATCTGAATCATCCCTTTGAACGAATAAGTTCCAACTCCGACAGGAACAACTACATATTTTCCCGCCACTTCTCTCATCATAAATCCTTCTTTTATTCTCATGATTTACTTTCCTTTCATTTTTTCGTATGCCATCTTTGCAGCTTCTGTCGAAATCGTACACCGCATGCGATAGATAGGCACTTCCTTCAGCAGACTATCCAGATAAGTGAGCAGCATTCCGGCAGACTCGCATTCTTCCGGCACAATCGTCTGCTGCATCAGAAGGGGAATCGCCTCCCCGGCAGAAATCTGATGAATCTCATTCGTCTCTCCCTGTTCAATCATGCAAATTCCCTGAAGCTCTGCCCTCCGATTTAAGTTCTCATCCGTTTTTCCGCTAAAGGGCGTACCATAGGCAAACCACCCTTCTTTTTCCTTTCGAACCGCCGGTTTATCGTCGTTGAGAATGAGCGCACGTTCTTCTCCAAAATATGACTGCCATTGTTTCGCGTGCGTAGACTTTCCTGTGCCGCTGTCCGCCGAAAACAGGTAGGCTTTGCCATCGACTTCCACAGCGGATGCATGTAACATAAATCCTCCTTGCAGAAGAAACTTTCGGTAAAACTGATTTCCTGCAAATATATATTCACACTGGGAAACGGTTAAGTGCGGCTGCTCTTTCTGCTTTCTTTCACAAAACTCGTCTGTCAGGCGAAGCGTAATCTTCGTCTCACCTTCTTTGTCATACAGATACGGTTTCATCTTCTGCCGCAACATCTCATAAATCGGAGTATATTCTGTGATACATCCTGCAATTTGATACCGCATAAACTTTTTCCTTTCCTTGTCGAAAAGGACCTGGCAGCAATTCTCCCAAGTCCTTTTCCATTAGTCAATTACGAATTCTTTTGCTACTTTTTTCGGAATTCCATCTTTGTAAACGTACATACTGATTTTATATGTTCCCGGTTTAAATGCCATATTCAACGAACGGATTCTCAGAACCTTCTGTTCACTATCCAGAAAGCTTCTTTCCAGCAACAATTTTCCTACGGAACTTCCGCTAATGACTTCAAAACTTATGAGTTCCTGCATTGGAAGTTCATCAATCGATGTTGTAAATGTAATATCCAGACAAGTGCTCATACTTCCGGAATAGTCTTTGTTATATACAACTGATTCAATTGCGAGTTCGGATTCCTCCGGCTTCGGTGGAACATAGGCCGGAATTTTATCGTGTTCTGTATAATTTGCATAGTTTCCATAAGCATCGACGTGAATCGCAAACCAGTCTTTGTCTTTTCCATTGTATGGTATTTCTACAGAATTACTTCCGCTGTACATCTGTTTCTTGATAGAAATCACTTCTCCATTTAGAATCTGCTCTGCCGTCGGTGTGTTATTTTCACTTCCATACTCGCCATTAAAATTATATGTCCCAAAGTAGAATACGCCTTCTTTATCCGATGTGAACGTATACCGCACTTTGTCTTCCGCAATACGCTCCACTTTATGAAGTGTTGTTACCGGCGGATTATATTTCACCTCAAATCTCTTCTTCGCGACTGTTCCGTCTGAGAACGTAATCTTCGCAACATACTGGTTATCTTTGTGGTAATAGTTGTCCGGAATAACAATCGTATATACGAGTCTGTCTTCGCTTATTTTTAATGTTGCTTTATCCGTTGTAATTTCTGAACCGGTCGGACAAATGAATGAAAAATTATCCAGCGTCAATGTTTCTTCCGGCGCTTGATTTAAACGGATGGTAATTGTATTCCGAGGTTTTTCGCTTACAGATACAATCTCATAGACAGGGGAAATATTCGGCTCTTCCTCCACAGTCCCATTGATTGTGAGCGGTCCGAAAACATCAGAAGTTCTTCCATCATACGCTTCCAGCACATAATATAATGGATAAGAAATTCCCGCGTCCAGCCCTCGGAGCAGTACTTTATTAAATCCTACAGAGATTGCTTCTTTATATCCTTTTTTGACAGTCTCCACCGATGGCAGTTCCGTCTCATTTCTGCCAGTCTGCGTATGTCCCGGAATGTATACGTAAACGTAACCTCCATCATCTACATCAAAAAGGTCAAATTCGGCTCTTGTCTCTTCGCTTCGCAATACGGTCGCATTGCTTACCGTCGGGCAATCCACCTTATAACTGAACTCCTTCTGGATAATCTTTCCGTCTATTTCAATCGAGAATGTATAGGTATCATCTTTTGCAAAAACAGATGTCGTAACCGTATACACTTTGCGGTTCGTTGTCTCCACTTTCAGAATCGTCATGTCCTTTCCGCCATGGCAGAAAATTGTCATGTCATCTACCGTCAACACCTTCTCCGTCTCCTTTGCAAGCGTTACCACCATGCGATTCATTCCGCGCACTTCTACGGATATGATTTCATTTGCCGACAGGTCTTCGCCGATTTCGATATCCACATGATTGTTTCCATTATCCTGCACCTTGTCCAGTTTTCCGGTTCCGCTTATTGTAGAATCTGTGCCATTCAATGTGGCGTTTTCAATGTTGCTGTTGACAATGATATTGGAACCTCCTGCCTGTTTCGATACGTTCAATTCTTCCGCAGGCACGTTGATGACAAAATTTGTTACCGGCGTATCTACCGTAACCTCTGCGACCTTCAAGGCGCCGTTTACGGTCAGATTACTTGCCGCGGAAAGCTTTGCAACCGAAGAACCGGTTCCCAGATTCAACACTACATTCCCGCTTTCTCCTCTTGCTCCGGCAAGCTTCTTAGAAATCGTGTCAAAAGAAGTATTGTCCGCAGTAATCGTACAATTCGCTTCTGCGGAAACTTCCAGGTTTCTCACCCGCAGATTGTCCAGGATAATTTCTGCATCCTGTACCGAACTATCAATCATAATGTTTTTGTAGTTTCTTACCTTGGAAGTAGCTCCTAATTCATACGTACCGTTTTTCACTTGTTCTGCCGTAATCGTCAAAGTCTGTTGCGTTACTTTTTTCGCATCATCACAAGCATCCAGGATGTTTTTCGCAAGCCATGCTCTGTCTTCGGAAGTCGTCTCCTGCGACTGCAGCATCTTCTGAGCGGTTACATAGGACGATTGTGCCAACACGTTGCCGTAAGTTGTCTTTTCATCTACAGTGATGTACGCTCTGACCGCATATCTGGTATTGAATCCGGAACCGCTGATTCCTGTCAAAACTCCTGTAAAGTAAAGTTTATCTTCCGTCGTTTTCCAGTTCTTTTCCGCCGGAATCGTCAGTGCACTATAAGATTTCCCATTAAGTTTGTAACTTCCTCCGATAACCAATTCTCTTCCATCTGCTTCCAGAGCGCTTGCCGGAACAGCGACAGTTCCATAGGTTACCTTTTTCCCATTTTCTATGAATTGCTCGTAATACTTTTTGTCGATGGAGGCAATGGTACGTAAGCCAGTCTTTCCTTCGATACGAATCTCCATGGACTCTGTGTGAATATATGTTTCAGTTTCTGCTGCCAGTGCGAATCCACTGCTGCCTAATAGGAATGTTAAGGCTAATGCAAATGTAATCAGCATTTTTGTTAGTCTTTTTCGCATTCTGTTTCTCCTTCTAGTTGTTATTCGCCCCAGTTTTCCGGGATTTCTGCCTCATTATCAAGGCTTTGTTGCGGCGGTTCTTCCACCTCTGTTTGATTGTAAACATCTTGCACATCTACGTTTTTTCCCGATTCGTCGCCTTGCATTGGAATCGTTGAGTTCGAAGATATGTTTTCCGGTACGGAATCCTCTTCTTTCGTTGCTTCCGTCATAGATGGATTCTGCTGATTGATGTCTGTATCATTTTCATCTTTATGAAATAAAGAAATACCAAATACCAGCATCCCAAGCAGAAGTACTGTTATAAGGATTGTGACTCGTTTCTTTCTCATAGATTAACCTAAATCCTCATCTCCCCAGTCTCCAACATCACCATCATTGTCTAATCCACTCATCAAAATCGTGTCTTCGGAATTGAATGTTACGATGTTCAAACTCAAAACCCCTTCCTCATCTCACATCGAAAACAAGGAAGGGATTTTTTAATACAACCCGGCAGCCCGGGATATCCTATTCATTTTATCCAGATTGTCTGTATTTCCGGCATCTTTCCACACTTCTCGGCTCTTCTGACGCTCAAACAACGTTTTCTTCATCAATCGTTGAAACCATGCCGCCGGAAGAAAGAAAGGGTACTTCTCCAAATATGGATACATCTGTTTCATGCCATCCAACGGCGGAAATAGGACATGAATGTAAATTAAGATTCTGTTCTTCCATATAGTTCCTTTGCTTCCTCCATCCTTCAGGAAACGGATTCCGGAATGCGTTTCTTTTGTTCCGTATGCACCATTTTCCCAGATATGTTCCAGCAAAAGCTGTTCTTCGGAAGTTAGCTCCTTCTGTCGAAAACATTTCTTCAGGAAACTGCTCATTGTCTGAGCGAACAAGAATAATTTTGCTTTCTTCAGATGGTATTCCACATACTGCCAATCGCAGCTTTCCTGCAAACATTTCTCAAAAACATAGAAGTCAAGAAGCATTCGCAGCCCAATTCCACCATACCGAAAATGTTTTGCCATATGGCCGACCATATATACATAGTAATCTTCCCAAGGCATCCGGCGGGAATACTCATATCCTTCCCAGTTTGTGCACCGCTCCCAAATATTTTCGAATAACGCATTCATACTGGTATTATTCGTGGAGCAAATCCAGTGAATTTCTACTGTCATGAAAGGTTCCCTCACATAGACATCATGGTGTCCTCCTCCATGTTCCATCCGATACCCAAGTCCTGTCATAATCTCGGAAATCTTCTCTGCATCTTCCCTATGACATAAAATATCCAAATCTGTCAGGAATCGCATATCAGGCGAAGGATAATATGATTTTAACTGTGCGCCTTTGAGCGGAATGTTGTAAATTCGATTTTCTTCAAATTCTTTCTGCATCTCCTCTAAAGAGAAAAACTGAGTTGCTTCCCGCGCGATACCTTTTTGTTTCGCCAAAAGAAATATCTGGCGCACATTCTCGGGAATCTGTTTCTGTATCGTAGTGTCCGCATAGTCCAAAGCATATGCTGCCCAATTGTCTATTTTATGATACTTGCAAAGGGTATAAACATATTTCCAATCCAGCGCTTCCGGTATTGTATCCCAAGGAGTCTGGTTAAGGGCAGAGCCCAGCAATTCGAAAATAAAGTATTGTTCTGTTTTATGATGTTCCATTTATCGTCTCACTTTCTGTGACTGGTAATTTTTGATAATTTTTCAATCAGTATTAAAATAGAATCTCCCGCATCATAACGCTTCCGTCTTCCATAGCTGATGTATCGGTAAGAAATAGTCTTGTTCCCACATATTCGCCATCTCCAATCAATTCCAACGCATATACCGTACCGTAATTTACATCAAGTTCCAGCACATCCGCTGCAGATATCGGGTCTCCCATCGGCATATTTTCAAAATCTTTCTTCCCGTCTTTTAGGCTGTAAATCAACATGGTCGAATAGTATTTCCCTTCAATCACCGTTTGCGTATATCCTACATAAGACGCTTTATATTGCTTTCCGTTTATTTCTAAAGCCTCTTTCGGTTGAATATCTGATTCGTAAGGAGTGTCCGTCAAGTCCTCTGTAATCAGTCGCTCCTGATATTTTTCATGAAGCTGAATTGCCATATTGTCAATGAATCCCTTACCGTAATCTACCTGTTCCATTTGAACGTGAGCGCCACCGTAGATTCCCATAATACTTTCGCCTTTCAACTTTTCATATTCCCAGATAAAGTTTTCTACCATTTTCTTTTCACGATAAACAAAACCTTCTTCTTCGCTATTCTTATAAAATATTTCTCCTTGCTTCATCACTTCCAGCGCTCGTTTATATTTTTCTGAATCCGCCTGTCCTGTTTCTTCCAGATAATCAAGATAACGCTCTCCGGTTGTATCATACTGATGTCCCACATCTGTCCCATGAAAAATAGTTTCAGGACACTCCCGTTTGATTTTCTTATAAAACTCATTGCTTACCGAACTTGCTCCAGATGTTCCTATCTGTTCTATCCGCATCTGCTCCAATAATTCATCACTGCCTGACTGCATCCATAAATTCAGAAATTCCGCGTCATAATAAGGAGCTTCGATAAACAGATGCCGCATCCCATCTTCATGGTAATATTTGTACCATAAATCATATTCCCGCTCAATAAGTTCCGACTCGGCATGCGCTTCCCCGTATAAATATATCTGCCCTTTATTTCTATTCCATTGATATGTACTTTCCCCCATGGTAACTGCAATTATCATTACTATAAACGCTGAAAGTATTCTTTTCTTCATAAACAAGGCTCTCCTTCCTAGGATGAATTTATTCATTACATTGTATCATATTGTCTAATCTGTAACAATTGTTCTAATATATTTTTTCGCAAAAGCGCTTTCGAAAATTTGCCGGAAAAAATAGCGCATAAGAGCCATTTTACCCTTACACGCTATTTTTCTACTCACTTTTGATTCTTTCTTTCAGAACGCCAGAGACTTATTTGTTAGCCATCTGTTTCTCCTGCTCTTCAATCATCTTTTTGACCATATACCCACCCACAGAACCATTCTGTCTGGATGTTAAGTCACCGTTGTAACCGTCTGATAATGGTACTCCGAGTTCAGTTGCAACCTCATATTTAAATTTGTCTAATGCTGTTTTTGCTTCAGGTACAGCAGCCCTATTTGATGAACGACTTGCCATGATAAATTTCCTCCTTTAAATTAACTCTTGTTCTATCATCTATTTTGTAACTTGCTTCTGCTTTGTTACATCCATAGTATGTGGAGAAATTGAAAATCTACACTGGCAATTTTTGTTATCTTTTTATAGTGTTGTCTCCAGCATTCCATGCTGGATATAGCTCTGTAAATGCTGTTTTAATTTTTGATGTTCTTCCGACTCCAATCCCGGGTCTTCCTGCAAAATCTCGGCAGCCGCATCGCTAGCATTTTGCAGAATCTTCGCATCCTGGAACACATCTCCTAATTTGAAGTCCAAAATGCCGCTCTGCCGGATACCAAACAAGTCTCCGGGACCTCTTAATTTCAAATCTTCACTCGCAATATAAAAGCCGTCGTTGGAGTGATTTAAAATCTCCAGCCTTTTTTTCGTTTCTTTCGCTTTCGACGCGGTCATAAAAATGCAGTAGGACTGGTGATTCCCACGTCCTACACGCCCACGAAGCTGATGAAGCTGCGCCAGACCGAATCGTTCTGCGTTTTCCACCATCATGACGGTAGCGTTTGGCACATTGATTCCGACTTCAATAACTGTAGTAGATACAAGCACTTGAATCTCATTGTTTGAAAAACGCTCCATGATAGCATCCTTCTGAGATTGTTTCATTTTCCCATGCAAATATTCAACACAGATAGAAGAACCAAGTTCTTCCTGGAGTTGTTTTGCATAATCGGTGACATTTTCTGCCTCCAGCGCTTCGCTTTCTTCCACCATAGGGCAGATAACGTAGCATTGCCTTCCTTGGACGGTCTGCTTCCGAATAAATTCATAGGCTGTTTTCCGATAACTCGTGTCAACGACACAGTTCTTAATCGGCAAACGGTTTGCCGGAAGCTCGTCGATGACAGAGATATCTAAGTCTCCATATATGATGATGGCGAGCGTTCTTGGAATCGGTGTCGCGCTCATGACAAGAATATGCGGTGTAACACCCTTTCCCGCCAACATTTCCCGTTGTTTCACTCCGAATCGATGCTGTTCATCTGTGACTACAAGCGCAAGATTTTGATATTCTACCTTCTCTTGAATCAGAGCATGGGTTCCTATAATGAGAGAAACTTCACCGGATGCAATTTTCTCATACGCAAGTCTTTTTTCTTTCGCAGTCATCGAGCCGGTCAGAAGCGTAATCCGAAGCGGAATTCCATACTGTGCAAGCATCGTCTGCATCGATTCATAATGCTGCTTTGCAAGCACTTCTGTGGGAGCCATCATTGCCCCTTGGTATCCGTTGATTCCCGCCAGCATTAGTCCGAGAAATGCGATAATCGTTTTCCCGGAACCGACATCCCCCTGAACGAGCCGGGACATGACATGTGTTCCTGTCATATCGTTTCGTATTTCATTCCACACGTTCTTCTGCGCATTGGTAAGTTGATACGGAAGTTTCTGTATCAAGGCTTCTACTTCTTCCTGTCTGGAGAAGGTAAAAGGATTCCGGCTCTTCTCTTCCTGCTCGCGTATCTGCCGCAAAGACAGGATAAACGTCAGAAACTCTTCGAATACAAGACGCTCCCTTGCAAAATAAAATTCTTCCTTCGTTTCCGGAAAATGAATCCCGCGAATCGCATAATTGTATTCTGCAAGATGGTATTTTAGGCGGATAGAGTTGGGAAGAAATTCCTGTTTCAAATCTAAATATCCGATAGCCTGTCTTACCGTCTTTGCAACGGTATGGTTTGTAAGACCGGTTGTCAGCGGATAAATCGGCTGCAATGTATTCTGTTTTTCTTCGTATCGGGAACTCGGATAGAAAATCTCCGGCTGCTCCATCGTCAAAACGCCCCTGCGGTTCGAGACTTTTCCGCGCAAGGTCAGAACACCTCCTGCACGAAGCGTACTTCGAAGAAACGGCATCCTGAACCATTTAACATGCAATGTCCCTGTCATATCTTTCAGCGTTAATGTTGTCACCTGCATTGCCTGTGTTCCATTCACCCGGACACTCCCATAGATGGCTCCGGTCACAGTTACAACCTTTCCCTCTTCTATCTCTCCGATGGAAATAGGTGCCTCATATACGTCATAGGAGCGCGGAAAATATCGAATCAAGTCTCCGACCGTATCGATTCCCAGTTTTTGAAAGATTTTTTCTGTTTTTTCTCCGATTCCTTTTAACTCACGCACTCTAGATTTCTCATTCATATCGTTCCATTCCTCCCGCGAGTTTTCCTTTCTTAAATTTCAGAAAAAGGGTGTGCTTTTGCACACCCTGTATCGTTTCTCACTTATTCTACTGCAAGAACGTAGTAGTAAATCGGCTGTCCGCCAAAATGCATATCGATATCTGCATCCGGATAAAGCTCTGCCACTTCTTCTGCGAAGTTTTCCGCATCTTCCTCGGATACGTCTTGTCCATAGTAGATGCTGATTAGCTCGGAATCTTCATCTACAAGCTGGGCGAGCATATCTTTCGCCGTTCCTTCTACAGACGGTCCTACGGAGAGAATTCCTTTATCTCCGATTCCCATAATATCGCCTTCATGGATTTCTTTGTCATCGATTCTTGTATCGCGTACTGCGTAAGTAACCTGGCCTGTTTTTACATTCTGGATTTCATCCAGCATCGTCTCTTCGTTCGTGCCGGCGTCTGCTTCCGGCATGAAATTAATAATTGCCGTAATGCCCTGCGGAACCGTCTTTGTCGGAATCACAATGATATCTTTGTCTTCTGTCAAGTCGCGCGCCTGATTTGCAGCCATGATAATATTCTTGTTATTCGGAAGAATGAAGATATGTTCTGCATGAACCGCGTCGATGGCTGCCAGCATATCTTCCGTACTCGGGTTCATCGTCTGTCCGCCTTCGATAATGTAATCTACGCCAAGTTCTTTGAAAATCTCATTCATGCCTTCTCCGATGGAAACGGCGATGAATCCCATCTCTTTTCTTGGTTCTTCTTTCTTCTTCGCGGCTTCTTCTGCCGCTAATTTCTCTGCATCACGAATTAATTTCTCTTCATGCTCCTCGCGCATGTTATCAATCTTCATGCGGGAAAGCTGTCCAAATGTAAGCGCTTTTTGGATGGCAAGTCCAGGGTCATTCGTATGAACATGTACTTTTACAATCTCATCATCGGCTACGCACACGATGGAATCTCCGATGGATTCCAGATAGGCTTTAAATCCCATCTCGTCTTCTTCTGTAAATTCTTTTTCTGCCAGGATGATAAACTCTGTACAGTAACCGAACTTAATATCTGCCGTCGTCTCCGCGCTAATCTTCGTTACTCCGGCGCCTTTGCTTGGAGCGATTGCTGTGTAATCAATCTCTTTTCCTAAAAATGCATCATATGCGCCCTTTAACACTTCCAATAATCCCTGTCCACCGGAATCTACTACGCCTGCTTCTTTTAGAACCGGAAGCATCTCCGGCGTTCTCTGTAAGACTTCTTCTGCGTGTGCAAGAACCTGTGGAATAAATTCTTCCAGGTCATCTGTCTCCCAGGAAAGCTCTTCTGCCTTCTCGGCGATTCCTCTTGCCACCGTCAGAATCGTACCTTCCTTCGGCTTCATAACCGCTTTATATGCTGTCTCTTTCGCCTTCACACATGCTGCCGCAAGAGTCGTTACATCAATCTCTTTATGTTCTTTGATTGCCTTTGTAAATCCTCGGAATAACTGAGACAGAATGACACCGGAGTTTCCTCTTGCACCGCGAAGAGAACCAGATGATATCGCCTTCGCAAGCGTCATCATGTCTAATGTCTCGATGGCAGATACTTCTTTCGCCGCCGCCATAATCGTCAAGGACATATTCGTTCCCGTATCCCCGTCCGGTACTGGGAAAACATTCAGTTCATTAATAAATTCTTTCTTAGCCTCAATATTCCCGGCTCCCGCAAGAAACATCTTGGCGAGCATTTCTGCATTGATTGTCTTTGTTGCCACAACAAAATCCTCCTTAACTAATCAATCACTCTAACGCCTTCGATATAGACGTGAATCTTATCGACAGACATTCCTGTGAATGCCTCTACCTTGTATTTTACGTTGCTGATTAAGTTCTCTGTCACAGCAGAAATACTTACTCCGTAAGATACAATCACATGGAAATTCAAGGTAATCTTATTATCTTCGGAAATAGATACCTGAATTCCTTTTGTCAGACTTTCTTTCTTTAACAAACGAACCAATCCGTCTTTCATGCTGACGGCAGCCATTCCAACGATTCCAAAACATTCCACCGCTACGGAACCCGCATACTTTGCGATTACTTCAGGGTCAATTGTGATAATTCCGAAATCTGTACTCATACTACCTTTCATATTTATACCTCCAATTCATTCTGGATAAAATCGTATTTAACATTTGTATTATACTCTGTTTTCCTCAAATTTACAACAATTTATGAAAAGTTCGCCTTCGGGAAAATAAATGCTGTCAAGCATTTTTGAAAATGTCCCAAAATAAGTAAAACATTTGCCCCGGATTTT